>CAZVWV010000040.1:0-25302 GCA_964631745.1 uncultured Bdellovibrionales bacterium
GAGTCGTCGGCGATACTTAATATCCCTGCTTCGCCCGGGGTTTTTGAGCAAATACGTAAAAGATGTATAAACAGTTGAAATATTTACTGTTTTCAAGGAATACTAAGGGTTAGCATCTCATTGGGCTGCGATGCCATTTGTCGTAGCATTCCCTTGGGGTGGGAGAGGTCGGAGGTTCAAATCCTCTCAGCCCGACCAACTAATTCAACTTCCTAATCAGAGCTAAATCACTTTTCGCTTTACGCACGCGCATATGATACGCCCAAGCTGGCGGTCAGCTAAATTTGGCTGAGACAAGCTTTCTCTTGATCATTTTAATCCAAGCTTTCGCTTCAAGTCCTTTTCCGCCCTTCTTTGCCTTAAGAGTGACTACGGGAGAGGCTGCACTTGTTCCGTCACTACAAATTGTGCGGGTCAGAAAATGAACGTTAGCAAGCTTAGCCGCAACTTTGTTCGTGGAGCTAGGCTTGATCAAAGTGGCTGCTCCTTTAAGAGTCGTCCGAATCACACCTTTGGTTATCAGTTGAGCTGTTTTGTCCCTAAACAGCGCGGGGTTATTGCTGGTATAAAGCTCTACAAAGCAAGCTCGGCTAGCCAGCTGCGCGATCGCTTCTTCCGATCCTAAAAAGGCTCTGAACTCGATCTCTAGTTTACCTTTGTTTAGTTTGGCAGAAAATTTGGTTTGGAAATCCTTGTTCGAAGCCGGCGTTGTAGGTGTCACCACAGGGGTAGAGGTGGGAGTGAACGTAGGAGCGCTAGTTGCGGTGGCCGTCGGCGTAAAGAACGCAGTTGGAGTTCCAGTTGCAGTTCGACTTGGCGACACAGTTGGAGAGGTAGTGGGTGTGTTAGTCGAAGTTCGTGTTGGGGACACTGTCGGGGTGCTAGTGGGAGTCCGAGTGGGTGTGTGGGTGGATGTTGCGCTGGGAGTAGCTGTAGGTGTACTTGTTGGAGTATCCAAAGTGGGAGAGAAGATAATGGCGCTTTGATCTGGAATCACAGAGTCGTTATGCACATATGTCACCCCAAGATGCGCACTGGCTTGAACTCCCGCGGTGGATGTGCCGCCGGCGTTTTGTATGGGATCTTGTGAATATACCCTTTTAAAGTTCACCTTAATCTGATTGCTGCTCTCAAATAAGATGGCCTGAAAATCGACCCGAGAATTAGTAAAAGTGCCGTTGTCGAGTTCTACAGGCGGAAATCGGAAGCCCTCAAACGTGACCACGAACTGACGCGAGCCAACAGGGCCTGTGGTTTTAAAATAGATCCGTGCTGTGGATTGATTCTGATAACTGCTCCAAAGCGGCGCTACCAGCGCGATAGGCAAGTCTATATTCGGTAAGCGTACATTTGATCCCAAGCTAAAGTGCTGGTCTTGCGGTAATCCGAACGCCAAGGTGCCGTTTGTACTTATGTCGACAGAGTTGTAGTTCTTGCCGTAATAATTGAAATTGAAAGGGATCTGTACGGTATGTGACGCGTCGTTCTTCCCGATCAACTCCTGAATGGCAACGTCGCTTCCATCGACTGGAACCCAACCGTACGTTGCAGAAAGCATATAGTAGTTAGTCTTGCCGTAAATGGTAAAAGTCTCATCGATCGGAAGATTGACGCCATTATTAATGAGGCCTTGAATGCGAACCGATTGGGCCCCGGCGCTGGAGTTTATGGTGGTTGCAACCGTCTTATCGTTGGCGGTTCGGTCGCCATTCAGGCCGGTGTCCAACAGGGGATAATTTACCCCGGCGTGCGTGAGAAATAGCATCGGTGGTTTCTTCAATGTGCAAGTGTATACCTCGGCTTCGACGACTTGGGACCCAATTACAACGTCACTTTCATTAACTGGCTTATGTTTAAGAACTGCTTCTACCGGACATGAACCGGATACCACATATAAGTGCGCAACCCGCCTAAGCTCGTTTCCGCTCATGCGGTAAGTTTCTGCTGGTGCAATAATGAAATCGGGAATGCTGTCAGCGTTGAGATCATACTCTGGGTTTACCAGGCTGGAGGATGAAAAAGGGAACTCATAATAGGAATCCTCAGAGGTCAAATCACTCAGACGCATCTCTCCGATCAAAGTTGTGTCGAGGCCTGAAATAATTTCTAACTGTCCGGGAATATGTGAATTTTCGGATTCGACAGCCATAACTAGATCGAGAGTTCCGTCAAAATTAAAATCCCAATTGAATTCAAAACCTGTAATGAAATGCGTTGGAAACCCTCCTCGCTCGAACTTGGGACGTCGATCGGTACCACCCATGAAACTGAGTACGTTAAGTGTTTTCAATAAGGTTGCGGGTGACCCGCCTGAAAACACTTTGAAGCCGTCTCTATCTGCAATAATAAGATCCTTGACGGTATCGTTGTTCGCATCTCCGGCAAGCTTGATTCCCAAACCCAAGTGTTGAGAACTACTCGTGCCCACTATGCTCACCGAGAGTGGCTGACAGTTCGCGCCTGAGTAGAAGAACACTTTGCCGTTTTCAGAGAGACCATTAGAACTGTAAAAAGGTGACGCAACCGCAAAATCCGGCTTGCCATCGCCATTCAAATCTTGAACCGGAAGAATCGGAACTCCCCCTTCTGGTATACTCATGGCTTTAAAGCATATATTGCTCCAGTTCTGACCCGAAATAATACGCAGATGGCCGGTCTCATTATCGTGATCGTAGCTACGACCCCAGGCAACAATGTCAGCAAATCCGTCGTTGTTAAAATCTTTTACTGCGAAATTTGCTCCCAAGTGCTCCTCTGTATAACCTACTTCGTAGCCGTCTTGGTCATATACGGTGCGTTCGTCGCCATATAGCGACTTTAGGGTGGAAAAGTCTTGGCCGGAAATAATCCGAATCAAACCAGAGATTTCAAGATCCCAATAGTCGGGGGCGCCGACGGCGATATCTGTGAAGCCGTCATGATTGAAATCGCCGGTGCCGATGGTTACGCCAAAGTCGTCATTGTCAAGTTGTCCGATTAACTCGTTCGGCTCGGTTAACGGATCCAGGGTTGCACCTGAGTACACATTGATACCGCCGGTCAAGCCAAAGAAGCTGTTGAGAAACAGTCTACGTTGAGATGAGACAATAAAATCTAAGATCCCGTCATGATCTATGTCGGCAGAGAGGTTCACGACGTCAGCAACCCTCTCGCGTGGATAGCTATCTCTGGAATAGGGTTCACTTTCGATTTGGCCCAGTAAAGTTTGGGAGTGGGCCAGTTGGTGAAAGGCAAGAGTCCAAATAAGCAGTATCGTTCCCGAGAGACGAACAAAAGGTGTCATAGGAGCATCTCCGAATCGTTTTAAGGAAGATACCAAATATTTCAATCTTATGAACGTTAAAAGCTAGGAAATCTTATAACTGCAATGAATTTGTAGAGTTAGCGTTTTTGTGTCAGAACTAAGTTCGAAACACTTTAAGTTTTGGGGAGGGAAGAGTTACATAGTATCTGGATATGTAAGAATCTTTATTTCTCGAGGGGGTTCAAAAATTTGTACTCAAATCGGGGGTGGAAAAAACTAACCGTTCAGAAAAACAGCAAATCCGATTAGGGTTTTCCATTCGAAGCGGCAGAATTACCGCCGGGTTAAATGCTATTTAAAATAGCCGTGGATACCTGAACTCTTTTTCTTGAGTAGGCCACGATTTATGTGATTTAATCCCACTTGAGCTTTAACGCAATCGAGGGCTATCAGAAGCGTTTTGATTGATATCCTTCGTAAATATAGCGATTAACCCTTGGAGACGCCCATGATAAATTATCGCGCCATAACCTCATTCATTTCCAAGTTTCTGCTTATCTTTCTAATCCCTGCATTTGAGCTAGCTGCTCAGACGCCGAGTAAACTATTCAAGTATATGGATACCCGCCAGCTTGGCTCGGCGCGTCAATCCGTTCAAATTCAAACTGACTTGAGCGGAGAGCTTTTAATTAATCTTCCACACCGAAATTATTGCGGGACAGTGACTGAAACTTTTCGCAAGACCTATCAAATAGAGGGTAGAAAATATCTCTTCGAGACAAGTTTTGGCCAGATTTTTTCCAGAGTTGGCCTAGAACCCAGTGGGACTTTTAGGCTTACCGTTGGCAGAAACGATTTGGGCCAGACTTTTAGTCTTGGTAGAATTAATGCTTATGATATAAAGCAAAGCTTCGAACTTCGGGTCGATGGAACGGATGGGGTTTTAACCCGTGTATCGAATACGGGCTTGGCGCCAGTCCGGGTTTCTAATTTAACCGCTCCTACGCTTGGAATTTTAGGCGATTCCGGAGTATACAGGCCTGGCCCGGGGGGCACAGCTGAAATCAACGAGCCCCCTGATCGCTCTCCGCTGGACCAGATTGATCTCGAGCTAGTCTTTACGCCCCAGGCTAAATCCATGGCCGGTGGAGAGTTTGGGATCATGACGGAGATGGCGAATGGAGTGGCCTCGGCAAATCACAACTTTGCGGCTAGTCTGGTGCGGGCAAAAATTGAACCTGTCTTTGTTTATCAGTTGGCCCAGGATGAGAGTGGTAATTCCGTAGCTGATTTAGAGGCGCTTCAAACACGAGATGATGGCCGATTTGATGAGGTGCATTACTTGCGCGCTGCACATGGAGCGGATGTGGTCTTGATGTATGTCGGGGTTGCTGATGAAGCCCATAGTGACCAGGGGTTGGGCTTGGCCTACCAACCGGGTCGCGGCCAACACATGCCTCCCGATTATTCCTTTGGTGTAGTAAAAATTGGAATGGACAACTTTGAATCTCTAAGTCATATGCTAGGTCATATTATGGGATCGGCTCATAATAATGGTTTCGGAGCGCATGAATACTCTAATTCTTTTGAGTTTGTCAGAGATAATATTCACTTTCTTTCGGTCATGGCGCCCGTCCCTGTCTGGCATTCAAGTGTCAAGCTTGATAATTTCTCAAATCCGGATCTGATCTGGTCTGATGGAACAGCGATGGGCGATGCCCTACACAATAACGCCGAATCCTTGCGCGATGAAAAACAGCTGATCTCAACTCTGGTCGATAGAAGATCTCCGATCCTAGCTAGTAATAACTCTTTTGAAATGGACCTAGGATTTGATTATTTTCCTAACTATGAATATGACGACCAGGGAATTGCAAATCAGAAGCCGGATGGTTGGACTGACTGCCCGCTTTGGCCGACAGTACTCGATTCAAGCGAAGGGGTCGATGACTTTAAGGCTGCCAAACTCTATGTTGGAAGTACCTATCCCGATCATAAGTATACCTACCTCTATCAGGATGTACCGGTGGAGCCAGGGAAGAGTTACATAGTATCTGGATATGTAAGAATTAAAAATGATTGTTATAGTGATCCAAATTGTTTTGGCACTATAGTTTCTGAGTGTTTGGATGCTCAACATGAGGAGATTTGGGGTAACGAAAATTGCGCTCTAATGACTGCGCCTCAGGATCGGCAATTTATTAGAGGGGATACAGATTGGCATGCGGTGTCGTTTACGATTAAGGCCGATAACCCAAATGCAAAGTTTGCACGAATTCTTTGCTACAATTCGCCCCGCTTCTCCCCAAGTATGCCCGGTGGAACTGGGACGGTACTGTGTGACGGGATAACCATGCTCGAAGCAACCGAGGGCGGCGGGCACGATCCAGATCCACCATACGATGGCCATGGAGGCGGGAAGAAGCTTAACCTTTCGCATTATGAACCTAACTGGCCCTAGGAGATCAAGTTGTGGTTAACCTTAAGGACGTTCCCGCCATTCTCTGGGGAGCTACTCTGGGAGCGGGTGCGGGAGCTTTAGCTCCCGATAACTTGGCCCATGCGTCCTTTGGCGACTATGACTTGAGACCCGCAGAATCTTTTGGGTTAGGGTGGCGGGATACTTATGCTGGGATTTTTAATGGTTCGGTTAGATCGCTATTCCCAACTGAGGGTGGAAGCGTAATTGCAATCGGTAATTTTGACACAATAGCGCCGGACTCATCGAGTGGCGGTGAGTCAGGATTTAGGGGGATTGCGGAGCATACCCCTGGGCACGGTTGGTGTCGGCTTGGTGATGGGCTCTATTCTGCAACGGGAAATAAAGGTGGTCCACTTCCGATTGCGATTGTTAACTATGAGGGCTCTATAGTTGTTGGTGGCACATTTACCACCGCTGACGGCGCAAATGCTGATTATTTACTAAGATGGGATGGGTCCCGCTGGAGCCCCATGGGGCAACCGTTAAGCGGTGGTGTGCATGGTTTAGCAGTTCAACAAGATCAACTTTATGTGGCGGGCGTGAAGTTCGGCACCGAGGGAAATAACCCAGTAAATACTTCTTATGTCATGAGGTGGCAGGATTCGTGTGCCGACTGGGAGGATATCAGCGCCACCCTGGGTTCAGGGGTGATTACTGGCATTTATTCGAATAACACTGAGCTTTACATTTTCGGTCAGTTTCCAGATCGACGCGCCACCGTTTTACGTCGACGCGATGAGGGGTGGGTGTCGGTTGGAACAAATATGCCAGAGGGAGTGGTCTTTACCTTAGCCGAATCAAAAGGGGAGCTTTATGCTGGTGGTTATTTTACCCTGACAGCCGGTCCGGAGGTCGTTTCGCGCCATATTGCTAAGCTCGATCCCAATAGAAACGAATGGGTTCCACTCGGTGTTGAGCAGGGCCTAAACGGCCCATGTTTTAGTTTGGTCCCCTTTGACAATACCCTAGTAGCCGGCGGCCCATTTACTTTAGCGGGATCTGTGCCAACGCCGCATTTAGCCACCTGGGGTGGGGCAACTTGGCAGCCATTTCTATCAGAGCTTCCAGGTGCTGTCGAAACAATTGTACCTGGTCCTAACGGGGAAACGTTGCTTGTTGGGCTAAGTAACGGAGTTGCTTGTGCAGCCCCTGAATCGGAAACGGAGCCACCTATACGTGAGTCGTTTGGTGTTGAGCTTTACCCCAATCCGGTGCGTCTACCGGCTAGTGATATATTGGTGAAACTTACCTTTGCTGACGGACTGATACCTTCGATGCAAAGCGATGGTGCGATCCAGGTAATAGGCGTGGACGGCAGAGAGAAGCATTCGACCAGGTTTAAGATCGATTGTGGGACCAGCCAGTTGATTTCATTTAATCCCAATAATCTAGAGCCAGGGGTTTATTTTCTCCGGCTGAGTGCGGGCGACCTTCGCGCTAGTTCAAGGCTTGTTGTCTATTAAGCGGCAGTGAGAATTTATTTTCCAACTGGAGCCACCCTAGAACGTCACTTACCTTTATCGCCTAAATGAGCTTTAACGATGCGTCTTTATGGGTACTTATCACGAGGAAATTTAACCGCACAGCCGGAAGAGCTGGGATTTCGCCTATATGCAAAGTCCCCGGGCTTATCGGCTCAATGCGAACTGGTACTTGCCTAGCGCTAGACCAAAAGTTAATGTTTTGTAATTACAACATATTACGTCCCCCTCGCGCTGTATCTAGCTCAAAATACATAGATACAGCGTTAAAATAGCTTTACGGGCGCTGTATCTATGTATACAATGTTAGATGTAGCGTAGTCACGTCGGCAAAATATCAATTGAAATACTCGCGCAATGGAAACTAGCCCAAAATTATTTGTCGGTCGCGCATTTGAACTTGAACAGCTTGAACAATTAAAACAGAAAAACAGCGCGCAGATAATAGTTGTTTACGGCAGACGTAGAGTTGGGAAAACAACTCTAATACATAAAGCATTTGAGGACCGAGCCCTCATTAAGTTCGAAGGGCTAGAGAACCAGCCGACCAATGTTCAGAGGACAGTTTTTTTTGAAAGAATGTCCGCCTATTTTAACATCACTCATAAGACTGCCAGTGACTTTGCCAATTGGCGTGATTTGTTGGTTTTTCTATACGACTACATTAAGACAGGAGAGAAAACAGTTTATTTAGAAGAATTTCAATGGATGGCAGAATATAGCGATGAGCTCATCTCCGATCTTAAGTATATATGGGACAATTATTGGTCTAAGAACCCAAAGTTAGTTTTGATAATTTGCGGCTCCGCCCCATCTTTTCTAATCGATAAAGTAATGCATTCAAAGGCGCTCTATAATCGGTCGCAGCGCGAATTTTCAATTGAAGAACTATCGCTTGCTGAGGTAGGCGAGTTATTGGGAAAATCCCGGTCGAAAAGTGAAATTCTAGATGCATACCTTGGGATGGGCGGGATTCCAGAATATGTTCAATATCTAAAAGATGAATCATCAGTCTATTTGAGCATCTGTAAAAATTCATTTATTAAAAACGGCTTTTTTGCTAACGAGTTTCAGCGGATTTTCGTGAGCAATTTGGCGCAAAATCCGAATTATAAAAACATTATTGAGACTTTAGCGTTGCGGGGATCTATGACAAAAGTCGAGATAGTAAAACAGATCGGAGCCAAGATGGGTGGAGGCATAACTGACGTATTTTCAGATTTATTGAAGTGTAATTTTATAGGTGTGTATGCCCCAATTGCCTATGGAGTAGAAAAGCGACTATCAAAATATTATCTGCGAGACTCATACCTACATTTTTACTATCGTTTTATTAAACCGCTCACGAGTCGTATTAATAATAATGATTTTCATAAAAACTACACTCAGCCTTTGAATAATAGGGATTATCGACAGTGGCTAGGCTACTCGTTTGAGAGATTCTGCCTGAAGATCAATCGCCAGATCGCTGAGATGCTAGGTTTTTCCGGAGTAGAATATTCGCTTGGGCCAATGTACTTAAGAAACGATCAAACAAAGACACAGATAGATCTGGTGTTCCAAAGAAAGGATAAAGTTCTAACAATCTGTGAAATCAAATATCAAGAGACCCCCCCCGATTCTAAAGTAATTGACGAATTTGAGCGGAAAATTCGAGTTTTAGATAAATTTAGAAATTATTCCATCCAAAAAATATTAATTAGCCCAAATGGTGTCAGTAAAGATCTGTTCGCTCGGCACTATTTTGATCGGATTATTGGGTTAGAGGAGTTACTGCCGGGGTGAACGGCCAGCGAGTACTGGCTGTTTATAAAGTCGCTTATTTCTTTATTTCTCGCTTTCTTTTATTTCTCGAGCCACCCTACTTTTAACCCCGCAAAGCAGATTTTGTTGATTCTATTAGTTGGTAATGGTTGCTTTTGGATGGCACTGCCGTTGAAAAGTAGGGTGGCTCGAGGGGGTAAACGCAAAACGGGAAGGGGTATGTTTAACGAGATATTCTTCTCCCCCAGAATCGTCAGCTGTTTGCCGCGGAGGTTAATGCTTTGGTAATAGTACCCAGGCGCGATAGAGATGACTGCCCCTGGAGCCGCCGCATCTATAGCATTCTGAATGTTGCCTCCGGGAGCAACTCGAATATGGTGCGGGTTAAGTGGCCAAGTACGGACACTAGCGACTTCAGTATAGTCCCACTCGCTACCGCTGTAGGCTTTCTGCCGCAAGCAAAAGCCGTAGTCGGTACTTGGCTGTAGATTCCCTACTTGGACCAAATGAGAAGAATCTCCCGACCAGCTAAATAAATCGGGAAGATCTATCTCGGTTGCTTGACCAATCCAACTAGAATTACAGCCTACTCCTACACTTTGGGTAGAGAAGTAGAGCTCCACCTTCTCAGGCGTACCCGCTTCGCTAACCACCAAAGTCAGTTCAACAGTATTCCCATCTATAGCTTCAACTCGTTCACCTAAATCAATCCATGGCAATAGGGTGGGATTTAATGATGCAACTCCAACCGCAGCAAAGGCCGCGTTAAGTGAGTTATAGATCTCAGCTTGTTCCTCTAGATCGGTGAACTCCGAAATAACGCCTGATTTAAGTCGTTCATAGCCCTGCTCAAATGTGGCATCTCGCGAAAGATCTCGCATCGCGTCAAAAAAGAGTTGGTAAACCCTGTCAACCCCAACACCACTAACATCAATTCCTCTAAAACTGCCGCCCATCATCCACAAATAAATGGCCTTACTAAAAATTAGCGAATTTCCATGTTGACGCCCCTTACCGTGATCGAATTCCGTCATGTGACTTGGCGGATAAATCTGCCAACCCGAACGGCTGGGATTTGCCAAATCCCTTACATTGGGGGAGTAAGCAAAATCACCGATCTGCCAGTCGCCAGATTCTGCGTCGTGGCAGATTAAAGCGATGATGTCAGCGAAGGATTCGGCCATTGCTCTGGCTTCTTCTGAAGAGTCCAGAATGCTTGAAGCCAGCAAGGCATAATGAGCAATTTCATGGGCAACCAGCTCTGGATCTGCCGCTAGATGGCTATCAGAGCTGGATCCATAGTTTCCAAATAGAGAAACAAACACTAACTCTAGATCGTTGAGATGAGTGTTTCCTGCTTCGTGAAAGTTGGTATCTGGCGGAAGCACTACCGACCCCAGGATTGGATTGCCTTCGTTGTCGTTGTTAGCGAAGTAGTCCTCATAATTCCAACCAAACTTATCTTTCAGGCAGGAGTACGCCTGGCCTAAAGCAGCATAATGAGCCTCTAGAAAATCCAAACCGTTAGGGAAATTTTGCGTGTAGTAAGTGCTTTTGAGCGGAGCATCGCCCCCCTCAGTCAAGGCTAGCTGCGGCCCATTGCCATCTTCAGGATCGTAATAAATCTGCCTGTCCAGGGCCTGGCTTGCAGCTGGCCGGTATAACGCCAAAACAAGGAGGCATATAAGTAGCTGTAGGAAAGGTAGGAGGAATCTCCTGCCTTCAGGCCCAACGCTCAACTTGCTTTCTATATAGTACTTCGAGCTGCACTCGAAGTCAGGTCGCTTGCCAGAGCTGTCCTTCATATGCCAAACCACAACATAACTTTTTAACACCATCGTGAAAAACTGAGCCCAGGCTGCTGCTACTTACCGTTCGTTGTTCGCGGCTCACCGCCAGCTCGCTGAAACCAATCATTCACATCCTCAGGTCTCATCCTCTGAACGCAGCCATCCCTCATAACTTCATCGTATAAAACATTCCAAGGTCGCTCACCTTCCTCCAGTTTTGGTCCGTGTTTACGCAAGAACTCCTTTGCCGCTAAAGACTGCTCTACTGGGCCGACAGCCATTAGCTCACATAAGCCCGAACCACTATTAGGTAACAACAGGCCAAACCACTCAGCGATTGAGTCGCCAGATGCCGAACAATATCTGACCAACTCACCACTGACCAAAACACGAACGGGACTAGCCGTATCACCTGCTTTTTCGACTATTGTGACATCTTTGGCGTGTGGGGTTAGGGGGTCATCTGGATAAAAGCCACTGGCTTTTAAACACGCACCTATCTTTTCAACCAATCCTTTACTGTAATCTGCTCCATCTGCAGCCCCGCCATTTTCAGGCGGACGAGCCAACAACGCGATCTGATTGCGCAGAATCTGAACACTTTCTTTCGAAAGGGAACGGCTCCTTACAGCTGGTATCGGAGGAGCCGGCAAGGTACCGCCAGCTAGTAGAGAAACGACTACTGCGAACGCTCCCATAGTGGCAGCAACGCTCGATGTGGGTTGTTTTCTCATTTTTTCCCTATAATCAATATACCGATACCACCCAACGATTAGAGCACTCCCAACCTACCTACTCAACGTTCAGATTGTTAGAATTTAGCTAAAAGCTAGGGCACCACCCTTTGGAAGTGGTTAGCTCTCACCCGTGAAATATGCTCTAACCATAAGACCAGAAGGTATTTGCTCAAAAACCCCGGGCGAAGCAGGGATATTAACTAGCGCCGACGACTCGTCGGCCGGTGGTTATAGTGGCATTCTCGTTTAGGGCGTAGCCACCACCTGCTCGCACCGGCTGCTGCCTATCGGCCTAAGAATTTGTGCCGCTTTCGGTAACATTCTTTGTGAGCCGTGGTCGGCCTGGGGGTTAGGTTTGATTAGCACCTGATTAAACGGTAAAATTGTAGTCTCACATATTTTATGGGTAGTCCCTGGTAAGTTAGGTTTTTTGTGCGCGCCTTTGTGTGCCCTTAGAAAATCGGGTGCAGATAGGCGTGCACGAACGTGTCGCTGTTAGTCGCTACAACTAGATAAGAAAGGCGGTTGTAATGTCCACCAAAGCCGTGCGTGGTTTTCTCTGTCACCTCCTTGGCGTTCTGGCCTTGCTTTTCATGGCCGAAAGCGCCCAGGCGTCACAGGCGTGGCTCGGGGTTAATCCCGACACGCTCTTGGCGCGGTATACGGCCGAATCCGAGCCGCTGGCCTGTGCTGCGGTACTCCTTCAAGCTTGCCAGGAGTCGGTCGGCGCTGTCTTGGCAGACTGGTTGGCCGGCGGCACAGGCAAGCTCGGTGAAGACGTGTTCGGGGATAGCGCTATGGTGGCTTTCGTCCTCGACAACGAGGCTCCGTCTGGTTGCACCAAGGGCGAGATCCTTCGTGCCCTCACGGTATGGGAAGAGAGTGAAGTCTATCTCGAGGAAGACCGCCTCGTGGCTGAAGAGATTGACACCTACTTCAGCTCATACCTGCGGGTGCGGCCGGACGATTCGGGTAAGATCGATGGCTTGATGTCGGTCCTGCCACCCGTTCTCTGGAACAACATCGCGAACTTCACGGATATTGGCGGATCCAAGTAGAGACCGGAGGTTTTTTCGGGTTGTCTCACCAGGGACGACCCAACCTATTTTCGTTCGGTGATATTTACTATGAGGCTAATCTCGGCCACCGCTAATTTGATTAGAGAAAGACAAAGCGTTAAAATCACATTAGTTTAATGTTCAGGAGTTTTCCATCATGATTGCAATGGGAATCAAAGCCCCTCTTACGGATTCCACAGAGGATTGTTGTCGCGATTTTACCCTTTTGAACTGGGACGAGGGGAATCGTTCTGCGGCCACAATCCTGGAAACGTCGGGAAAGCCAGATTCCCGCGTTAGTAAACCT
The DNA here is from genome assembly GCA_964631745.1 of uncultured Bdellovibrionales bacterium. Taxonomy (GTDB): domain Bacteria; phylum Bdellovibrionota_C; class UBA2361; order UBA2361; family JBGSMV01; genus CAZVWV01. Next base: position 12,864 of record CAZVWV010000040.1, read on the forward strand.
GTGTGGAAAGCCATTTCCAGCGATGGCTACATCAAGCCATTCTTGGAAGCCGATCCAAGTAAAGAGAAACCTTTAAAAAGAGATTTGGCCCGCTATTTTGACTATTTTGGACCGCCAGAGGGTGCCCAAGGTGTTTGCTGGTTAGACGTGTACTTCGCCCGCGCCGCGCTAAATCGATTGTTGGGGGGGCAGTTGAGCGAGCTGTCAAATGAGGAGCACCTACCCCTTCAATGTGCTAGAAGCCAAACGAAGGAGATCTCCTATGGTGAATGGCAGGAGTTTGGAATTCTCTCGCCTAACCTCAGTAAGGGTCAGGGCGACGAGAGGTGGCGCAATGATGCCAAAGCACTTATTGCCTATCGCAGCGAAAATTTACCGTTCAAGTATTCCCTCCAAGTCGGCAATATCGAGTACCACCTCAGTGATGTATTTCTGGATCCCCATACTAAAAGACCGGCATGCCTAATGCTGATTGAACGGGATGGAGAACGGTATCTGCGAGTAGCAAGTATGTCTAACTCGCAGGGGCTGTGGCGGGTTGTGCTAGCCCTTAACCACCCGTCTCTAGTAGAGCAACTAAAAGAGCAAGGTTGTTTGATTCCTGGGATGGATAAGGGGAATGTCAACCTTAACCTTTTTCTGCCGTATCAGGTTCAAGCCCATCTATGTACAGCCTTGACTCTTAATCACATAATGCAACTTGAAGGGGAGCCGGCAGATCTCGTCGTTCCCAGCTCGGTTCGTTTTAATCAAACACTTACGGAGCACCTACTTTATCAAGCCACTCTGGCCATGGCTGGACAACAACTAGTTGTTGATGATTTCATGCTCAGAGTCAAACCCAATGACCGGCTTTATAGCAAAAGTGGATCTGCGCGTGATGGATTTAGACCGCCCCACACGGTGACGCCGAGAAACCCTGATGATAACATCGACTATGATAGACTACTCTGCAGATACCTCACAGAGGTAGACGCTGCCGGTCCATGCTTGGCATACTGCTTCTCGTCACTGAACGGCTCGCTGGTGTATACTCTTCTGGTGGATCGCGAAGGCGTCTGTTGGCCTGGGAACGTCGAGTATTCTGAAGTAGGATTGAATTCTTGGGGGGTGCCGGATAAAATTCCTGAATCAATTGATTGGATGATGCCGCGGTTTTCATACCCAAGACAGATCCCGCCCGGCTTTGCTGGTAACGTTTGCGCAAGAAATCCGGAATATCAAGATACGCGAAGATATTCAGACTCGATCCCGATGATTGTTGAGTTTTACAAGAGGTTCGGGCAACCGACAATCCCATTGAAGAATAACTAAACAAATAAGTGGTTTGGGGGTATCTATCTAATCGAATATCTGGCATTTACTGGGGAATGCCAGAGTAACTAAATATACCGGAAGCGATTGGCGAGATCCGCATTATTAGATCGAAATGACACCTTTGGCCGCAATGTTGGTAGCACCTAACGCTTCGCCGCAATAGAGCTTACAGCTGGCACTGCTCAGAATACTCAGCTAAGAAGCCAGGCTCGATAAGAGCAGCAAAACCTTAGTCCCTTACGTTAGTCGACTTCGATCTTACCAGCGAGTTCTGCCTACATACACAAAATAGGGCACGCGAAGGTAAGGTAGGAATGGGATCGGACTTCTCTGTTCGTTGCAATGCAGGCATTCTGTTACCTCTTGAAGCTTATTCAAGCGCTCCGCTGAAAGATGCACTCCGTCACGAGAGAACCAGAGCGGCCAAAAGTTGCGCGCGAATATCGAATGTTTGCCTGAAACATAAAAATCCGCCACCCCCACTAATCCCCCCGGTCGAACTATACTTAACGCGTTCTCAATAACTGCGCTCCAATTCGGCATCATGCTTAATGAATACGAGAAGGTTACTATGTCGACCTGTTTTCGGCTCGGCTTAAAACAAGCGGCGTCTACCTGATGCACGCTGGCGTTAGCGAGCCCCAATCTACATATGCGATTGCGAGCAACATCCAACAGCGGCGCACATAGATCGACGAGCAAGATCTCGGAGCTTTTTTTAATCAAAGGCAGGGCGTATTCTAGATTTCGCCCCGTGCCGGCACCAATATCCAGCCAGCATCCGGCAAACCCCGGCGGAATGGTTTGAGAGATTAATTCAGCCCTCCCAAATAAAAGTCGCTCTCTGAAGGCATCATAGTGTTCGGCCTGAGCTTGGTAGAAATTATCCAAACGCTGCGCCTGTGAAAAGCCAGCGCGATTAGGAAAGAGAAGATGCTTTACTATTTGCAGATCTTGGCAAAAGCTTCGCATGGCTGAATGCATACTAGACCGCCAGAATATCGGCTATGTAAAAGCTGCCGTAAGTATGTACGCGATCGACTGCATGAAGCTTACGCGCAAGTTCATAGTCGTAATGCAGCAGCTCGCCAAGAAAGGTAGTGCGCCCTCTAATTAAGAGGTCCAAATTGTCGACATAATCCACTTTGAGCGCACCGCTACGCCAAATGACGCGCGCGCCCGGTTTGGCTGTTCGAAGTATGGCCGCCCATTCCTGACGCAACAGATCACGCTTGCTAGCGTTCAGCCAATCCATGTGATCCAACAAAACGAAATGAGAGATTGTTTCCGGAGCGTGCTCTAAGAATTTCAGTATGGTAGAGTTATGTATACTTATACGTTCATGCAACCCCGCCCGAATTCTTTCATATCCCCGCTGCGTTCGCCGAAAGCTATCGATTCTTCGTAAATGATCGGAGAACGCGATAATGTCACCAGTCCGCTCGAACGCAGAAATTTTCCTGCGCGGTCTCCTCCTCCGACATACGGGAACGCGCTTTTTTCAACTAGACTGCGCGCCGCCCCGTTCCACACTTCCTGCAGCCCAACAATGTGGCAACTCCCCGCCGAAAGTACCTGCGCGATCTTTTCGTACCTCCAAAAGTCCCGCGCCCCAAAACCAAAAAGTCGCGGAAGTCCCCACACATTGTAAGTTAGAAATTTAAGCTCGGTAAAATTAACACTGAGCGCCTGTTCGTGCTGCGCTGCGGTTTGTCCAGATTTATTTGGCTTAAGTTGTTTGAGCATGCTGGCAAGCCAGAGCGCCCATTCTTTCTGATTCGTGCGCTCTACAAACTTGGGGACATCCGTGAGCGCTTGAATCTCTAAGGCGCGCTCAGGAAGATGTGAATCCAAGTCATGTCTATTTACGCACAACTGCCCGGTGTAGGCTCCAAAAGTTCCAAGGAGCGAGCGTATATAATCTCGCCCTTGTCTTGCTAAACTTGTAACGAAAAGCAGTTCATGAAAGCTACATTCGGAGCGAACAAGTCTTTGCGGACGCAATTTTAGTCCGGCAGCCAGAACCGCGGATGCGACACTTTGCGTGCTGCTATAAGTCGAAAGGATTTCGTTCCAAAACGTTAGTCCATCGGGATGTAATCTGAGAAAAAGCTCCATCAATTGCCTGTAGATTTCTAAAACAAGACTGCCTTCGATGTACCCCTAGATCTAGAGGGAATTGTGCTAGTTTTTGGAGAGTGAAAGATTAGCCGCGTGTTAGCGGCAAACAATATCTAAATCTAATCGCTTTCTAACGAGGTCGTTGGGCATGTTGACTAGTTGAGTTCTTTACAAGATCAAAGGCGGCAGGCATAGTCTGCACGTGGCTCGGTTTGATCCTTTCTTTGATGCTGTATTATTCGATCTTGATGGAACCTTGCTCGATTCCGAACGGCTGGGGCCTGGGATCGTAGAACAGATTCTAGCTGAATCTGCAAGGGTTCTAAGCACAGAAGAACAGAAACTCCTTAAGCAAATCTGGTGCTATCACAGTACCTTTAAAGAATTTGAGAAAGCGCTAAGCTTTCATTTTAGTGAAGTCTGCTTCGAAGTAAATTGGAAGATCTTCTTCGAAACATTTTATCAACGGTATCTCTTGGAGCTCGATAAAACTTCGCTTATGCCTTCCGCCCTAGAACTACTAGAAAATTTACATGGTAAGACTGTTATGGGACTTGTGACGGGCAGCCGGCGCGCTCAGGTACGATTTATCATGGAACGATTCTCTCTTGAGCGTTTCTTTAAGGTAATTGTAACCGAAGAGGACGCCGCCCCTGGTAAGCCGCATCCACTGCCCTTTCTGACAGCCTGCAAGTCATTAGGGGCCGACCCCGCCCGAAGCCTTGCCATTGAAAATTCAAACGTCGGTGTTAGCTCGGCCAAGGTTGCCGGACTAACGGTCTTTGCCGTTAGCGAAGGCAATTTGATATCTCAGGATCTCTCACACGCACATTACCAGTTCGGCACCCTCCAAGAATTAGCGCTGGAACTTTCGAACTTAGGAATTCCGGAGCAGACTCTAGCTCGTGCCAAAGTCTAGGGTAAGGGTGTGGCTCAAATGGATCCTTTATAAGAACCTCACCCGGAGGAGTGTGCCTGCGTGCCACACTTCCTCTAGAGCAATGGGAGAAAATTCCCAGTAACCCCATCGAATCCGCCTTCCTTTGCGAATTTCGCTCCACGTTTGATCCTCAATCCCAGGATCGCTCTTTCCATTTCGACTGCGAAGAGCCAACTCCCCCAGACTAGGATCTGGCTTCGTGGCCCTCGGCACGATAGTTTCCCGATTCGGTCAATTTCACCTCCGTACAGAGGGCGATCGATCTGCACTTCGATTCTAGAATTATTCTCGGAAATTTTTCCAACGGGGCCAGATGTAATTTATTCTGGACTATCTAGTGGTGGTTTTGGGGTATTCGACCAACTTTCTGGCCTAGCGCCATCAGCGAGAATTATGCAGGTACCGGGCATTCGCCAGCCGCCAGGGTAGGCCAAATTGTAGAGGTCCCAAAATTTAACACCTCTTGCTTCCCAAAAACCACGCACTTCAGCAACAAGCGGGCGATGATTAGAGTCCCGCACAATGACCAAGCTATCCGTGGCGAAGTCTCCAAGCTTAACGCAAAACGCGCTCTCCATCCCACCAGCATCTTCAGGCGAATTAAAAGTGCCGACAATCGCCGCGCTGTACTCAAGGCCTCCTAGATCAGTACCATTATTGAGCCTCACGACCCTAGTTACGTAATGCACCTGTGGCTGCGCCTCCCCAGGCCACTTAAGCCCCAAATCCATAAAACACTCATTTAGCGCTGCTCCTAAACTAGCTCCTCCATCTCCTCGCTCACCTTGATGCACGCCAGCTCTAATTTTCGCACCCGTACCGGTTTGCAGCTCAAAGCTGAAGCGGCTTCTATCAGGCGCAGGCCCAGGGAATTCAGCTCCTGTCATTGTCGTCGCGCTGGGCTCCGTTCCCGGCTCCGCTCTGGACCCTTGCAACCCGCTTAGGGACAGCACCACCGCCGCAGCCGCGACCGAAGTCCCTCTCGGCGCTAGTGTTCCAAACTTGCTACCTGCCATAACAAAATCCCCATGAGATGGACGATACCGGGACTAACGCTGCATTCACGAGCACTTCTTGTTCTTGCATTTTTTTGTCCTTTTCGCTCTCGCTTTTGCCCCCAGCCTTCGTCTCTCGTCGAGAACCAGAAAATTCAATCACACCCTCAGGCCCAACTCAAGAATTTGAGTGTTAGAATTGAGTGAGCAACGATGCGCGGGATTCTAAAAAAAACTGGAAAAATCAACTGCGCAATAACGCGCCTCAGTGACCGCTTACGTTAATATTGGCTAATCGTGTCACTTCGGGCGGAAAACTCTGACCGGGATTGCCGACTTTCTGAACAGTTACAATAACTCCAACCAACAATACCAATTGACTTGCTCCTTAGCAGACTATTGCCTTACTACTTCTCTCTGGTGGCTCTTAAGGCTTCTGCGGAAGTCGTTCATTATACCTTGGGCCATAAGCTCGGTAGGTGCAAAATCATCAGTGTATGGCCGACCCGAGGAGGCGGTCTCAAATTTAAACTCCTTCCCGAGGTATCCTAATAACTCTTGGCTGACCTGGGGAGAATCCATTTCAGGACCTTTCAGACCAACTAGTATCACATTTCGTACCCGATCTGGTGGCATCTCACCACTCACCGAGAAAAATCGCAGTTGGTCAAATTTCGTGGCATAGGTTGCCGCCAAGGCTTTTATCATCCCAGAGTTAGGCCCCTGTCGCGCCGAGAAAAAATTCACTATGACAATTCCTTGATCGCCAAGAATGTTAAAAATCCGCGCGACACTCTCTCTGGTCGCTAACTGAAAGGGGATACTTACTCCGCTGCCAAACGGATCCATAAATACCGCATCAAATTCCTCGGTAGTATGATTCAAATAATAGCGACCATCGGTATGCTCAATAGTGAGTCTTGAATCAACAGCTAAGCCGAAATAACTCCGAGCAATTTCGGTCATTCCTGGGTCAATTTCCACCACATGCATAGTGCGCTCCGACTTGCGGTGCAAAAAATCCTGCGGGATGGAATAAGCAGCCCCACCAATCATCAAAGCCTTCTTGGCATTGGGTCTAAAAAAATCAATTAGACGAAAAAATTTGGTGTACTCAAGCCCAAGAACTTCCTGCTCATCTGCAAAGTTATTGTAAACCTTACTGAATGGATCTCCAGTCGCCGGAGGAGGCGTTCTGCTAGCAATGCTTATTCTAGCCTGCAAAGCATAAGGGTCAGTTCTTAAGCTACGATATGTGGTTCTGGCTACAGCGCTATACTCGTCCTGGATTACAGCCCGCGAATAAAGGGTGTCAACAACATGTTGAGACCCTAGGGCTGCGTTGTTGGGTTTTAGGAGTGGCGAGAGCAATGCAAAAATTATAGCAACAATACCGAGCCAAATTTTGCGGCACCCTGCGCAGAAGGCAAGGAGTATGGTAAGCGCCGCAAATAATATCCCTAGGCAGAAAAGAGTTTGCTCGCTCCCAATCGTTGAGATTAACCACAGACCCGCTAACAGAGTACCTACAATACTCCCTAAGGCGGATAGCGCCGAAAGAACGCCCACCATCTGACCGACCGATTCCATAGATTGAGTTTGAAGCCGAACTGCGATAGGCCCTACGGCGGCCAGAAGGAACGCCACCGGCGCAAAGAGCAGGATGCTGGCAAGAATTGAACTCAAGTAGGGACTATCTACTTTGCGGGCGCTCCAATCTAAAAGCGGATAGTGAACTCGGGAAACTACTATGAGGAGTAGTGCCGTCAGTAATGTTAGGACTGCCAGGTCGCGCAACGATAGCCGATCCCGATCCGCAAAACCTCCACCCCAATAGTATCCAAGACTAAGGGCAGCTAAAACCGTAGCAATTAACCCAGACCAGATCGGTATCGCCAATCCATAGTGGGGAGCTAAGAGTCGTGCCGCAACAATTTCAGTTACCATAAGGGCACCGCCACAGAGAAAGACGGTGAGATATATTAAGAGTCTACTTAGCTTCATACGAACACAGCGCATCACTCAAATAATATACCTGCTTACTCATCGATTTGAGTAGGCACCACAAGAAACGGAGACGGTATCCAAAAACTTGCCTGCCCCTCCAAAGGCCGGCTGGCTAGATCGTTAACAAAGTCAGATAGTTATCGTGACTTCTAGTAGCTGCTCAAAAACCCAGGCTAAAGTACCAGCACGGCGCGGGACAAGAATATATCGGAGCGCAGGCGACTCGCCTGCCGGTGCCGAGAAGTTGCACTAAGTCTTAGGCCGACAGGCACCACCAGGTGCCAACAGGAACGAGAGCGACAATCCCACTACTGTTATTTCGCCGTCCTTTCGAGCCTCAAGTCAGATTGGATACTAGTCGACTGTAACAGGGGCCTGTTCGGATATTTTTTGAGGGAGCCGGTGTTTATGAAAATGCTCTTTAGGCTTGTTGTCGGTATGCTATGCGCTGGAGCGACGACCGTTTCGGCCTTTGCTAGCGGCACAGTCAGTGGAACAGTTACTGCATCAAGCGATAGTTCTACCGTGGCGGGTGCCAGCGTGGTGCTGGTTGGAAGCGCCGGGCAGTATGGGGCAATCACCGACTCATTGGGAGCGTATTCTATACCAGAGGTGGATGACGGAAGTTACACGATCTCCATTTCGGCGCCAGGTTTCTCTCTACTTAGCACAACGCTTGTGACATCGGGCAACGCAGCGTCTGATCACTCCCTCACCGCATCTGGACGACTGTTTCGCGGCGCTCCTGCATTTGGCGCAGATATCAGAGCAATAGTAGCAGATGGCCGAAGTGGCGTCTTCTATTCAGCCACCAACGTGGTGCCACAGATCTTTCGCACATTCGATTATGGTGGCACCTGGTCTCCAATAACACTTTCGGTTGATGATGCCAGTGGAGTTCCAAGTAATATTGCTGGTCTTAGCCCGAGCAATCTGATTACTAGTGGGTTCCCAGGCGAAGTCGCCGTATTGCTGAACAGCAAGGTCTATTTTTCGCAGAACTTTGGGAACAGCTGGCAAGAAATATCGGCTCCTGACGGGTTCTACGCGAGTTCTATATACTGGGGGCATAAGGGCGCTACCAGTGTTGTGCTTGCAGTACATGGCACAACGGTCTGGCGCGCGGACATGTCAACCACCAGTCCCATTTTAGAAGCATATCCAACTACATTGTTGACGACTGCCTTAGATCGCCTAACGGTGGGTAACGGCGGAAGTGCACCTTATGTGGCAGTGGTCAACCAAAGCGGGACACAGGTTGATCTTTACGTTCTTACTGCTAGTGGAAGCTTCACGCTGCATGAATCGATTACCATTACCGCTCCCGCAGGTGAACCGTATTACATTGCAATGGGCGGTGAGAGTTCTACCAGCGGCGCTCCACCGAACGTTGTCGTCGTAGGCTCAGTGGTGTTTTCCCCTTCATTCGCTGATAAGTTAGCTGTCGTGATGAAAGCGTCAAGCTCCACGAACTTCAGCGCCGCCCCACAAAATACCTTCGACCTTACCAGCTCTGGATGCAACAGCTACTACGGCGCAATAGCCCCCAACAGCGGTGGAGCGCAAGCGGCCATAAAGAACGGTCTTTGTTGGCTAGAGCTAACTGAAAGCGGCGGCTCCCTGAGTGGTACTCCGGCGCTTGTTTACAATGCGACTAGAGGGACCTTTGATTCCGATTACGATGGCAGCTCAAATCAAGTCATTCTTTCACCAGATGAAAGCCGTGGAGTAGTTAAGTCAGTTGGAGTTGATTTTGCGGGCGTCCCCACTTTTGACCTTAGCACAGATGCATCTGCTGGAACGTCATCAGGTGGAATTGCTGTAAATGGTATAGCAGCTCCTATAGTGGAGGATACGGCCTACGCGCCCTCAAGTTCTATACTATTCTCTAGTATTCTAAAACCCAAAGGGGGAAATCGCTCGATGGTAACCACAGACGGTGGCACCACAATGCAAGTTGCCGTGAAACGCGGTGGGTATGCTACTGACTGGTGGACCGGCAGTGACTCCAAGATCTGGCTTGTTTTTGGGCATGGCAGCGCCGAGGGCGCCAATATTCTATCTGCCTTTAAAAACTGGACATCCTCTACCACTTTGTTAACTGATGCCAATGTCGTCGGCGGCACGACCAGCAACCTTGCCCCAGAATTAAATCCTAGCTACACCGCAGAGATCACCGCACTTAAGGGCGTACGGGGTGCCGATCTCGTGTTCATTGGAGCACAGGAGACAACTGGGGTAGATGGAGATGGTTACGCAGTACGTCAAGGTGTCGTAATGCGTGGTTCGTTGTCAGATTCAGGAACAGCGCAAATCGGCTCGCTCCTTAGAATTGGAAATGAGACAATTAGTGCGCCTGTTCGTGCGCTTGAGTACTGCCCAAGCTCTGGATCGCACGCCTCTGTTGCTGATGTGTTGTTTGTCGGCACAGGCTATTTCAGCACAGTGAATGGCGCGTTTTACAGAGTCGAAAATGCGACCAGTAATACTCCGATCATCGCCACGATTCCTTCAGTGCCCGGCGAAACTGGGCCGGTTAATGATATACGAGCAGATTGTACAAGTGGATCTATCTTTGCAGGGATTGGAAACGGCGCCACTGGCGGTAGCGGCGCTGGTGGATTGTACAAGTCAACAGATGGTGGGCAAACGTTTAGCATAGTCTCCAGTTTACGCACTGAACCAACTTCGATTGCCGTCAAATCATTGGCAATCTCAGCACTAGCCCCCAACCTTATGCTGGCCGCCGGTGGTCAGGAGGGCTACCTATATAGAACTGACGATAGTGGAGAGACCTGGAATCTTATGAATGATCCTTCAAGCGCCGGTCAAAGCTTCACGACAGAGGGAATTAAGGATCTGGAGATGCCAGAAGTTGCATCAGGCGCAAGTTCTGCCAGTAAACAGCCCAAATTACTTGCTACCACCAGCTCCGCCTCTATTGGGACCGGGGCTGGTTTGTTCACAGCCACATTTTCTACTTCCGATCCTGGCACCACCGTTTCAGCTCCTGGATCTGTGAGGGGGGTCAAAGTGTCTCGTGCCAAAACATCTGCCTCTATCAAGTGGAAGGCCCCTGCTTTAGATGGCGGAAGCGAAATTCTGAACTACACGATAGCTCTCACAAAAAAGCGAACGATCACGGTGTCGGCCTCTAAACTGAAAGTGAAGCTTTCTAAGCTCTCTCCAAATAAATCTTACAAGGCCACGATTAAAGCTGTGAATATTGCTGGGAGCGGCACCGGCACAGTCGCTAAGATAAAGAAATACCGTAAGAAATAGAGTTACAGTTGGGTTAGTTGAGAAATCAGTTTGTAAGAGACGCTATCTGCCCCCGATGAGGCTAGTCAAAATAGTTGACCTCTCCTTGAAAATAAAACCTTTCAGAATAAAGCCCGACTTTTCTACTAGAAAGCTGAGGTTCGAGTATCCCCATGTTCGCGCCAGCAACGATTAAGCCCCAACAGTTCTTTAGGAGCAATACTAGGGCACAATACCGGTGGGCGTATAAGCGAATCAAGGAAATGTATCAGTTGGCTTTTAAAGCTATGGCGGGGGCACTGAACCTGTGCCCCCGCGCATACTATTAGTTTCTACTGGACTAGAAGAGTCTTCAGCAGAATCTCACTACCTGATGAGCGCCAACTCACGTCGCCTTTAGTAGCTCTGGTGGACGGTACGGCTGACTCGAGCACTATATTGTTGATAGTGGGAATAAAGTGGGAGGCAGCATAGTATCGTAGGATGAGCTGATTGAGAGCTGGCTTCAGTTCCATATCTAGTGTTGACCAGACATTCCGCACAAAATAGGCAGTCCTTGGCGCAATGTTTAACAATGGTGTCACTTCCAGTATTTCACCAGTCCTCCTGAATATTACAAATTTAACTGGTTGAATGGTTCCTAGATATCCCTGTTGGTGAGGTTGGTTGATCTTCAGTTGGACCCCGTAAAACTCAATCTTTTCATTGTTCCCTTTGTAGAAACCCCACATTCCAAAGAGTGCTTGTCCTGGTCCCTGAATCATGAATTCAGTGCTTGCCTTCCCGTAGGATGGCGCATTGTTACGGTTCTCATTTGGAACAATGGAGACATGATTGTCAGCACCGGATCCAGCTAACTGAATCAAGCAGGCTGATCCCTGGTCGGCAACACTGCGTTGAGCAATACTAACACTCTTACTCTTTTGCAGCAGTGAATCGGCGGCACAGCTACTCCTGAAACGGTTATCATAAACAAAATTTTGGACCGGAGGCTGTATCGTCTCTTCGTTCTCCACCACAATGTTTTGATTGTGGGAGGCGATAACTTGGGAGCCGTAGCTTAGACTGAAATTTATAAGGTAACTTCCATTCGGTAGAATGGTCTTGTATAATTTATTTGACCCGATCTGATTGGTTGGGATGATGAGGCGATATTGTGACCCAGCGTTGGCGGTCTTCAGCTTAATAGCCTTGGCTACTGGTCTACCACTGGAATCAATAAGTTGAGCGGCTGCTTTTAACCCTTGTTCCTTGCCGTTTGCCACTTTAGTAGACGTCGCTAGTTTCGGCTTAATCGAAACCTTAATGCGCGCGGTATCGGCTAAAGCGCCCAGGCTTTGGCCAAATAAAGCTTCCATGCCGATCTGGATATTTCGTTCGTCAGCCTTTAACTTTATCTGGGAGGAGACCTCCTTTGGTAGGTTAAACTGACTACGCCAGGCGTAGGTCTCGATGTCATCTTTAAAGATAATTGTAGCGCCAATGGTATGATCTCCTACCTCTAGTAACTTTGTCTCTAGTGTGTATGGAGCTTTTTTGTCATCAGCGCCCTTAATCCAATTGCCATTTCTGTACCAGGCCACCTTCTTGATAAAGCGCTTATTTAAGGTAGTATTGCTCTTCAGTTCAATCGGGGTTAGCACTTGGATTAGAGAATCCTGTGGTGATTGAAGCGAGATGAACGAGCCAACCTCGACATCTAAAATTGAGCTGGGGCGAAATCCGTTTGGTGAGTCATCAAATACGACTTCGGCCTTTACAGTATGCGCTCCCGGAGTTGCAAATACTGTCTCGAAAA
>CAZVWV010000041.1:0-25181 GCA_964631745.1 uncultured Bdellovibrionales bacterium
TGTCGGCCCAGACCCGCAGGTTACGCTCTGTATATCCTCCCAAAAGCACCTCGCCCACGCCTGGTAATATTTCAAACTGATCCTTTACGGAGAGTTCAACCAGCTCGATCAGTTCACGAAGCGACTTATCCGGCGCCGAAATCCCCAGCCACATAATAGGCTGATCTTCAGGATTGTTCTTTCTAACAATCGGAAGGTCGGCATCTTGAGGGAGACGCACCCGGCTAACTGCGCTTTGAATCTCTTGCAATGCGGCGTCAACGTTGCGTTTAAGATCGAATTCCAAACTGATGTTAACTTGACCTTGACGAATCGACGAGGAGATCTCTCGAATACCTTCGATGCTCACCAGGGACTGCTCCATTGGGTCAACAATCTCTGATTCCATTACTTCCGGCGCGGCGCCCTGCCAACTGATACCTACGTTAATAACCGGGAAATCAACATCCGGCAGTTGACTAATGCCCAAACGAGAAAAACTTACGGCGCCAAACACAATCAGGCCAAGCATCAGCATCCAAGCGAAGACAGGGCGACGAATTGAGAGATCTGAAAGCGCCATTATTGAATCCCTCCCACGGCTACACGCAGGGCGGCCAATTTGTTTAAGTAATCGAATTTTGCGCTGGCTAATCTAATGTCAGCGTCTTGAACTTTACGAATCGCTTGCAGCACATCTAAATTTGTCACTAAGCCCAAACCATAATCTCGCTTTTGGAGTTCATAGTTTTTACGGGTAGTTTCGCTGAGATTCTTTAGACTCGTAAATTCAGCTAAATTGGCATTGGCTTGGGCAAAGGCTGTGCGCACATCCCGTTCGGCTGCGCGTTGGGCTAACTTTGACCTCAATTTAGCCTGCTCAAGCTGCGCGCGTGCCTCACTTTGGTGAGCGCTTATCAAACCCCCGTCAAAAATCGGGAGGCTGAGTTGAATGCCCAGCTCCCAGGCGCGATTTCGATCCGGATCTTCGAGGGGGTAACCATTGCCGGTGAGGTCTAAGGCCGGCCAGCGCTCCCTCTCTGAGGCTTTAAAGACCGATAGATTCTCATCGACGCGAGCTGATGCCGCCTGGAGGTCGTGGCGTTTTGCGGTGGCGGCCAGTTGAGAATCGAGACTCGGGAGTGTAGGCATCGATTTTACCTCTGACAAAATCAGATCCTTTGCGGGCACGCCAGTCAAAAATGAGAATAATTCAAGCGATGCTAGCGTGGCCCCTTCAGCACGCTCTTTGGAAGCGTTCAGATCCTCCAGCTCGGCCTGGGCGGCTAAACCTTCACTCTCGCGGGATTTGCCCAGCTTAACGAAATCGGTTAGCTCTGAAATGCGTGACTTAAGCGTGCGCTGGCTCTCTTCCAGTATCGAAACCTGCGCCAAATTATAAAGGATTTGATAATACAAACTGGCTACATCCTGAAATAAAAGTTCGCGTTCCCGCTTAAGATCTGATTCTTGGGCGGAGATCTCGGAACGCGCTGCCCTTGCCAGAAGGAAATCTCTAAAGCCATGAAAAATGGGCTGCCGTAAGCTCAAAGCTGCTTCGCTTTGAGAGCGTCCTAAGCTGCCGGAAGTAGAGGCGGGGTTGGATGAATCTTCTGACGTGCTGTTGGAACGCGATAGTCGTCCGAAATTACTTGAGTTTCTAAAATTTTGCCGTCCGATCAGGTCAAGATCGGGATAAAGCGCAGAGACTGTCGCCTGATATCGGGACTCCGCTATTCCAATTTCGTTAGCTTGTATCGAAAGTCGCTCGCTGACTGCGAGGGACATCCGGTAACATTCATCTAGAGAGTAGGGCGGTTCTAGCTTACCGGAATCGGCCAGGGATTGACACTGTGCGGCTCCAACTACCAGAACCGGCAGCAAAATAGATAGATAAAAAGTTGTAAGGAAGAACAGCCCCAAGGGCTGCCTAAAATAAATCGTACTAAATGGTATTCTCATAAAATCTGGTTTGATCTAAGCACTGCTTTGGGTTTGTTCACAAGCGCTTGCGTGAACCCAGAAGAGCGGGGTGAGCTCAAGCGCGGCGCAGCTCGCCGATCTGCTGTCTCCACATAGCATAATACAGCCCCTTTTGCGCCACCAGCTCATCATGTCGTCCAAATTCCACAATACTACCCTTTTCTAAGACGTAAATGCGCTCGGCATGCATTACGGTGGATAACCGATGCGCAATCAAGATTGTAATGTGTTGCTTGGCAGCAGATATCTCACGAATAGTTGCGCCAATCTCCTCCTCGGTTAAAGAGTCTAGTGAGGATGTTGCCTCATCAAATACTAACAGGTTGGGCGAGCGAAGAAGTGCCCGAGCAATTGAAAGCCGCTGCTTCTCGCCTCCGGACACCTTTATACCACCTTCGCCAATTACGGTATCCATGCCCTTGTCGGCACGCGCTAGCAAACTCTGACATGCGGCTTTGTGGAGTACTTGCAAACAGGTATCATCTGAGGCCTGTGGATTTACGAATTTCAGATTCTCGCGGATTGTTCCGGCAAAAAGTTGAGTATCCTGGGTTACAAAACCGATCTGTGCCCGCAGCTCGGCAAGATCAATGCAGTCTCCTGAAAGTCCATTATAAAGTATGTTGCCTTCGAGGGGCTGATATAAACCCACCAGCAGCTTTACTAGGGTAGTCTTACCGCTTCCTGAAGGCCCCACAAAGGCGATGGTTTCCCCTTTTGATACACTAAAGGAGATCTGCTTTAAGGCCGGAATAAGCGCGGCCGCGTACCCGAACTTAACATTCTGAAACGCGAGTGAAGAAATAGCGCCCATCCGAGCCGGAGCGGCGGGTGTGGGCTCGCGTGGTAACGAAAGCAGCTCTGAGAAATTTTGCAAAGAGGCTTCTGTCTCACGATAGATACCTATAATGTTCCCAAGTTCTTGCAGCGGTCCAAATATAAAAAAGGAGTAGATGTAAAGTGAAAAGAATTCTCCAAATGTGATCTCTTGAATAAAAATCAGGTACAAGAGAGTGAACAGTAGGGTAGTGCGTAGAAAATTAACAACCGTGCCTTGCACGAAACTGAGGCTTCTAATGTAACGCACCTTCTGTAATTCAAGTTGTAAGATTTTATCGGTGACACTATTTAAGCGCGCAATCTCTTGATCGGCTAGGCCGAGGCTTTTTACTAATTCGATGTTGCGCAGTGACTCTGTGGTAGAACCGGCCAGGGCCGTGGTCTCGCGCACGATACGGACCTGCACCTTTTTGATGCGTCGTGAAAGCACCAAGCTGAGAGCACCTACCAACGGAGCTGTTAGGAAATAAACCGGCGCTACCAACCAATGCACGCTGACAGCGTAGAAAAGCACGAATACAAATCCCACCAGCGTAGTAAAGAGAACATTAACAGAGGCGCTGATTAATTTTTCAACGTCGATACGCACCTTCTGGAGACGGCCCAAGGTTTCGCCGCTACGCTGATCTTCAAAAAGCGCATAGGGTAGATCTAAAGCATGGGCGATGCCATCCGAGTAAATCTTCGCCCCAACGCGCTGGGTAATCACATTGATGAAATAATCTTGAAAGTTCTTAGCGACACGAGACACAAAGGCCGCCCCCACGGCAGCGCCCAGCAGAAGTAATACTCCGCGGTAAAATTCCGAAGCGCTGAACTGACTATATTTAGAGGCGTAGTCATCGATCACATGCCGAAAAATCCAAGGATCAAGCAAAGAAAAGATCTGATTAACCGCGGCCAGCAGCAGCGCAAGCGCTACCAAGCCGATATGAGCTCGTAAATATTTGTAAAGAAGTCGCATATTGCTTAAATCCGCGAAGAATTGTTTATGATTGCGCAATTCGCAATCTAGCATTGCGGCATGTCTGCGGCAATCACGGCCCGAGGATGTGGGTAATAGTCAGGGCTCCAGGGACCACAAACCAGCGCCTGTAACAAAAAGCGTGACACAAAGGCGCGGGCCCGCGCGTGACAATCATTTATGCAGTGGATGCCTGGCAGAGTGTCGGCTCATTTCCAATTCAGGATCCCGCTAGTGCTATTTCTTCAATGAATGGTCTCTGGTCTCAGCTAGAAATGTCAGCAGTAGGCCAAAATAATAGCCATCCAAAAGCAGTAGAGTTTGCCTTTGATAACGGCGATGGAACTACACATTGGATTGCGCTACCCATCTCCAACGGGCCCAAGATTATTCGCGAAAAATTGGAGGCTGCCTTGATGTCATTTTGTAACTGGCGTAGGGCGACATAACAGACAACTCTCGATGGCGGCTTTGGGTGAGGATATTTGAGGTGCTTTAATTTGCCTAGCAAGAGCTTACGCCAAGGCTTTGGGCAGCTGAGCAGAATTCTAAAAAAGCTGGGAAATTCCCCTGCGCAATAACGGGCCGCGGTGACTCGATGCGAGCTAAAAATTACTTACGAGAGTCGAAGCAAACTTTCGACCAAGATATCTTCGTCGACATCCTTCCAATGAATTCCTACTCCACCACCGATAAAACGCCAGCGTTTGCGCTGTTTTGCACTAGCATTCATTAGTAACGGCGACCACTCAAGTGGCACAGATATTTCACGTCCGTCAGCCAAAATAACTACGAGGGCATCCTTCGTGAAAGAGACATCCACAGCTAGTGGTTCTGGTTTAGGAGATCTATTTGTTGCTGAAGAACGCATTCCAACGGCTCATAAAAAGCTTTTCATGTTTCTGCACAATTTTTCGAATCTCAGTCAATTCATGTTGGCGAAATCCACGCGAATGTGCAAGCCGTACCGGCTTTAGCCAGTACTTAGCATAGGCACCGTCCTTTTCGATGTGTATATGCACCGGCTCGTCCCGATCCAAACTTACAAAGAAAAAGCGATACCCTCTTATTATAACAATCGTCGGCATATTTGGCCACGTAATTAACCGTCTGTAAATACTTAACATGCCCCGGTATAACCTCGCAATTCGCGGGTTTATGGAGGGTGGCTCTACGGGATTCTCTAGGGGATTAATTTTTTGCAAATAGAGCGCGGCAGTACCCAGCGCGCGTAAATCCTATCACCGCTGAGGCCGCCCCGGCCGCAGGCACGCGTCCTGTGTCAGCCGCAGAAGCAATGGAAGGCTTTCCAAGCGGAATCGGCGCATTGAGATTGGCCTTTGTCATCATCATGACAGCTTGAACATAAATTGGTCGAGGAGCCGATCTGAGTTCTGTTACCGAAGAAAGTATGTTTTGCCAGCCAAGATGCATCTTCGCACTTGGTTTCAATCTTGGCGCTATGACAACTCGAACAGCTTAGGCTCTCGGAGTTGGAATCACCGTTAGCGCAAGTGTAGAAATCATGAACTTGCTGCCAGTAGGCGTCGGCACAGCGGGCTGGCCCCTTATAGCTATGACATGAGGTGCATGTGCCGGAATCGGAGCCGCAAGACCAGAAGGGGTGATTGTTCTGCCACGAAATGCTGTTGCAATCAGGAGTGTTCTTTAGAGTATGACAGGTGTTGCAACGTAGCTCGCTCGAGTTCTTAGTCCCTCGCTCGCACGAAACGAAGTTGTGTTGATTCTCCCAACTTGGGTCACCACACTTAACGTGGCCTTTCTCGGTGTGACAACTTAAGCATTCCCAAGAGCCTGGGTTTTGGGCTCCAGCTTGGTTGTTACATGGATAGGAAGCATGAATTGACGTCCAACTACTATTGTCGCATTGCGGGCTACCTCGATCTCCATGACATGACGCGCAAGCGCTGTTGGAATTGGTTCCGGCGAGGCCCGAATTACATTTATAAAAATGCCCGTGGATATTTAACCATTGTTGGTTGGTGCAGTCCGGATCGCCTTTGGCCTCATGGCAAGATAGGCAGGCAACAGAGCGCGCTACCGATAGTTTCTCAAGCGGTGTTATTCTCAACGAGGTCACAGCGGCAGTTCTTGAAGTCTGATCTAGAGTTACAGAATAGAGAATCGCGCGAGCATCGGTGCTAACGCCGAAAAGAGTAAGAGTTACATCGCCCCAAGAAGTGCGCACTATTAAATCAATATTTCCGCGTAAGAGCGTGTTGCTCAATATCTCAACGGAGCCGGCGCTATCGGTGTCGGCCTGCATGCCGTTGGCAGCTAGGGTAACACTATATCCAGTCAAAGGCGCACCTGTTGTGTCTAAGAGTGTTCCAACAAAGCGTTGCTCACCGCTGATGCCGCTATCGACGCCGGAGGCCTGATTTTGTTCCTGTTCTGAGCCATCGTTTGCACCGCCGCTGGCGCAACCCGAGACGATAACGCAAGTCCACAAGACAGTTATGAAACAACAAGATCTCGTTAAGGCCATCAAAATATTTGTGAGTGGATTGCGCTCAATAAAGTGTTTCATTAAATGTTCCTGCACCTGTTTCAAAGACGGTAGCACGAGTTGTCTTGAAGTGTATAGACGGAGCTTCTCATTTTAATCTCCGGAAAATTTAGATGCATCCACAGGCCTCTAAAATTGCATAAAGTATTCAACTACTAATTTTGCACTTTAGAGATTTCGATTGTCATCAAAATTGACATAAGATTATCGGCGAATGGTTGAGGTAGAAGCCTAGCAAAGCAAGCGGAGTTATAGATGAAAGTAAATGATTTTCTTACAAAGATGATGAGCGTCAATTCGCTGATTGTCCGGCCTCTAATTTTCTTGGGCAGCCTTATTCTCTCGATCGATGCCACGGCTGCGGATGTCGGCAAGCTCGTCACGCATATTAGAGGCGTGGGAAAAAGCGGCGTCTACTTAACACTTAGTGGTGGAGATCTTTCCGAGAGTATCGAGAAGCGCACGTCCAAGGCTGGAAGAGTGTCCTTAAAAAATATCGCGCCGGGTACTTACACGCTGACACCTCGAAAGAATGGAATTAAATTTTCGCCAGAGTTTCGAACGGTAACTATAGCAGTCGGTGTCACTGGCAAGGCAAGATTCTCAAGCACGAAAATGGCTGCGCGCGTCGGGATGACATATTGCGTATCGTGCCACAAAATGGCGAGCGCCGATGTTTATGCGGATTGGCTGAGTGGCCCGCATGGTAATTTCGATTACGTTGATGGCTCTGGCAATAAATATGAATACAACCACTTTCAGAGCACCTTCGTTTATCCGACTAATTATACGCTTTTTACCGGATATCCAAACGATGCCACCATTACGGCGGCGTTAGCTAATCCTGAATTTAGCGGCAAGACCAAGAGTTATTGTTTCGGATGTCACGGAGATTGGTCGAGCGACCGCACAAAAGTAGCGACCTTCCCACTCGTGAGACCGGATGGAACGGTTGACACAATAAATAGCAGCACTCAGATCGCGCGTCCAGTTATAGGCTGCGAAGCTTGTCATGGCAGCGGCCGAAAGCACATTAGTTCTCCAGGCAAAGCGCTCACGTTCGAAGCTCCGTCGGCGGTACAGTGTGGAGAGTGCCATAACAATAAGTTCCCCGAGGAACATTTGAGCAGTCACCCCGCCGGAGCGGCTGGTGCCAATAATCCCGGAATTTATGAAGCTTACCAAGTTTCGGCGCACACACACTCGTTAGATGACGCCAGCCTCTTCACGAATCCAAATTCCAAAGATAAAGCTCTAAAACCATTATGCGCCAAATGTCATTCCGACCAGGGCGCCAGAATTTATCGAGCCACTCAGGGTGACGCCACGACCTTACCTGCCCAACTAGCAGGCGAGGCCGATCATACAGAATTCGACGTGGTGCAGTGCCGCACCTGTCACGATGCCCACAATCCGGGAGAATTGCTGAGAAACGCTAGTGCGGCTACCGGCAGCGCCGGCGCACGTTCTGCCGAGTTCAACACCTGTACAAATTGTCACCAACTCTTGGATTCAAATGACGCCAAGATTACTCCATATCATAGTGACCATGAAAAATCGATCACGACGAATCACTATGACGATCCAGCCACTACCGCGTTAGAAGGATACAACATTCATAAATCCAGCGATCAGGCTTGCTCTATGTGTCACAATCCGCATGTGGCAGGTACCGAAATTAACGAGCAATGGGCGGCTTCTGGGCATGGAGACTTAGCAGCGGATCCGTGGACGCACTATGATTGGAAATCTGCGAGCAGACAGGCCTGTCAGCGGTGCCACACCCCGATTGGGTTCATTAATATAGTGGCCGACCAGGAGCACTATGTCGCCGCCAATAATGATTTCTCACACCTATCAGGGCAGCAAAACGATAATCTCACCTGTAACGGGTGTCACACAGATAGCTCTTTTAAGCGTAGGACCATCGGCGCCTATGATGGATACGTCAAATTCCCATCCGGCGACAAAGTGAAGCTGGATGATGACAGTAACCTTTGTATGATGTGTCACCAAGGTCGAGCATCGAAGGTCGACATTGACACGAAGATTAGTTCGGGACCTCCGCCATACACTTCATTCTCCAACATTCACTATTTGGCGGCAGCCGCGACCTTTTTCGGTAGCGAAACTAGAGGTGGCTACGAATACTCAGGAAAAAGTTATGTTTCGCGTAGCACCTTTCCCGATCACGGCGGCAAGTTCGATACCTGCGTAAAATGTCATTTGAGGAAAGAAAGCGCAGAGTCCCCGGACCATCATTTTGTTCCGGAAGTAGCGGACTGTTCAAGCTCGGGTTGTCATGTCGGAATTGTCTCTCTTGAAGATATTCGCCCGCCCAGTGCGCTTGATTATGATGGTGATAGCAACACCACTGAAGGCATTAAGGGAGAGATTGAAAGCATGCGGGCCGACTTGTATGTGGCCATTAAAGCTTACGCCTCCGGCACGGTGCACTTCGCCATCGTTTACGATGAAGCCACTAATCCGTATTGGTTTAGAGACACAAACGGGAACGGTGTTAAGGATTCCGGCGAGAGCACCGGCTATAACAAATTCGACGCTAAGCTCCTAAAGGCGGCTTATAACTATCACATGAGTCTAAAAGAACCACATACATTTATTCACAACTACAAGTACATGGTGGAGCTACTCTACGATTCACTTGAAGATTTGGGTGTCAACATGAGTAGTTACACGCGGCCATAGTGCAGAAGTCAGCACGGGCAGCATCTCCTAGTGTTGCCCGTGTCCGCATTTCATGATTTAAATCTCTTTACGGAAAACTCTAAAGGAATCATAAGATGAAGTATCTACAGCCCGCGCCGACAGTTTCATATTTTGTAAAGCTCGCGGCCAGCTTGATTTTAGTAGCGACAATTTTCTATGGCGATAGCGCGGAGGCGCAGAGTACAGGGGCGAATGAGCCCAAAGGACAAACAGTAACGCAGGCGGTGATCGATGCGCATGAGATGATCGCGTCGGTTGAGACTAGTCCTCACAAAACTAATGGTAGTGGAGCTAAGGCTCCGCATGCCGAGGGAAGTTTTGCAAGCGGTAGTCGCGACCAAGTAACATGGACTGTACCGCAGGGCTGGGTTGAGGTTGCGCCAACATCCATGCGCCTTGGGAATTTCCTCTATACTGATGGCAGTAACGGCCAAAAGGTGGAGATATCGGTGGTATCGTTACCGGGATCGGCCGGAGGGGTGGCTGCCAATATAGATATGTGGAGGTCCCAGATTGGCCTCCCGCGAGTTGAAGGCGACCAGGCGCTGAAACAAATTGAGGAACTTACGTTGGGCGAGCTTAAGATCAGTATGGCTGATCTAGTGAGTACGGAAAATATTATTGAGAGTAAGTATAAAGCCCGAATTATGGGTGCGATTAGCGTGCACGGGACAAACACCTGGTTTTTCAAGATGAAAGGCGAAGATTCCGCGGTCGGGAACTCGAAGGAGAATTTTCTCTCGTTTTTGCGCAGCGTAAAATTCAAGTAAGGGTGGGTGGGGTACTAGGGCCCCGTGCCAAGTCCATCGAGAGTCTCCGTTGAATCATCCATCTCCGTCAGTCCTTGTGGGGTAGTCTTTTTATTAACATTTTCAGCTGATTACATACATGGGCCGTAGCTGCTCAAAAACCTCGGGTAAATTGCAAACGCGACGCAGAGCACGGATATTATGTAGCGCCGGACGACTCTTCGGCCGGTGCCACTAAGAGGCACAAATTCTTAGGCCGATAGGCAGCAGCCGGTGCGAGCAGGTGGTGGCTACGCCCTAAACGATAATGCCACTATAACCACCGGCCGACGAGTCGTCGGCAGCACAGTCAAATGGAAAGGTCATCAATTATTCCAATATTGCGGCAGATGTGCGGCTCGATACTAAAACGGTACAACAATACTTTCAAATATTAGAGGATACCTTGCTTTGTTTTTTTCTTGAGCCACACCACACTTCTTTACGCAAACGTCAGAGTGCTAATCCGAAATGTTATCTGATCGACATAGGAATTTGGCGCGCTCTAACCAACACATTTTCGTATGGCCTCAAGTCTGACTCAGTTGGTTTTGGCAATTTATTTGAGCACTTTGTAATTGCTGAACTTCGAGCGGTCAGCAGATCGCGTAAAACCGGCTTTGAGTTCTTTTTTTACAGAAAAGATGACCAAATAGAAGTTGATCTGATCATTGAGCGCCCTGGTCAAGATTTGGTTCTGTTAGCGATTAAATCTCATAGTATGATTGAAGAAAGGCACGTTAAAGGACTAAACACCGTCGCAAAAGAGTATCCCAAGGCTGAGGTAATCTGCCTATCACTCGATAAAAACGAAAAACAGTTTGGCAGAGTGCGCGCAATGCATTGGACAGATGGCCTGTGAGCGCTAGGTCTTTAACAGCTGGCAACCGACCGCTCGTTCCGCGGCTAGCAGGCGCTAATGAATGCTGCTTCGCCGGGGGCGAAAGACGCTTACACTCCACCCACCGTTCTTTACCGGCAATCTTTACCAGTGCCTTTAGAATCGATACTTGCAATTAGCGTAAATCATATTGAAATCATAATCGCTGAAAGGATAGGAGCCTCCCAGCAGAGCGCCGTTGTAGCTTCCTGTTGCCGTTGTCGGAACGGAGGTGTACCCCAGCCCCTCAAAATCCCTAAAGGTGTATCTCTCCCAGAGATAACCGAAGGTCAACATAACACTCTTACTAGCTTTGTAACGTAAGGTTGGGTTAAGGCGGTGCGCGCGCGAGTTGTCTACTTGGTCAAAGTCTCCGGGGACGAAGGCATTGGAGTCGTCCAGCACGCTTCCGAGCGGGCTATTAAAGCTCATATTGCCTTGGGCTAAAGAGAAAGCGTAATTTACGTCAAAGAATAATTCCTTGGGCAGCAGCGTAAAGGTGGCGCCAGCCCCGATAGTGTGCACTATATCTTCAGTGTCAGCGCTCCAGTTGCTGGTTGAAAAGAGGCCGGTATCCACCACATACGGGTCGCCCAATGCCCCTGAGGTCCACTGCCTAGCCGCCTGACTTCCGTTGTGATGTTCGTAGCTGTAAGACGATTTAAGCGTGACCCATTTAACGCCGGAATATTCGGCATCGGCAGAGAGTTGATAATGTCGGTCATCAAGTAATCCAAAAGCGGATTTATCGAAATTGCTATTCCCATAAATCAAGCCCGCGGTGATGTCCAACTCCTCACTGGGAGTCAGACTCGAAAGGAAATGTACTGAATCCATCTCCCTTGAGGCCTCGTAATACTTCCTTAAGAGGGGCAGTTGGCCGGGGGTGTCTTCTCCGCCGAATGGCTTAGTGAAATCGTAGTCGCCCACATGACGGTAAGATTTTTGATACGATGTTTTTAGAGTTAGAAGTTCGTTGACGCGATAGTCGAAAGAAGTTCCTAGTATATCTTCGGACTGATCTGTCACCTCGCGGTTGTCTCGATGGGTATCCGTGTAGCTATAGAGCAGCCCTAGTCGCGTATTTTTGGGCAGCCTTATGCCCAAGTCTAGCCCGGCATTCTGTTTGGTGTAACTGGTGGGGCGGGTTGTGGCTGATTCTACCTGCCAGGTGGCGTCTGTGAGCGCCAGGCCCGGAAACACAATTTGGTCCATATTATTGTCGTAGTTGTAGAAGCGGTACTTTGCTGAGGTGTCCAGCCAATTAAGTGGTCGAGAGCTGATGCCTAAGCTGTATAGAGCGGTTGAAACCGAGGCGTCCGGGCTGGAAACCGGTAAATTTCGGGCGCTCGAAGCATCAAAAATCTTGGAGCCGTCTATACCCTGAATGCTGGTGTTGCTCGTATAGGGGATAAGCGAGTCATCTTGCAACATCCAACCCAAGGATGCGGCCATATTAACATGGGATTTCCAGGGTAGGTCGCTAACGGCCGCATTCATCGAGGCGGCATGATAAAGATTGTCCGGAGCTAATGCCAAAACACCGCGGGAGGCACCCGTATTTACATAGACATTGTTAACAAAGCTGGGGTTCGTAAAAGCGTTGGGCGAAGTGCTATCACTGACACGGAACGGATTGTCATAGCTAAGAGTGCCGGTATCGTTTTGGAATACTGATAGATAGTAGTTAGCCGCCAAATAGATTCCTTTCTCAGTGTAGTCGCCGGTTATGCGTGCTTGCGAGGTGTTGAAATCAACCGGCTCGGCCAGTTCGATTACGTTTCCAAAGCCGAAAGAGCCCATTCCGGGCCTGGCGCCTGAGCGCTTTTCACTAGAAACATCAACTTTGAGAGAATAGGGTTTGTAACCGCTGTAATCCACCTTTAACTTCCCCGTCTTCCTTAGGATCTGCAAGTTAACATCGTGCCCTTCACTCTCCATTAAGGCGTTCAATCGATTAATCAGATCGGCGTTGTTACTTGCGCTAGTTAAATTAGCTTGGGCGCTATCTGGTAGAGTTAGGTTGCCGCTTCCTGTGCCCGAATAAATTGAGTTGGCATTATAAGCAAAACGATGTGGAATTTGGTTGTAACTAAAATCAAACTTATACTGTCCGAAGCGACCTCCGGATAAGGTGACTTTTTGATCCTCGCGATCTAAGTTCTCACCCGTAAGAGTGGCATAATCACCACTTTCTTTGACCTCATGTTTAATTCTTAAGTCCCCGCCAAAGCCGCTTGATAAATCGCGGTATTCCTCCGCTTTAGCAGATTCCTTGCGACCTTCGGTGTATATGCCGGACAGTCCTATCTCTCCCGAGAGAGTTTTTTCTGCCTTGTCGTCAGCGCGCCCGGGATTTTGTAGGCCCAAAAGTATTCCGAGGAGGAGTGTGATTGATATTTTCGTATTCATTGCCGTCTCCCTATTCTTAACGCGTCAAAGAAATGCCAGAAGGACTGTTGCTTCCGTGAACTGCCACATGGCAGTTCATACAAGCGCGATTGAACGCCCTGTTGCCCAACATCACGTATGCACTCTTGTTAGGGGAATTGGCGGGGATGGCGTAGAGCGTACCAACATGCCCCGCTTCCGAATGGCAGGTTTGGCACAAGAATGGAACCTTTTGTACCAAGAGTTTGTCATGAGAAGAACCGTGCGCTGTGTGACAGGTCATGCAGTTCTCTTGAACGGGCGCGTGATCCCAGATGAAGGGCCCGCGCTTGTCGGCATGACATTCAAAACATTTTTCGTTGCCACTATTGGCACTGACCAGCTTATCGGCCACGGTGCCGTGTACGTTGTGGCAATCGGAACAGTCCATCTTGCCTTCGCGAATCGGGTGATGTGAATTGCGTTGTAACTCTGCTTGAATATCTTTGTGACATTTGCCGCAGCTTTCAATCTGTGTGGCTCCGTTAAGATATTTCTGATTTTTCGAATGGGGGCTATGACAATCGGTGCATGAGATGCCCCGCTGTTGGTGAATGCTACCGTCCCACATGGCTTCGTTACCACCCGTGTGGCACTGTAAGCACACGGCATTTCGCTCGTCCGATGTTGAACTAGCCTTTAATCCGATTCGCAAAGCCGCCAGAGTCGGATCTTCAGTCGAGCCGGAACCATCGCCGTCTTCCTGGAATTTAGCGTGGTTCAGTGCTGGACCATGGCAAGTCTCGCAGCTATTTTTAGCAGCAGGAGCATTCGGGTTGCTGATAGCTCCGTGCGGCCCACTTAAGGATCGATCTGAGTATAGCGATAGCGCAGTATCTCGCGCGATGGTTGTGGCCGCGTGCGGACCCGCCACTGCTTTATCCGAGTGACACTCCAAGCAACGTTCTTCGCCGGCATATCCGTTAGCTTCGCTGAGCATTGAATCTTCTGCCAAAGCTGGCGCAACGCGACAGAATAGCATCAGAGCGAACAACAATTTCTTGCCAATCTTTAAACTTTCAGACCCCATCAGTGTTCTCCGTAACGCAACGAAACTCAATTTGCTTTACATAAACTATCTGACTTTGATGCGCCTTGAAATGGAGATTCGTCACTTATATTTCGGACGACCAAAAGTTGAGACTTAGCCCGCTGCTTTATAGTAGTAATTTACTCAAGGTTGATTTATTTGTTCATCTATTCTCGGTTGAGTTTTACGCGCAACCTTCCGTTACTCTGGGTAGTAAGCGTGCGGCTTCGTTTGCTTCCAAGATCCTCATGGCGAGAAGGCAAGCTGGAGAGCTCTATCCTTCGGATTGGCAAGCCCGTACGTTTATGCAAGCATGCGCTTGCTGTTGGTTTCATGGTCGCAAAAGCGGAAATTTTTTTCGAGAAAGGAGAAATTGGAATGGTGAAGCTTATGTTGAAAACGGCGGTACTTGAATGCTTGGCCGCAATGTTTTTCTTAGCACTCTTCGCAAATCAGGCCCACGCGGACGGGAAGATGTTTATGGAGAAGAAATGCACCAAGTGTCATGCCATCTCCGCTTATAATATTGAGAAGAAAGAAACAAAGGACGATGCTGATGACGAAGATGACGATGATTCAGAAAAGGTCGATCCTCCAGATCTTTCTAACGTCGGAAACCAGCACGATGCCGCGTTTTTAACACCGTTTTTAAAGAAAGAGATTGAGCACAAGCCTCACCCCGGTTGCGATTCCAAAAAGAAACATAAAGTCAAATTTAAAGGGTCAGATGAAGAGTTCAAACAGATGGTTGATTGGCTTCTGACCTTAAAAAAGGAACCTACCAAATAACAGCTCGTAAGATCTGTTCAACAGTAGGTACAAGAAAGTAAAGACATTAAAGTGTCATACGAAGATCCTTCGTCCAACAAACAAGAGCCGCCCCATAAGAAGGTTTACCATCTTTGGCGTAATCCCATATCTTTGATTGGAGCGGTGTTGGCGACTCTGGCGCTAATTTTCTTTTTGAGCCTAGAGTTTTTTGAATTACTGTCGACAAGCGTTAACCCTTATCTGGATCTTTGGAACTGGTTGGTTTTTGCGCCCATGTTTGTATTTGGCGCTTTGCTGATTCCGTTTGGGGTGTTTGTGACGCGCTGGTACTGGTTGCGGCGCAAGGTCGAGATTGTCGACACCATTCGGTATCCACACATTGATCTTAGTGACGCAGGGCACCGTAGGATCCTTATTAGAATCGCTTTAATCACGATCATAATTTTGCCGCTAATTGGTTTAGCAAGCTCAAAGACCGTTCACTATAGCTCGTCGACCACATTTTGCGGTACCGGTTGTCACAATGTGATGGGACCGCAGTATACGCGCTATCAACACTCCTCACACGCGCGCGTGGACTGTGCCGACTGTCATATCGGACCGGGAACTGAGTCTTTAATTAAAGCTAAGATCAACGGGTTGCGGCAGGTGCTCTCTGTTCTCACGAATAGTTATCCACACCCGATTCCCGCTGCCCAATTGCACCTGCGTCCGGCCAGAGAGACCTGTGAGAATTGCCATTGGCCCTCAAAATATTTTGGCGATCGATATTTCAATAGCTATAACTATCGCAGCGATGAACAAAATAGCCGCACTGAAACTAAAATGATTTTAAAAGTTGGCGGCGGCGATCCTCAGAACGGCCCACCAGGAGGAATCCATTGGCACATGTCGGTGGGCTCAGTGATTGAATACATGGCCACTGATGATACTTTGCAAGAGATCCCGTGGGTCAGGTGGCGTAATCTTAGCACGGGTGAGTCCCGGGT
Organism: uncultured Bdellovibrionales bacterium; assembly: GCA_964631745.1. GTDB lineage: Bacteria > Bdellovibrionota_C > UBA2361 > UBA2361 > JBGSMV01 > CAZVWV01. Next base: position 15,915 of record CAZVWV010000041.1, read on the forward strand.
TTATAGAGCCGATGGTGTCAGCGGCGATGAGCAGCCGAGTAAGGGCATCATGCGTCAACTTGATTGTACCGATTGCCACAACCGCGGCGGACATAGAGTTGAGAGTCCCTCCCATCTGCTTGACGTGGCGCTTGAGACCGGCGCCATAGATAAGAACCTGCCCTTTATTAAACGCCAGGCCTTGGCAGCCTTAGTGGAGCCTTACACTAGCAACGAACAGGGGCGCAAAATTATTGCAGAAAAGATTGAGAGCTTCTATCGGGAAAAATATCCCGAGATCTTCAAAGCGCAGTCGCTTAAGTTAAAAGAGACGACCGATAAGGTTCTCAATATTTATGACGAGAGTTTTTTTGTTGAGATGAAAGTTAACTGGCTATCTTATCCCGATAATGTTGGGCATAAGATCTTTCCAGGATGCTTCCGTTGCCATGATGACAAACATTTAAATGCGCAAGGCAAGCAGCTCACCACGAACTGTACTAGCTGTCACGATTTTGTCTCGTCTGATGACGGCCAAGGCCAGAAAATTGGCAGCGAGTTTCAGCATGCTGTATTGTTGGGCAAAGGAATTCACGCGCAAGTTAGCTGTCGGCAATGTCATAACGGAGGCGCAGATCCGGATAAGCGCTGCGATGGCGCATGTCATCAGTCCCAATTGCAGCTTATGTCCGCAGAGACTCCCGATCTAACACGGTTTGAGATCGAGGCCGACGAGATGTTTGAGCAGGTTGATTGTGAGGAATGCCATATCCCTGAAAAGCGCTTCGCGACTTCCGAAATTGGCAAAGAATGTAAGAGCTGCCATGAGGATGACGGCGATGACTACGACGAAACCTTACTAAAGTGGACGGAGAAGCTGGCAGATCAACGTAAATTAGCAGACCAGAAGCTAAACGCACTGGGGGTGCTCGTGGCGAGTAAATCGGACGAGAAAGTTGAAGTCAAAGCCGTCAAAGAATGGCTAGCTGAATCTCAGGCTGCCTTAGCGGCACTTTCTAAAGCAGGCGCGCTTCATAATTATAAAGCAGCCAAGAAGGTTTATAAATCCATTATCGGGGAAGCCCAAGAGCGGATTGAATCGCTCGAAACCCTCGATAGGTCTTAGCCGAGAATATTGCGCGATTACAGCCGCATTTGCTTATGCTTATTAAGTCTTCAATTCGCCGCGCCAGTTGCCGCTAATAAAATCTATAACCGGGCCATCGCTGTGGATCATGTCCGCCACTGGACCATCGGCCATGATTTGGCCGCCGTCCACAAGTATCCAGCGAGTAGAGATGCGTTTGGCGCTTTCGATGTCGTGGGTTACGATTAACGAAGTGATCTTAAAGTCCTCGCGTAATCTTATAATCATCTCATCAATTAACCTTCTGGTGGTGGGATCAAGGCCGGTTGTGGGCTCATCGAAGAGCATCACGCGCGGACCGCAGGCCAAGGCGCGAGCTAGAGCCACTCGTTTCTTTTGTCCACCCGAGAGCTCGGCTGGGTTCTTATGCTCGACCTTTGGGAGCCCCACAATCTCCAAGGTTTCATGCACGACGTCGGCGATACGGGATTCTTCTTGCCAACCGTGTTCACGTAATCCGTAAGCCACGTTTTCATAAACATTCAGCGAATCAAAGAGTGCCGCGCCTTGAAATAGCATTCCAACTTTCATACGAAGTTCGTTAAGTTCGTGCTCGTCGAGGCTATTAATTTCTTTTCCGAGCACTCTAATCTCCCCGCGATAAAAAGGGATGAGGCCCATAATCAGCTTTAAAATCACGGTTTTGCCGGTGCCGCTTGGCCCAAGCAAGGTTACGGTTTCACTCTCTCCGATAGCAAATGAGATCTGCTTATGCACCATGTGATGACCGAATGAAACCGAGACGTTCTTTAGCTCTATAATTGGAGCGATGCTCTCAATTTCACTCATGTCTTTATTATTAAAAGTAATTTAGTAATGAAGAAATTAGAGATGAAAATTACAATTGAAGCTGTTACTACTGCAGAAGTAGTTGTAAGTCCGACCCCCTCAGTGCCGCCGCGCGCATGTAACCCCTTGAAGCAAGAGATTGAAACCATCAAGAATCCAAAAATTGAGCTTTTTACAAGTCCATCAATAACATCACGGATAAAGATCGTGTACATTAAGGAACGATAATACGTGTAGGGAGAGATATTTAATTCATAGGCGGTCACAAGCGCGCCGCCGTAAATGCCGATCAGATCTGCAAAAACTACTAAGGCCGGCAAAACGATGATTGCGGCCAAGACCCGGGGTGAGACTAGCTTTCGAATGGGATTTGCCCCTAATGCCCGCATGGCATCGACCTGTTCGCTGACCGTCATGGCGGCTATTTCAGCGGCGATACCGGCTCCCACGCGGCCGCTTAACATTACGGCGGTTAGCACCGGCCCAAGTTCTCGTACTAAACCAAGCCCGACCACGTTGCCGGTATAGATTTTGGCGCCAAAACGTTCCATACCATAGGCAGTTTGGAGCGCTAGGACCATGCCGGAGAAAAGCGCGGTTAGGGCCACTATTGGGAGCGAGCTAAGTCCGATGCGGTAGATCTGCTTGCTTAGCTCTTCAAAGTTCACACCTTTGCTGACTATATCTTTAAAGACGCTTAACAACATCTGAGTGTAACTGCCGAGATCTTCAATGTACTCTCTTAGTTGTTTCAGCATACGACTTACTCGGCGGGGTCCTGGTATGAACCGGCAACTTGGTTAATTAAGGCAAGCGTACGATCTTGATCCAACTCCAAATCGACGCTATTGGGACGCCAAATTGCGATGTCAAAGACACAGCCTTGGCTCTTAAACGAAGCAATTCTCAAAGCTAAGGGCTGATTATCTAATTGTGCCGTTAAGTTTGACAGGTGTATGCGAGCTTGTCCGAGTTTGGCATCTGATTCGCCCAAACTTTCAACTTGGTCGAGGCCTACAAGTAGCTGTCGAGCGAGTGCCTGGGCGCTTAACTTCTGTTTCGCAGGGGTGCAATCTTTGATAAAGGTAAGAAAACGTTTGTAGCCGTCCTTTTCGACTACGCGATAGAACGGTGGCTTGCTAGAAATTAGTTCGAGCTGGGGCACGGCGAATACACTGATGGGTATACTGAGGGGAATACTGAGGGGTATACTGAGAGCCTCAGGTTCAAGGGTACTGCCAAAGTAGCCGCAAGATGCTAGGCTCAAACTGACGATGGCCGAGGTTAACGCTTTGAGTTTCATGGCTTAATGATCAATCTTCATAACGTACACAAATCTTACCCTCCTGACCAGGTAGCGCTCAAGAACATTGAGCTAAAGGTCTTTCCGGGGGATTTTCTGTTTATTGCAGGTGCTAGCGGCGCGGGTAAGTCGACTCTGCTGAGGCTCCTTTCGGGTGCCGAGCGAGCCACAAGCGGCCAAGTGGTGGTGGGCGGACGCAATATGCAAAACATTCCACCCGATGGTATAGCCGGTTTGCGGCGTGAGATAGGGGTTGTTTTTCAGGATTACAAACTACTTCAAAGACGATCGGTTGTTGATAACGTCGCCTTTGGTCTAGAGGTGCAGGGTGTCAGAGCGCGCGAACGTCGCCATATTTCTGCGCAGATGCTTAAGGCGTTAGGGCTGCAAGATAAATGCGAATCCTTTCCGCGCATGCTTTCTGGCGGCGAGCAACAACGCGTTGCTTTGGCGCGCGCCCTAATCCATAAGCCACGCCTGATTCTGGCGGACGAGCCCACCGGCAATCTGGATCCAAATATGACCAGTGTTGTCTTTGATCTCTTGTTGGAAGCCAACGCTTGTGGCGTCACGGTGGTCGTGGCCACACATAACTTGGCAATTATCGAAGAGCTTAACTTACGAACTATCGTGTTGGATCGCGGACGCATCATAGGTGATTTTGAAAAACCGAAGGGATTGGAATGAGCCCGGATGTAATCGGCAAAATTAAACCCACGGGATCCTCGCACGGCATCGGCCGTATTTGGGAAGAGAACCAAAATATGCCCCGACTTGGGGGCTGGCGACTTAATCTATATTTCATTCAGCGCGCCGTAAGCAGTCTAGTGGCCTCAGCCCTTATTAGCTTGGTTAGTATTTTAACTATCGCCGTTTCACTATTTATATTCAGCCTTTTCTTGTTAATGTTTCAGTCGTTAGATCATATTGTGGATAAGAGCCGTGAAGGCTTGACGCTCTCGATCTTTATTGATGATGACATGGACGCTAAGGCGGTGGCGTCCTTGAGGACCGAACTTCAAAACCTGGACGGTGTCGAAAAGGTAGACTTTCGTTCTAAGGACGAAGCCCTCGAAAAATTTCGAGGGGCCTTGGGAGAACGCGCCGATTTGTTATCTGTCCTGGAAGGGAATCCGCTTCCGGCCTCGCTCGAAGTTTCCTTAAGGGACGCCGCGCGTGCGCAAAGTTTGTTTAAATCCTTGGCGGAAGAGTTCTCAAGGCGGCCCAATGTAGAGCAGATCATTTACAATAATAGCTTGGCCGCTCAAATCTCGTCAGTCATGGCTGTGCTTCGCTGGTTAGGACTCTTCGGGATTTTATTGATGATCTTGATGACGAGCTTTGTCATTTGTAACACCATTCGATTGGCGCTTTATGCGCGCGGTGATGAGCTGGAGGTTATGCGCTTGGTTGGCGCCACTCGCAATTTCATCCGCACACCATGCTTAATTGAGGGGTTAATCCAAGGCCTAATGGGCGCCGCGCTTGGTTTGGGCCTGTTGTTTCTAATGATAACTGTCTTGCAACAGAACTTGGGTGTATCGCCCGCCTTGGGTCAACTATTTCAGGATATCTCATACCTATCGACGCCCAGAGTCTGCATGGTGCTTGGGCTTGGGATATTGGTTGGCGTGCTTGGTAGTTTTATCGCCGTTAGGCCCTTTTTGCATGAGTCAAATACATAAATATTTATTGGGCCTTGCTCTTCTATGGACCGTCCCGTTATGGGCCGAAGAGGAAAGCGCGCTCCAAGTTATTAATCGGCAGGTTACGGAACAGGAGCTAGCTTTAAAAGAACTCAATTCTCAGACCAAGAGTTTAGAGTCCGGGGTGGCCGCTTACATAGCGGATCTTAAGAAACTTCGTAGTCAGGAATCTGCGCTGATCGGCGAAATTAAGCAGAATCAGGATCAGCAAGCGCGCTTGCGATCTGATATTAGCTTAGCCGATGAACGCATTAAAAACTTTAAAACCAAGGCGGCCAAGCGTTTGCGCGCCATGTATGTGTCTTCTGGGGTGAATCTTTACCAGGAACTTTTGTTAAGCTCGGGGGAAGATTTCGAGAGATACGCTGTCTATTTGAAGCGAATCTCGATTTTCGAAGATAAGTCCGTCGCAGCTCTGAAAGAATCGATGCGGGAGAGTCAATCCAAGAATGACAAATTGGCCGTAGCGGTGATTGACCAGGGCAAGCTTGCCACAAGTTTAGCGAAGCAACGCGCGACGCTGGAGGAGAAGGTGCGGCTGTTGCAAAAGGCCAAGGCGGAGCTCTCTGAGAAGGAGCTGCAAGTGCGCTCCAGTTTGGCTGCCTTGCAAGCGCAAGCTTTGCGTTTGGAAACGGTAGTGGCTTCCTTTACGGGAGGGGAGGAGGTACGCCAACCAAAAGATAAGCCTACACCCAGGCAAGAAGCGGTTTCACGCGAAAAGGCCGCCTTCGTTGGAGTAGGGCTATTCCGACTGAAAGGGTCGTTGGCTGTGCCTATAAAAGGCCAGGTTATACGGCGTTACGGGAAATCGGCCGCCAAAGATTTTCCCGAGATGGTAATGAGCAAGGGTGTCGAATACAAAGCGTTAGCGGGCACCGAAGTAAAAGCGATCGCACCGGGGCAGGTGATGTTTGTAGGGCGCCTGCCAGGTTACGGAACTGTTATCATTCTAGATCACGGCGAACGGTATTATAGTTTATATGGTCGTCTAGACCAGGTGAATGTGGTCAAAGGCGACCTGCTCGAAAAGAGCCAAGTCCTGGCGCTCACCGGCCCGCCCGATGAAAAGGGGCGCGCGTTTTACTTCGAGATTCGGAAGAATGGCAATCCGGTCAATCCCCAGGAATATATTAAACGCCTTTAAGGTTGAGCTTGCGCCCATGGGCGTAAAGCACAGAAGAAGGGCGCCAGATCCGCGGAGGCCGATGCCACGGAATTAACGCCCCAATTGCGCGGCTGAATTAAAACCACGGAGAACACGGAGGTCACGGAGAGAGAAATCCTCAATGTTTTCTCCGTGTTCCCCGGCTAAAAACCCAAATTACAATGTTTTGCCGGACAGCAGTGTATACCGATGCCTTATCCCTCTTATCCAAAACGGTTCCGAGCAGGAAAATTTTCTTACCAAAAGATATCTAAAACCTATACTTGTAATATTCGCGAAATTCAAAAGTGTTACTTTTAGCCGTAGCTGCTCAAAAACCTCGGGTAAATTACAAACGCGGCGCAGAGCACGGATATTATGTAGCGCCGACGACTCGTCGGCCGGTGCCACGTAGCGGCACAAATTCTTAGGCCGATAGGCAGCAGCCGGTGCGAGCAGGTGGTGGCTAGGCCCTAAACGATAATGCCACTATAACCACCGGCCGACGAGTCGCCTGCGCTACTTAATATCCCTGCTTCGCCCGGGGTTTTTGAGCAAATACTTTTAGCCGAAACTACTCATTAACCCCGGGTAACGCCGGGTGGGAATTGGCCCCCTCCGCGTATCTCCGTGATCTCAGTGGTGAAAATATTAAGAATTTTTTACCACTGAGGACACGGAGTTACACGGAGGGGAAAACTACCCTGAGTTTATGAGCAATTACTTTTAGCCTTGATAACCATATGATAGTTAAGAGAATTATTCCTCTACCTGATAACCCCTAAACGGTGGTTCTTCCTTTGGAGGCCACGCCAAAATGGTAGTATTGCATGAACTGTGTAAGAGGGCTGCCTTTGATCTTCCCCTGACTTTGTTTCGTCGGTCAGTTTCCCTTTTTATGAACGTTCGCTTCAGCGGGGGCTTCTTGGGAGCCCCGCTCGCGCTATTGTATTTGGAGTTTACGGGTGGAAAGCGGCGCCAAAAGACATTGAAAGATCTTGGCCGCGGGAACATCGCTTTGCTAATTGGTGAGGTGAGTTGAGGCGTTACGGAACGCTATGAGTGGATCAGTTTTTTTTGTAATACAGCGGCCATGTCCGCGGCGTATAACATGAATTTACGATATCTCGCGCCTTTGGCCTCACGGTTGTAAGGCTTAACTTGAGGCGAAAATAGTGATTTAACCAAACATTATATGCCTGTTCCGCATGATCTCTGAGAGAAATTGGAGGCATTGGGCATTGTTACGGACTTCCAAAAACTTAACTAATATCAGCTAATTAGAAGCCCCTGGCGCAAACTCTGGGCGCTTGTGTTGGATACGCCTGAGCGATCCCCCGGCCGCAGTCATGTAAAGCTACTCGTTAAAGCGCGAGGGGCAAGGGACCAGAACAGATGGCTGGCAGGTCAGGCACAACGGAGCCTTCCCCGTGCTATTACTTCCCTGACGCGGTACAAGTTAGTTTCCGGGTTGAATCGTTTTTCTTTTTCCTGGTATCTTACTTATAAGACTAGTTTTTTTACATTTCGATGAATGGCCGCCGAAGATTAATCGTTATAATTAGCAGTGTATGCACGCTCGTCCTGGCCTTTTGGATTAACACCACAGAACTCGCAGCGATAGATAAAGATCAACAAGAGAAAAACGAAAGCGGACTCTTCGATCAGCTGAAAGTTTTTACGGATGTGCTTGCCATCGTACATAGAGATTACGTCAGGGAAGTTCCCGATAAGCAGCTCGTTGAGGGAGCCATTAAAGGACTTCTATCGACTCTGGATCCGCACAGCGGATACTTGGACCCGGAATTCTATCAGGACCTTCAGGTTCAAACTAAAGGTGAGTTTGGCGGATTAGGAATTGAAATAACGATCAAGGATGGATTGTTAATCGTCGTCTCGCCTATGGAGGGCTCGCCGGCCGAGAAAGCAGGCATCAAAGCAGGGGACACGATCGTCAAGATCGAAGGGAAATACACCAAGGAATATTCCTTAGTTGATGCCGTCAAAAAGTTGCGTGGACCCAAGGGTTCCGCTGTGGATATCTCCGTATTTAGAAAAGGCCGTAAGGATCTTATCGACGTCACTTTGGTGCGTGATAATATTCAGGTAAAGAGTGTGCGCAGTAAGTACCTGAACGATGGCTTTGGGCTTGTGCGAATAAATCAGTTTATGGAGCGCACGGCTGACGACGTTAAGACAGCCCTTAAGAGTTTATCTAAATCGTCACCCGATGCGGAATTAAAGGGTATCGTGCTTGATTTGCGAAACAATCCGGGCGGTCTTTTAACTCAGGCAATTAAAGTTAGCGATCTCTTCCTTAAGAGCGGAGTGATCGTTTATACGGACGGACGGATCGAGGCCCAGAAACAGAAATTCTTCGCGCATGAGCGCGACACTGAACCGGATTATCCCATAGTTGTAATTGTGAATGGGGGATCGGCCTCGGCTTCCGAAATCGTTGCCGGAGCCCTGAAAGATCATGGGCGAGCCGTGATCTTAGGAACACAAACCTTTGGTAAAGGTTCCGTTCAGACAATCACACCTCTTGGAAATGGTGGCGCGATTACCTTGACCACCGCCTTGTATTATACCAAGAGCGGAAAGTCGTTGCAGGGCATGGGGGTCAAACCGGACATCGAGATGGTGGTGCGCGCCCCCGATGAGCAGCAGGAACCTGCCAAGGAGTCAGAACCGCCGCCAAGTTCTGGCAACATGATGCGTGAAGCAGATTTGCCCGGCGCTATAGAAAACCCGAGTGGTTTGGAGAAGAAAACGCCGCTGCAAAAAATAAATAAAACCGGAACTGAACGAGGTGATCTGTCTACCTCTAACATCGAGTTGATTAGTTTGGACGATCTACTCAAAAAAGACTTACAGCTCCAGCGCTCGTTGGATCTGTTGAAGACTTTTAATATCTTTGGAGCACCCAAGCCGCTAGAGGGTGAGACCGTAAAGGCGCAGGCGCTGCCGAACGCTGGGTAGGGTTCTCGGTCGTATACGCTCAAGAACGTCGGGGGTGGCAGGGAGATTAAGTAGCGCCGACGACTCGTCGGCCGGTGGTTATAGTGGCATTATCGTTTAGGGCGTAGCCACCACCTGCTCGCACCGGCTGCTGCCTATCGGCCTAAGAATTTGTGCCACCCCGTGGCACCGGCCGACGAATCGTCGGCGCTCCATAATATCCGTGCTCTGCGCCGCG
>CAZVWV010000042.1:0-24715 GCA_964631745.1 uncultured Bdellovibrionales bacterium
GCACCTGGTGCTGCCTGTCGGCCTAACATTTAGCGCCACCCCGTGGCACCGGCCGACGAGTCGTCGGCGCTCCATAATATTCGTACTCTGCGCGGTGGACACGCGCCGCTTCAAACCCAGACAGCTTCAAATTCTCGAAAAAGTCAGAGCTTTTTCAAATCAAAAAGAAAAATCTGCGTCCTGGCCCAGCCGCTATAATGTTGCGACCAAAACTAATTCATACTTATCAACATATTCCTTGACGCAAATCAGCAATTAGCGTTAAAATTCTGATTATGATTCAGAGACAGTGCAAACTATCGAAAACAAACAGTTTATTCGTATTTGGAGCACGCGGTGTTGGCAAAACTACTCTGTTGGAAGGGCTTTTCACAGAAAAAGACACCCTCTTTGTAGATCTCCTGGACCTGGCCACATTTGAGGAGTTTGTCCTGGAAAAGAACAGGTTTCTTGCCCTGATCGACGCGCCAGAAAATATTAAAAAGCGGGTAGTGATTGATGAAATTCAGAAGATCCCGGAGCTTTTGAATGTAGTTCATCAGCAGATCCAGAAACGAAAAAGGCAATTTATTCTCACCGGATCTAGTAGCAGAAGACTAAAACAGAAAGGGGTAAATCTGCTGGCCGGAAGAGCCTGGGTTTACCACCTCTATCCCTTGACCACTATGGAGCTTGGTGCGCAGTTTGACCTTAAGCGCTGCTTAGAAAGGGGCGCGCTACCAGAAGCTTATATCGCCACCGATGCTATGGCAGTACGCGAGTACTTGTCTGCATATGTAGGAACTTACTTACAAAAGGAGATTCAAGAGGAGAGCTGGGTGAGAAATATTGGGCCCTTTCGAAGATTCCTTTCTATTGCCGCGCAAATGAACGGCAAGATTCTCAACAAATCTACAATTGCCGAAGAAGTCGGAGTGGATGATGTAACGGTTGCAAACTATTTCGAAATTCTTGAGGATACGTTAATTGGATTTATGCTCCCGTCTTTTCATGTCTCTGTGCGTAAAGCACAGCGCAAAACGCCTAAATTCTACTTTATAGACCCAGGAATTAAGCGAGCGCTAGATCGCACGCTTTCCATTCCGCTTGAACCACAAACTTCCGCCTGGGGCGAGGCTTTTGAGCACTGGATTGTAGTTGAATTTAAGAAATACATAAGCTACGCGCGCCTAGACTGGGAACTTTCGTTTCTGCGTACCAAGGAAGATGTTGAGCTAGATCTGATCATAGACCGGCCTGGCGCAAAGAAACTTCTGATAGAAATTAAATCAAAAAGCAAAGTGGTCGAGAGCGATGCCAAGGCGCTCGAAACATTGGGTAAGGATACTGACAGCAAAGCTGAGCGCTGGTTACTCTCCAACGATCCCTTAGCGCAAAAGTTTGGCGGCACAAGATGTCTTCACTGGCAAACAGCGCTTAAGGAGCTCTTTGGATCACTAGCGTGATGGGTTATTACTTGCATTCTAGAGCATGTCTGCCAAATCCCGACAAACAGGTCAGTTCGAATGAGTTTCAGTGGGGAATTCAACACTTTTCTAAGTTGCAGTTTAGCATTGTAAGTTCGAAAACTGTCTATACTCAGATGGCCGCACTGGAAAGAGTTGAATCAATGGCGCGCTTGACGCGCTCAATTCCGACCTCTCTGGGGCACTCCGTGTCAATTGTTATGACTTGTTGACCAGCAGCATTCCAATATTCGTTTAAATGCCCAGATTGCTCAGTATAGATCTCAAGCCTCCGGCGAAGGGCCGCTACGGTATCATCGCTTTGTTCTTGTGCCCCTCTCCGATACATGCGCTCCAATAGATAATCGCTGCCTGCGTGTAATTCAATAACGCAAGTGAGCTTCCGAGACTGCCTCTGCAAAAATGTTACTAACCAACGAGCCTGATTTACAGTTCGCGGAAATCCATCGAACACTCGACCATTCTCGGCACGAAGAGCAGATAGCTCGGCCGAGATTATTCGATACATCTCAGTATCCGAAATCAGGTCGCCCCGGGCTAACACGCTTCGAATTTCCGAATCAGCCGACTCAGAAGCCGCGATTCGTCGCAGTATCTCACCGCTAGAAATGATATCAAAACCTGTAACCTCCGCTAACATGCCAGAGATCGTACCCTTGCCAGCCAGCGGCGGGCCGGTCAATGCCACTACCCCAGTCACTCCCAATTTGGCTCGAATCCGCTCCTCCAAGTTGGGTCGCTTGGGTGCAAATTGCGCTTTCAAGGCTTCACCAATCAGTCTAATTGTTCCTGTAATATTTGGATTCATGGCTTGGCTAGGCAGATCGAGAGAAATAATCCTAGACGGCATCGCACGAATAATATCTTAGCGGAATTAATTGCCTTAACCAAGGCCGTGGACCGAGCCGACAACTCCACCAGTGGAGTGGTATGAGTAATATCAAGAACTTGACTTGGAGATTTGCCCCAGCTGCAAAAGTTCCGGGGTGCGATGCGCACTCGACGCAGGCAAGATGTGTCCGAAAGTAACCAGAATTGGGTGCGGTTGGGCGAGATTGCGTTGCTCGCGCACTTTCTTCAGGCTTCATGAGCCATATTAATAAGTTATCTCATTTGCATGTTATCAATTAATATAATTCTATTGACTATCATATCAATTGATACGTATACTTTAATCATAGAGGGAGTCAAATCTAAGAGTGGTTACAGCTGACAAGAAGGCAGTCAAGCGATTCCTTGACGAACTCAGACAGGCTTGCACCAAGCAGTTACATGCATCTCGTTTCACGAAGCAGAGTATCCGCTTAGGAACGTATATCGATGAAGGAGGTAGATATGACAACTAAAGAATTTTGCCCAAACTGTGAAAAGGAAACTCAACTCGAGCGAAAAGAGCGCATGGAAGCTTTTCAAGTAAAAGGTGACACGATCAATGTACCTGTTATCATTTTTGTATGTAAAGCATGTGGTACTGACTTCTATGACCCGAATAGCGATCCGAATGACACCGCATTCCGTGAATATAGAAAGCAACATCAATGGACCCAACCTGAGGAGATAGTAGCGTTCCGAAAGCAATATGGGTTCTCACAAGCTGAATTAGCTGACTTGATGGGATGGGGAATTGCTACACTTAGTCGATATGAAAACGGGGCACTTCAAAGCGAATCGCACGAGAGAGTTCTAGGCTTACTTAGAGAGCCGTCGAATATATTGCGTCTGTTAAAGGAAAACAGGGGCAGCTTTCCCCCTGAACGGAGACAAGATTTAATATCTTTACTCACTCCCCGCAAAAATGAACTCATATCGAAGTTATTCGAAACTATCCTTGCTAAAGAAGACGTGGATGAGTACTCAGGCTATCGAAGATTTGATCTGAATAGACTTAAAGCGCTTATTCAATTTTTCTGCAAAGGTGGTTGCCAGAAAACAAACCTAAATAAGCTTCTCTTTTATTCGGATTTCAAGGCATGCAAAGAGCTTGGATCATCAATTACCGGCACTCGCTACGTTAGGATTGACTACGGGCCAGCGATTGATGACTTCAATTACTACTTTGCAGCAATGGTTGAAGAAGGCTTGTTAGAGGTAGAAGAGATTGTTTATCCAAATGGGTATATAGGAGAAAGATATTTATCTAAAACAGCCCCCGATCTATCAGGCCTATCCGACTCTGAAAGGGATCTTTTGTCGTTGGTAAAGCGCCATCTTGGTGGTTTAACGGCAAAAGAAATAGCCGATCGATCACATAAAGAAGCCGCCTATAAGAAGACGGACGAGAAAAAGCCTATCTCCTATATTCACTCCAAGGCGCTTTCATTTTAGCTGCGGGCCAATAATTATGTGGCGCGTCTCTTTTAGAACCTTCTTGCCTGGCCCAACTTTCCTCGCAGCCATCCTGCACATTGCTGATCGAACTGGTGCGTAATAGTTGCTTTTAGACAAAACATTGGCCAATCAGGCATGCGGCTCCAGACCTCTTCCTCTCCAACCCGTTATCCCAAATTTTGACTAGCCCTAGAGTGTTTGCTACGTTACTTATTTCCAAATAGTAGTTCGTATTTATGAGATCAAATCCTTTAGCGGTTGTGGGGTTAGCCCTCTTAGGGTTGGGAGCAGGGTCTGGCGGTAGCTTGGGTAGCCGCGCTTGGGCTGGTGAACTAGAACCTCCGCGTAACTTCGGGTGCTTGAATCCCGGGCAGGAGGCAGGCAAAGAGACAGCAATCGCAGCAGCTCAGTCAATCATGGGTTTCCTTGAGGAACAGGAACTTAGTACTGGTTCAGCAACCATCGCTAACGATCCAATTTTCTTGGGTGGAAAACCCGCAATGGTGATATTTGTGCTGCAATTGCACAATGCCGACGGCGCCATTCAGACTAATCACATCCTCAAGATTCTACGTGATAAACTTGGCGTCGACACTCTTTTTCAAGAAGGGACGTCTGTTTGCCCTACGACCCAGTCAGAGGCAACAGTACAGATGACCAAATGGCTCCAGGATGTCAGTAGCCGCTGCGCAACCCCTGCCGAACTGGAGAATGCCAAGATTAGCATATCCCCAAATTCTTCGTATGCTCCAGAATGGACGACCGTGGACTTTCCAAACAGTTTTGGTTGGGAAGGTTTAGCCTTACATGATTACCTCGATCACTGCTTCACTCTTATGCATCACATCGGAGTTGAGGCGATCGGAAACGATCTCGGGCGAACTGGCCAAAGCGTTTTTAGTTTGGACGGAAAATATGTGAGCACTTGCATGGGCCAGATGATAGAGGCATCAGATATTCTTGCCAAACGATTCCCCGACACATTTCCGAAACTTGATCTGCCAGGAGTTGAAGCAACAACAACTGATGCAGAAGATGGAAAGCCGCATGAACTTTTGCTCATAAGGGACCAGGAAGCCTACAAGCTATATCGCGAAAAGGCTGATAAGTTTTTCATAGCCCACGAACAGATTGGAAGAAATGTAATACTAGCGGGCAATCTTTGCAGATGGTTTCGTAATCCAGATTCAAGCCCTACGGTCATCGCAGTTGTTGGAGAGGATCATGTCTTAGACGGAGGAGACCTCAGCGCAACTCAACTTCTAGCAAAATTCGGGGTTAGCTCCGTAACCGTGCTAGCACAAGGCACCGATAAACAGTAGGAAACGTTAAAAAGCCGCCCGCCCTACCCTGCCAAACTGCTTGAACATTTTCTCCCTTTGGAATAGCCGCGCCTTCTACCCGGCGCCACGCTGCCACGACTTCACGCTCTCAAGCGGATTTATTAACATCAGGATATTTAAGCTCAAGCAGTCTCTCACCCAAAGCAGCTGGCCCAAATCAAGCGCTACAAAAATTACTAAAGCCAACCTTACCCCAATCCTTGCCGCAAGCCAGAATCCAAACCCACATGAAAGCGTATCGCTCAGCGAATTTAATATACTGTCGCCATAATAGTCTAAGCTAATGGTCGCGCTGCGGTAACGCTCAATGATAAACGGCGAATTCTCGGCAATCTCCCAAAGAACCTCCAACCCCGTAGCCAACACGAACCGAACCCCAACCGCACGACTCTTAAGAACCCAGGCAAAAAATACAAAAAACAAAAGCCCATGTGATATATGCGACAAAGTATAAGGATCAAACAGGTGCTGCGAATTATGCCGACTCCAGATATCCCAAGAAGCAACAGCCCACCCCCCACACAAGCACCACCAAGAGCGCCCCAAAGCAATTAACACCACCATCTGACAGACGATCAATACAAAAAAAGAAATCACATATTTACGCATTGCGAAATTATTGCAGCTAGCGCAAAAAGTTGGAAGGCAGCTCGTGAACAGTCAACCCCAGGCAGCACGGCTCAGCGCCTAATGCCTTGCAGCAGCCATCGCGCGCGTTGCTGACCTAACTGGTACGTAATAGTTATTTTCGGATGAGTCGGAAATCAAAAATTAGCATGGCATAAGAAGGAAAAATTTAAAATCCCTGCTTGGGATTAAAGGATTTTACTAGGTGACAGGCATGCTCGAGAGCCTGACCGGAATCGATAAGTTTAAATCGTACCCCTAAGCTATGATGCCACTCGCGGATCTCGATAGGGAAATCCGATTGCAATAAATCAATATTGACTTGGGCTACTTCGCGCTTTTGTTCACTGTTGGGAGCGTCCATAAAGCCAACCTTCACAATCGAAACACCGCCGTCGATGGATAAAGCTTCGATAGCAAACTGCCCGATTAGAATAGATTGAAGCACAACCGCGTTATCAATACCCGAGTTTCCATTGGCTATTTCGGGCAGGATCGCTGAGAACATCGCGCTTCCATAATTTGAAAGTGTCTTAAGCGTGAACTGCATCTTGTCGATGGGCCGCTGCATCATCGAGATAGCAATTCCTGTTCTTTCACTTGCGGCCATCTTGAACATCGAAACAAACATCCCTACAAGCGCTTCCTGAATCTGCGAAAGACCTACAGATACCTCACGCGTCACACCCCCTGACGGGCCAATAGCCGCTCTGCCAAAATGCCGGAAGTTTTCGCCCACTCGGAACCACCCAACTTTCACAGCTCTCCTCTTGGCCCAAGTTGAGCCAAAAAAGGGCCGAGTAGTTATTTCGAGGTCGAACAAGTCTTGAGAAAGTAAAATGGTTCGAGAGATTAAAATACGCCAAGTCGGCGAACCGCGCACAGCCGTGGTGTGGAGGCTGCAAACCCGCTGCCATCGCCGCAGCATGCAAAGTATGAGCACCGATTTATGGTTCGTAATATTCAATCGATGCCGTGGGCGCATCCAGTAACTCCGCCAGTGGAGTAGTGTGAGTAATATCAAGGCGTTGAATTGGGGGTTTGACCCAGCCGCAAAAACGCCGGGGGTGAAACGCGAACCCGACGCCAGCGACATGTTTGTGGGCTTATTGGCTTATTCCTCTTTCGAGAGGAGGCACCTGATCTGATGCTCGAGCGCCATTACTCTCATGTGCGACTGCAGCATAAAGCTGAGAAGTTGGCAGGCGCCAATATGCCCAATCGCCTCCGCTAGCTTGCTATTACCACACACTTTTCTTATGTGATAGCAGTTTGCTATTAGCTATTTATTCTTCTGTAACAATCTGATATTACTTAATAATCTTATGTGATGGTTATGTGATAACGAATGAGAAAAGAGTTAGAGACAAAGGCAGTCGAAATACTTGGGGCAAGTCTCAAACCATTACCTCACGAAAAAAACGAACTCGACTGGAAAGCTGACCTTTCCAAAAAAAGCGACAAGCTCAGACAGCACATCTCGGCATTTGCAAACCAACCAGGTGGCGGCTTCTTTGTCTTTGGAATCAACAACGACGGTGTTCCAGTTGGCGTAAGGAATCACGACTACTCAGAGATAATAAAGAAGCTCGGAAATATCGCTCGCGAAGGTGTGGTCTCTTCAGTCGCAATTGATCATTCAATTCTTGAGTATCAAGGAAAAGGGCTTCTCTTCATCTATATTCCAGAGTCTTCGGATAAACCCGTTTACACGAGAGGTGGCACGGTCTATGACTCTTTTATTCGATCAGCTGGTCAGACTAGGAAGATGACTCGTCAGGAAGTTGCGCGGCTGATTGCGACTTCTAGCGGAGGAAGTTTTGAAACTGAATCTGCCTCGCAAACCATTTCCAATGATGAGGTTATTAAAAGACTCGACATTCAATCGTTCTTTGATTTGCTAAGTCGACCATTCCCTCAAGATAGCGCTGCAATCGTTACAGCATTGCAAGCAGAGCAGATGGTCAAGCAGGTTAATGATGGAGTTGAGATAACGAATCTCGGCGCGCTTCTCTTTGCAAAAGATCTTCACCAGTTCGCCCATCTCAAACGTAAATCTGTACGGGTTGTTGTTTATGAAAAGACCGATAGATTACACACCGTAAAAGAACAGGAGTTTTCTAAGGGGTATGCTTCCGCTTTTGAATCATTGCTTCAGTATATCAATGATCAGTTACCAAGAAATGAAGTAATCGAAACAGCTCTCAGACGTGATGTGAAGATGTACCCTGAGTTAGCTATTCGAGAGCTGACCGCAAATGCCCTTATTCACCAAGACTTTGCCGAAACCGGCACTGGTCCAATGATTGAGATATTCTCTGATCGATTGGAGATTACAAACCCCGGAAAACCGCTCATTAGCACAATTCGATTTATTGATTCACCTCCTCAGTCACGCAATGAGCTGCTGGCATCTTTCATGCGTCGAATAAACGTATGCGAAGAGCGAGGAAGCGGAGTTGATAAAGTGATTTTCGAAGTTGAGTTCTTTCAACTTCCAGCTCCTGAGTTTGTCAGCACTGAAAATCACACCAAGGTAATTCTTCATTCTCACCGTTCGCTTAACAAGATGGAGCGTGAAGATAAAATCAGAGCTTGCTATCAGCACTGTTGCTTGAAGTATGTCTCAAGCTCCCGAATGAGCAATCAGACATTAAGAGAACGCTTCAAAATAGAGGAGAAAAACTACGCTACCGCTTCGCGAATTATCGCCGACACCATTGACGCAAAGCTGATAAAACCAGCTGATGCGCAGAGTAAGTCAAAGAAGTTTGCAACCTATATTCCATTTTGGGCATGAGGAGAGATGGTACCAGAATACCACGCTAAATATTTTGCCTATGAACTCACAAAGAATCCCTCACATGGCGGATCTAACTAGTGCGTAAAAGTTGTTTTTGGATGGGTCGGGAGTCAAAAAGTCGGGTGGCTCGAGCGGCTTTTAGTAAGGGCCCGCCAGGCCGGCGAGATCTGGATAGCGGACACTTTCGTTTCAAAGTAACATAACTTAAGAGGGAGTTTAATGGAGTGTATAATTCACATTCAATTGAATAACCGAGGTCGATGATTTTTCATAAGGTAGGAGTTTATGACCGAGTATTCGATTGGAATTGACGCTGTAAGGGGCAGATTGCACGATGTTGTGGCCAGACGGGATCTGAGGCTTTTCGGCAACTATCTGATGCTTTGCGCGCCTATGAACAGAAATCAGGTACTAGTCTGAACGTTCGGATGGCTAATGGGGATTCTCGGGAAAACATTATTAGAATTGAAGACCCTACTGGCAAGCTGACGATGAAAGATCTCCCCTCTACATCATTTGCTGGAGTGCATGGTGAAGGTAGTTGGTCAATTCAAGTGGCTACTGCAGAGACAGGGGTCCTGACGGCTACCGTTTCTCATATCTCCTTTCCGGAAGCTGAATCGAGCCCGCTCCATTATATTGATTTCACTTGCAGTCTCCCGGGCCAAAGCCAAGCTTTCGTGGCAGAGTTAGTGACTCCAGATACTCCTACGCGCTTTGACAGAGGTCGCCCAATTTCAGCACCTGTTGGTTCCTACATTCTACGCGAATATTTTTTTGGCGTAGGTTTGGATACAGCGCTACGTATTCCGTCGCCGGTACGGATTGTAACTGAAGAGGACCTGGCAACTAGATATATTCCTACGGACGAGAAAGGGCATTATCTGATAAAAACTTCTTAAAAGTTACAGTTTTCCGATCTGTCATGCGTCCCAAGATGTGTTGCTTGCCTCGTGCACTGGCGATGCGACGCGGCATTTTCCAACAGGGCTCTTCCCTACATGGCGATTCATAATTTCGGGCTCAATCGCACGACCACAGGTCCTTTTTGTTAATAATAACGGATTGGGTTTTCCCCTTCTTAGATGATGGCAAATCCGCATTAGTGATCCAAATCTCCTGTATAAATATACGACTCGTTCCAATGTCCAAATAAAGCGGGCCACTGTCAGCCAACCGTTGGAGCCCCTGAATCTCAATTTTCGTATCTGAGAAATTAAAAATTAGTAAGTACCCACCTGTTGATTTCGGAACTTCTTCGTAATCCAAGAGCTGACGGATTCCGACCGCAAGCCCCCGCTTTGATTGTGCGTTCTTGAAAACTTTGCTCTCCAAAAGTACTTGCCTATCTGAATCAATCACCACGAAATCTGGTCTTCCTTCACGGGTAAGCGGCTCACGCTGCACATTCAAATCGCGCGCAAATAGGTGCGCTGACACTAAGTCGTTAAGTTTATCCTCACATCGTCTTTCCTTTAGAAGGTGCCGTAGCTCGACTCTGCGAAACCATTCAAAGGACTTCTTCATCCGCTGGATTTCATGGTGCAAGATGAACTCCTCGGTCACCGTCTCTGCAATGTAATTAAATAGCGGCTTAACATAGGCCTTCAAAAATTCCTGAGTGTGCCCGTACAGATTGCTTCCCCCGTCACCCCCATATAGAGTGACGATCTGGTTAAATCGGTCCTTGTTACTTATCGATTTGCTACAAAGGAAGAGTGCGAGCGCAGCATGCTCTTTTTCTGTCTCTAATTTGACTCCAAATTTCATTCTGTCAGCCAAATGGCGATCAAACTCGGAATCTTCGATTGGGCTTGCGAGCGCTAGGTCTTCCAAGATTGGCCGTACCTCTGGCTGACTGTTCAAGAATGCCAACGTCCGCGCCAACGTGGGCACGGCGTTAGAAACAGCTGTTTCAGCCAAAACCGAAAACCTACTCGCGAGCTTGTGTACAAGCGTATCTCTCATATTTTCTATTACTCCGATTTTAGCGAGCCCCATGACGCAGCTTGGCCCTTAAAAGATCGATAAGCAAACCAGCGCGCTGCTGCTCTAGCCATGACCGGTAAGATCCAATTAAATAGTACTTTGCAACCGGGACAGATAGAGCCCAATTAGAATCCGACTGGAGCCGGGCTTCTTTTGCAGCCTATCCCAGAAGTCACTCGATGCTACCCGTGCGGAACCTGTGCAATTTCCAATAGTTATAATGACGTATTTCAGGCTCATTAAACTAAGTCAAAAGTAGCCTCCCTCCAGTGGGTTTTTAGAGAAGACTGGTGCCGTGCACCTCTCTTAAGCCAATTGGGCCAGAAGACAGAGCAGAATGTGTCATGCAACCTACTCGGAAGGCTTACGAATGCACCTTTCGCCAAGTTCTTAGGCACGCGACGAAGGGTGCCTGGCACAAGTGTTGTAGCTGTTGTTGGTGGTTGTTTCAGTTGTGTGTACTTTCAAGGTAGCGTCTTATTGCCAAAGCATGCCGTCGAATAAACTCGGGCGGAAGCGCATTACCAATCATTTGAGCAGCAAAGTACTTACCGCGACGTAATGAAAAATAATATGACAAAGGAAAAGACTGCAAAACCGCCGCTTCACGTAGGGTGATTGCTCGGTTTTTTGTTGGGTGCAAGAATCTCCCTTTCGATGGATTAACACAGCCACAAGTGATTGTGGGCGATACATTCCGCCAAGCCATACGGCCGTATACGTCTTTAAAGCCGTTACATTTTCTATGACACTGAAGCTGCTGTCGTGCTCCTAACGCTACGCGGCTGCCGCCATTTCGGGGTATCTTCCTAATCAAGTTTTTTATCTTAGTGCTACGAAACTCGGGCAAGTTGTGCAAAATATCGTCTTTTGCAAGGCGATCCAGTTCCTTAAATGCATCGAAAACTGTCACTGCTTTTGTGGTACTACGACCAAAAGGCACTGGCCCGGCACGCCCGCCGACCAGAATAAGGCGGTTGCGCCGTTGCGGCACACCGTAATCTGCCGCGTCAAGTACAGCAGAGTGGCAAGCATACCCAAGTCTGTACAGTTGCTCCGTAAGGTTGCGAAAACGCGGGTCGTGCAATAACCCTGGAACATTTTCAAGCATAAGCGATCTGGGTCGCATTGCTCTAACAAAGCGCAAAAACTCTAGGACAAGGTCGTTACGTGAATCTGATTTTCGAGAACCTCGACGGAGTCTCTCAGTCATTTTTGAAAAACCCTGACAAGGCGGGCACCCTGCAAGAAGGTCAAGCTCGCCAGGCTTTATTTTCAATGTCTCCAGCAACTCCCGCGGTGCGATTGCTCTTATATCTCGCGCCCAGACGCGAACATTTCTATGGTTTTTTGAATATGTTTCTACTGCGACTGGTTCAATCTCGACTGCTCCGATGACACTAAATCCAGCCTGCTTCAAACCAGTTGTTAAGCCACCGCAACCTGCAAACAGATCTATGGCAATAGGTTTTCTATCGCGTTTCATAATTAGAACTCTAACGAATTTTCATTTCTTGTTCCAGCTGCAAAATCGTATCCTTTCGCAATCGGTGATCAATGTTGCTCACAGGGCGAAGGCAAACGCGTATCGCCCGTGGGGAAAACGTACTTGTGGCCACCAGGCTGAATTTCGCCCACGCTCGGCTTTCGTTCTAAGCAAAAAAATTGTGATTTTATCATCTGCCACACGCCCCGCTTCTCCCCCATCAAGTATTCCCTGCGTTTCTCGGCGATTCTCAATTAGCCCGCGATCACGATCCACATACAAATAACCATTTCTCTCATTTCGAAGGTGAGCAAATTGGGCTAGCGATTCCGCCAAAGCATCTTGATCCCAAACCCCTTCGGCACTAGCCGGGTCCGCCTTGATGGACCTAAGAATTTCAGCCAGTTCCGCGATTGGCCGCTCCTCGTATGTTTTGTCAAAAATGGATCTCAATTTTTCGTCAATTGCTTCGGTGGTACTAGCAACACTATCGTCGCGCAACACTTGCGCTGGGTTATAGCTACTACCTGCTGAATATACGCCGACCGCACCAGGCGCAATGATATTCTTTCTAGTAGGATTTAAATTATTTTCTAAATATATCCCTCTGAAATCTTCGCTCGGGTGCTGGGCAATTAGGTCTCGTAAACCACGCTCCATTTGATTAATTGCGCGAAATACTGTGTGTAATTGATCGGGTAGGTACAAGCGCAAGAGACCAAGGTCCGCACGGCGATAACCGTACATCCTCGCGTGTTGGAGAACTGTATCTGCTTGGGGTTGGCGCGGATGCCTCCCATAATAGCTTACAAGTAAGTTCTTGATCGTCACTCCGCGCCCCAATTTGTTCCCACCCACAAATAAGTTATACGGCGAGCTTACTGCCACGTCCTCATCAGTTTCACCATTTACCAGCTTTACGTGAATTCCTGGTGTAAAGAACCTGATCTTATCAACAAGATCGTCGAAACTTGCATTAGAAATTCCTGGATCTGTCCGGGCCAAGTCATCGTAGGCAACTCGTAAGCGGACAAGGACGGTCTTGGAATTGGAGTCGAGGTCGGTCTTTAAAGAGGCTTTATAATCTCGAAGAAGCTTTACTATGTGGACATGATCATTCTTCCGGATGCTGACGTGACATAGAAACGCACAGTTCTGACTCACGTCGAGGCTGCGCTTATAAGTTGCGGCAATCATAAAGGTGTCAAGCGCCGATAAGAGAGAGGCAGGCATCATAAGCCCCGGGATAGGCTGCGCCCCTGCGGACAAAGCTGCGATATCGTTTAAATCAAAGTTTCTAACAAGCGTGGAACTATCACCGAAAAAATCGTCGCCGCCGACGTATGCTGAACCGGGATGACTCAATACCGTAAACTTTGGTCTAAAGTCATGCCCAGGAGTTTGCAAGAATAAAGCCTGCGGCGTGGCCGTAACGTGCAGGTAGGTATTCTTATCAAAAAATAGGCGAAGTTCCCCTATTCGTTCATTTATGGCACTTCTGGATCCATCATCGCGACGAGCGCGAGTGTTTAGGCTTGCCTGGTCTGCCTCATCATCAATGAGCAAGCACGACGCCCCTTTTAGATTACCGCGTCGAAAATTTTCCATTAGACAATCTAGCCGACCTGCATTCTTAGTTGTAACTATCGCGCAGGTGCCACCTCTAACTCTGTTGACGAATGCATCGGCATCATGGAAGTCATCCTTGCCTAGGATGTCCATGCCGGGGAAGGCCTCCCGCACCCTATTAAGGGTCTGGAGGTATAGCGGATTGATATCCGAGGTCAGAATTATAATTGCTTTGTAGCCTCTGTCAGCCGCTATAGCGCCAGTAACGGCGATAACGCCAGTCTTCCCACTTTGAACTAATCCATAAATCAGACCATTAAGTTGAGCAGTTCCGCCAGAAAGTGGATCTATCCATCTCTCTGCGACGTCGACTGCCGTTCGCTCTATATCTCGCACCTCTTCTTTGTTGCCAATTTGCTTTCTTAACAGCTCCAAAACTTGCTCGCAGTGCTTCATAATAAACTACTCCCCATCCAGTAATCGCTGCCAAAGCGAAGGTGAAATTTTGCCCGGCACCGTGCCATCCGGGCCATTTACCTCGTAGTGCTCCCCATGCCTTCGATAGCAGGCGATGTGCAGTGGCGAATCGCGCGGTGGAGCGATCTTCAAGTAAACCTCGCGCTCGACGGCGGCTATCCCGTCCGACCCGCAAACGAGACCGATCGCAAAACGTTGCTCACCTGACCGCTGCGCCAACATCCGCTGCTCGTCAGCTGTAAATGTGAACCCCCACGGCCCACGCGTGCGTGTGCTATATTTCAAGTAAACTGCCAGTTTGTCGTTTACCAAGAATATAGGATTTTCATATCCAATAGTCTTTACCCCACCGCTACGGATGAGAAGATGTAACGCCGCACCCTCATAGAATTCCTGCTTCTTAATCGCCATACTTAATTAATCATACTGCCAATTTAGTCTACGAGGCTTAACTGTTCCGTGGTAGTTACCTCGGTGCTATCAGTTTTAGAAAGAACTCTAATCAGCTCCGCCACAATTTCAAACTTTTCACCTTCTGAAGGTTCTATTTCGATGTCTTTAAACGATGGATCCCTCGAGTCTGGCTTAAGTGTAATTCGTATGTGGCGCCAACTCCCATCCCTGTTGAAACTCTTTTCGCTTGAGTAAATCTTGAGCGTATATTTACCAGCAAGTTCAGGATCATCGAGGCTATTATGGCGAGCAAGAACAACCTTGCCTTGCCGCGTGCCCTCAGGGCGCGCGCGGAAAAGGCACCAGGAGCCATTTGGGATTCGTCTATTCATAGACTCGCCCACAACCTGAGCGATAAAGAGGTCTTCTGAGGGTTTAACTTCATCGCCTAGATTGACCCAAATAACTCCGGCCTGCTCGACACTTGCCGCGTCTTTGATGTTTTGCGGCGCACTGAAACGCCCGGCAGCAATTTTTAGATCCTCATATAAGGGGATACAGTTTTTAAAAGGTTTGGCTTTATCGACTGGCATCTCAGGGAATGGAATTATTGTCGCACGAGTCCGCGGT
Source organism: uncultured Bdellovibrionales bacterium (assembly GCA_964631745.1). Classification (GTDB taxonomy): domain Bacteria; phylum Bdellovibrionota_C; class UBA2361; order UBA2361; family JBGSMV01; genus CAZVWV01. The sequence goes on from CAZVWV010000042.1 coordinate 15,112, forward strand.
TGGGCACTTGAAGCGTTAGCCTCAGTATAGAAGGCCCCCGGCCAGCCACCATGGGCTTCTATAACCTCATCAATTTCCTTCATCAAATGGATAGTTTCCGAGATCGCTACAACAATTTTCTGATAGTGGACAATATCATCTGCAGAGAGCTTGCGACCTTTGCGATCTTTGAGCCACTTTTCACATACCTGGTAGCCACCGATTCGGAAGTCCCAAACCTCTTGAGAGATATTGCAGAAGCCTATTGTGCCAGATTGCGCGGTTTGGTCCTTCTTAGTTGCGGGCATATCGAGCCAGACCCTATCGTTCGACCATCCAACACGAGTTACTTCAGGATCCTTAGGACCTACATAGTTGGAGCTATTTTTGCCGAGCTTAGACGATTCCAACAGGTGTAACTCGACAAGTTTGGCTCCGAGTTCGCTAAGTTGAAGTAGCAACGATTCTGAGTTCGGAATCGGAACTCTAGGAAAATCAAGTCGAAGCGAGACGGTGTATAGATCTCTATAGGCTGGTGAGTGTAGCACGGCATAAATATATGAAAATACCACTTCGTCAGAAAAAGGCCTCTTGAATCTGCCTCTTATGACTGCAAAGTTGTAGTTTGACGCCGCACCACCGAGCCGAAGCCCACCACCATCTTGTAATATACGCCTCGGAAAGGCGTAACAGTTAACCGAGCTGGTGTTGGAAAGAAAAATAACATCAGGGAACAGTCTCGTTACAAAAACATGGGAAAAGGATCCGTCCTTGACCAATTTTGTTGTTAGCAAGATCGGTGACCCCTCAACACAGAGGTAGAGCCTCGCAAGTGGGCGAGTCCACATTCGAGGATCGTAATAAGTATATCGTATGTCGAACGGTCGGTATGCATAAGCGATTACTCTTCGGTCTTCGAATGAAGTAGGACTAAAAGCCTTGAACTTTTCGCCCGCCTCAGTCAACTTAGGCATCCTCGGAGCGGCAAGCGCCTTTTTGAACTTCCGAAGTTTAGGGATGACAGCTGCTCGATCGAATGATATTAGAAGATCGTCGTCACCTGGTTTTCCGGCCACACTTTGAAATCGCACAAGCTCCGATATGCTTGGCCACATTTGATACTCTGGACCACTCATGTTCCATGGAACCAACAGAAAGTAATCGGGTTGCGGGTCTAAGGGCACAAATTTCAAATTACCGTTAAGTAAAGAGACGTATTTTTCTGCCCGACTACCAATAAGATCAACATACTCGTGTGCCGATCCACCGCAACCTTTAGTAATGAGTATAACTGAGACGCCTTGCAGGATATCAAAAACGTTCTCATCCGTGGTGCGAGCGGCACCTATGAAGCCAACCTTTTGGCTGCCGTGCAGATTAACGACTCTGAGTAACGAATTGCAAGTAAGAAGCTCCTGACGTATTCCCCGATGAATTCGCCCAGAAAGGAAGGTGTTATTCGTGATCATGCCAAAGACCCCGTACTGCGTCTGGGTGAGAATATTTTGTCCAAGTCCAATAAACTTTATATAGTCGTCGGAAAGCGGTTGTATATTTCGCTCGTTACGTACGTGATCTTTATAAGCTACAACTAACTTATCAGCATGCTCACCTACGTTATAAGAAGTGCGGGAATAAGGCGGATTCCCGATTACGACCGTGAACCGTTGCTTCCTCTTAATCTCATTCACCACCTGTGCCTCATGAGCCAACGCTGGCAAAGCACTGTTTCGAATCTGCGCATCACTCGGCGGCTCTAGCGCATTGGTAAGAAACACTCGAGCCCGCTCGTCACATCCAAACCGGTATCCAGTTTCGTACAGTTTCAAACCAATTTTCATGTGCGCAATGGCATATGGCGCCATCAGCAACTCATATCCATGCAAACGAGGCAAAAGATGCTTCGGCACATATTCGTTCCAAAGAACCCTAATTTTCTTCTCGCCATGGCCCAGGGCCTCCCATTTTGCCACCATCGTACAATGGATAATGTCTATCACCTCAACAAGAAAAGTGCCGGTACCCGTGGCCGGATCCAAAATTTGAATAAATGTCTGAGTTGTGGGAACACCATCCGGAATTTTAATATCCTTATTGCGCTTCCTCATCTCACCCCAAGTCGTAGTATCAGCCAGCCCGTCGACAAGGCCTAACTCGGAACGCAGCAGTTCATCAACAGATCTTACAATGAAAGAAACCACCGGCCGCGGAGTATAGAATACTCCCCGTTTTACCTTCTCCGTCTTGTCGTACGCTGCCAAGAAATGCTCATAGAAATGAATTACAGGATCCTCCTGGGGATTCTTATCGCCAAAGTCTCGAACTACGGCCTCCATATTCGCGGCATCTAGAAGCGCCACCACCTCGCTTACCCCAAGCTCATCAAAATCAAGCCCGCCACCTCCAGCTTTGCCTTTTCGCCCCCCCGCAGTTAGGAACGTTTCCATCAGCTCTTTTAGAAACGGATTAGTCCGCATGTGAGAGGCGAAGTCATCAGCAGTCTTAGCGTGCGGGTCTGCAATCCTAGCTGAAAGCAAACCGTATGCAATTGTCTGCGCATACATGTCCGCGAATCCTTCTGTGTCCAAATCATGGACAAGGGCTTCTTCAAAAGCTTTCATTAATCTAGTGAGAGGACCGTTTTCGGTTTCAATAGAAGTCGCTGACTTAATACGGTCACGAATTGCCCGCGCCAACTCGGCAAGGCGAATAGAGAGTTCCCGCGATGTAGTGACCACCTCACGATGACGAACATCAAAAGCTGAACTCCAAGTTTTTCGCCAGGAAGCAACATCCTTTTCGTTTTCAGGCCATGCAAGCTTTCCCCTAAGCTCTTCCGCGACGTGGTCTAGATGAAGTGGGGTATCGAGATTGTCCCAGCCCAATACCTTTAGCATTGGGAGGTCGTCTTTAGAGGTATCATGCGAAAAATGGGCAAAACTGATTTGCCGCTCATCGCCTTCACCAAAATTTGAAACAAAAAGTAAATCTTCGGCCTGCCAGACGCTGCGCTCGGATTTATTGGCAGATGCTCTCTTTTTAACGACTACGGCGCTAAGCATACGCCGGAGCGCAATAACTGGGAGCTTCTTTGGTTGAAACTTCACAAAGAATATTCCCCAGGGTTGATTAGGAGATAGCGGGCGTAGTCGCTTTATCTCTTCAATCTTGGCCGCTGCTTTTACTTCGATTCCTAATTCTTCGGGTGTATACTGAAAAGTGATTTCCTCAAAATCATCTGAATCAATCGGCCAGCCCATCTCATCGCGAAGGTATTTTATCAGTGATGGGAACGTTTTAATCCCCTTTAGCTCAGCTCGATGGTCAGTCATTTGATTAGCCCTCGTTAAGCTCCATCCAGCACTTCAAGATCGGCTTCACTCCAAGCGGCGCATCGACACGCTTAAGATAGGTGTTTTTAATATGCTTCTCGACAGTCAATCGCATATCAATTAGCGCCTTTTCCGCCATCTTGCACTTACGGGCAATCTCCTTCGTTGACCGGACGCTGGCAACTATTTCTTGCGGCTCCTCAAGAATACGCTCCCGCCCTACATCAAAAAAATACCAGCGAACACTTCCTGCTTCTTCGGTAAATTCATTCTTCTCCTTGTCTAGCGCCGGGAGTCCATAACAGAAGAAGACACCCTTAAGCCCGCCTTTTGTAGACTTTCGACCGCTAAACACGCCACCGGGAAAGCGCATGAGCCGCCCCTCTAGTTCGGGATCGGCCTGCAGAAGGGCTTGATACTCCAGATGCATGTCTTCGACCGCTGATTTTGTGCCTTCATAGGCCTGATTGAACTCCCTTAACGCGTCAAAATCATCCTCAGGCGTTAGTAGCTTTTTACCCTCAATCCCAAGGGTCTTAGAAATTAGCAGAGTTTTTTGTGTCACCTTAGAAAATAGGGTCAATATCGCGTTAAGTTCGTCTGGAGGTAGAAAGTTCCAAAAGCTTACTTTGCCGCGAGAAGACTCAACCTCAGGACGATCTTTCACCATTCTCTTTTCGATTTCTGGGTTCATTCTGCGATCAACACGGCCAATGCGCTGCATGAGGCGCACCGGATTCCAGTGGATGTCATAATTGATCATTCGTGAGGCATCCTGGAGGTTCAAACCTTCCGACAGAACGTCCGTCGAAATTAAAACCCGAATTTCGTTTCGTCCTTCACTCGCAAGCTGAGGGGAGCTTGTGCCGTTATAATAAGGGGCAAATCTCTGTATTACATCGGCCCGACTGCCCTTTCGCCCACTATCTACTTCGCCAATGCCTTCGATTCCTGCCGCCTTTAGTTGATTTTCAAGATAGCGAGCCGTATCGGCGAACTCCGTAAAAATGAGAACTTTTTGGCCAGCAAGTTCCTTACTACTTAGGAGCCGAATGAGCTTCTGCAATTTGTCATCATGCTTTGGCTGAAATTTGCGGGCTTCTTCAAGAAATTTAACCATCTCGTCAAGGTCGAGATAAGTTTGATCCAGCATTTCGTCAACTTTGTACTCATTGGGATCAAGCAGCGTTACAGCTTCGAGGAATTCCTGCGGTATAATGTCCTCATCAGGGTCTTCGCCCTCCCCTTCCCCCCAAAATTGAAGCTCAAGTTGATCGGCAAAATTTAAAATTTCCCCGTTTTGTCGCTTCCATCGTTCAAATCGCTTCTTTTCCGCGTCTGACTCAGCGTGAACCTGAATAAATGCCATAAGTTTCTTTAACAGACGCTCACAGGAAAGTTGGAAAGCAGCCACGGAACTTTCAAATCGTTTCAAGAACATTGTCCGAATTAAACCAACTACCTGTTTCTGCCGGTTTTCTTCGAAAGGATCGATAGTCTTGTCATTTCCGCGATACCACGCTAGCGGATAGTACATAGGTAGGGTAAACAGTGGATCTGATTTCTCGAAAGCCTGTTCAAACAGATCTAGGAGACGGCCGTACGTGATTCGAAGTTTGTACTCCGCAACTTGGGGCGCCTTACGATCCGGGAATATTGCGGCTTTACCAGTTTCTCTAATCTGACTCTCACGAGCGTAGGCTCTACTACGTTGCACTACGAGGCTTTGAAAGAGCTGATCGGATCCAAGTATCTGCTGTGCCTCTGCCAGATGCTCAGACACATCCCCCACCACGTCGCCAACCTGTTTTCTTAATGATTTTTCCATCTGGTTAAAGTGAGCGCGAAGGTTGTTTACTCCCATGGTTTTCGCAAAGTATGCATCGTCTTTACGGGTAAACAGCTCAGCCATGTGTCTAAAATCGCTGAGTCTATTGTTGATAGGGGTAGCCGTCAGCATGAATAATGTCTTTGGACGAACGCTATTATCTAGGAGGTCGAACAAACGGTAATAGCGTGATCGAGCCTCGTCTGCTGGACCGGCACCTAGCTTTCCAGGATTGCGAAAATGGTGCGCTTCATCAATTACTACGGCGTCAGCCAATTCGGCAATCCGTTTGAACCTTTCAGGAAATTCCCCCTTGCGATTTAGGTCAGTGTGGCTAAAGACAACAAGATTACTAAAGTCGGCGCTGCCTCCGATATGCGATAACCATTCTTTCAGATGCGGTTCCCAAACTGCTTCCTTGGCGGCTTTAGGCGCAAAAAGAACGACTCTTTTGCGCTCGTGCAGCACCAACCGCTCGATAAGCATCAACCCAACGAACGTCTTGCCCAGTCCGACGCCGTCACAAAGAAATGCGCCGCCGTGTTGCCGCGCGATTTTCATAAGGGCCCAGTAAGCTTCCTTTTGATAGCGGTCGAGCTTTGAAAACATCCGGGAGTGACCTTCGTCCCACTCTGAGGACGTAAGTTCGTGGCCACGAAAAAATTCCTGCAGCGCCTTCGCGTAGATTTCAAAGGGCGAGTAGAGATGTGTCTGTCTCTGTATGGTTTCAATGACCGAATCTGTAACATCATGAGCTTCATCCCAATGGGCTTCGAACCACTCTTGAAGCTGCGCAACTTCACGAGCACTTTGTACCTGAACGTTTAGTTCTATGTTCTGGGTAAGCCCAGGATTTGTGAAGTTACTTGATCCTACCAGCGCCTGGGACCCAACAACCTCAAGTTTAGCGTGCGTTATATAAGCCTTAGCGTGGAATTTATCCTTGTCGTAAACATGACATTCTATTTGCCGTGAGCGAAGGGCCTCAAGAATTGCGGGAACCCCCCGCAAGAAGGGATTCCCGACTTTGTCGGCCTCGATACTTCTGTCGAGCTCGGCGTTTGCTCTATTGCGAACTACTTCAAGAAGCGCCTTTCGGGTACGTTCGGTGGTTTCCGCGCCCATCAGAATTCGAATTTTTTTGAGAGACTGCCACTTGCCGTCGAGGGCAAGAAGCGAGCCGATTTCAAAATAACCCGTAGCAATATCGAACGATTTCGCGATGCCAATCCATTCTTCTAGATAGCGCAGGCCAGTCCAGCCAGAGATGCTATTATCAACAATAAAGAGATCTTTACCGCTCAGCGATGCCATTTCCATTACCCTACTGGACTAAATATGGCGCCCGCCAGCCCACGCAGTCAACGCCAACAGCTTAATTTTCAAACTGCGCAACCAGTCACCCACTGCGCCAAATCTATTTGCGCGGCCATATCCCCTTACAAGTCACGCCCAGCTGTCCAAATAATCCAAATTGGTGGTAATTAACGCCTTGCTGACTACAAAAGTCAAGTTCGAAAGCTATTAATTTCAGGTAGTTGAGTCCGCTAAGCCCTAGCAACCCGCGCCACCCGCAGCAAGCAAAGGGTGGCTGCCCGCTTAAGGGCCGCGTCATTAGGCAGATACCGCGTGTTATGGAGTAAAGCTTTGATTTGGCAGCGCCTCCCCCATCGCCGAACTTGGCGCTCAGGAAGGACTCTGCATCATCATCATTTAACCAACTGACTTAGATCACCCCCGCATCAGGCACCACCTATAGTATCAAGTTATAGATCGACGGGTCCTGCACGTTATTGAAGTCGGAAAAGGATCCGGCTTGGCAATTATGCAGTGAGCCAAAGCTTGTGATGCCAACAATGCCTGATGATGGGAAAGGCTCCCCTTCTGCCCACTCATAATTCACAAGCTGAACCCACTCACAATCGTATTGTGTCGCGATTTGCGCCCAGGTTAATCGTACATTCTCCATGTGGTGTCAGTACCTATAGCACGAATTTTGATATCTCCTCGTAAAATTGTGAGGCATGCGGATTTCTGGGGAATCGTCGCATGTCTAACCGCCGCTTTCGTTAAATCAGCACGAAACGCGGTCGGGGATTTGGGAGCGACTAAATAATCCAAAATTTAATCCCGTGGAATTCGACGGGTTTAAGTTAAAGCTGCCTAAGACATTAGAGCCGCGAAGAACGGCGAGATGTGATGAAAACCCCTTAATCAATGTGAGCAGGCGCATATTCCGATAATGGGAACGTAGTTAGTCGCGAGCGATGCGCCTTGACTAAACTGAATAGTTCTAGTATATTTCGATATGCTATCTTAGCGCTACCGCGCCGCATTTTTTACTGTTTGAGTCGGCGTTATGGGTAAATAGTTGAATATAGCGTCTAATTGGAGCATCTTAAGAGCATTGGTCGATAGATGGTTGAATCTTGTCTCAATTCGGGTTTAAATCTGGCCGATACTCTTATTGGAGGTGCACTCACAATGAATAATGCTTCAGAGCTTTTTGGCAACATCGCTAGCAAAGACTATTTGGGTTTTAGGTTAAAGGGCAATCAGACCAACTACGCAAAGGTTGCACAATTCTTGGAATTTGAGCGAAGCGATTTATCAAAGATTGCTGGCATCGCGCAGAGCTCAGTGCGATTTGACGAAAAGATACCAAGGGAGCTGCGCGATCGGGTGGAGGAAATTGCAAATATTTGTTTACTCGTAGCGGAACATTTCAAGGATGAGCATAAGACTGCACTTTGGTTTAGAGCGATTAATCCACATTTGGGTGGGATATCTCCTAAGGACATGCTTCGTCTTGGTCGGTATAAAAAATTAATGCAGTTTGTGATGGACGCACTAAGTAGGAATAAGCGCAGTGACTAAAAGGGCCAGGAAAGGCAGAGCTGGGCATATAACCGCCCATTATCTTTTAGATCGGTTCAGCATAGCCGATCTTCGGCATTGGCAGACATTAGGCAGAAATGCCAAATTATATGAAGCGCAATTGTACAATGTGCTTGAGGCGCAGCGCCAGGAACATTACGCCTCGCTTATCGAAAGTTTACGGACCATTCGGGCAAATCCCTTTTCATTTAGGAACTGGGTTCGAATCAGTGACTATAAATACACGTTAACACCTCTGTCCAGCAGAGGAAGCGTTCAACGAATTGGAGGTAGGTTTAATTTTGGGAAGGGAATTTCAGAGTATCGATTTGAGCCGTTTAACGCCTATTATCTTGCCGAGGATAGTCCAACTGCGTGGCGAGAGAAATTTTTGCACGAACCGACTGGCAGCGGAGTCGGACTTTCGGAAGTTGAGTTAAAACTTGCGGACGAACGATCACTGGTACATTTGTCGCTACGGGGTGTAATTGAGGACTTGCTGGATATTACCAACATGACGGCTTTAAAGCCTTTTCTTGCGGTAATTCGTGATTTCAAGATTCCGGCGGCGATTCGCGAACTGACGAAAGAGTTAGGCTTAAAGCCCATCGATACTGTTACTACTCTAAGTATGCTAAGCGCAAACTTGCTTGATCAAAACTGGAAAGCTAGGCCGATGCATCATGACATACCATCCAAGTCACAGATTTTTGGTAAAATCGCACTTGATGCTGGATTTGAAGGAATACTGTATCCGTCAGTCCGCGGCAGTGGGCGCTGCCTGGCGCTCTTCCCAAGGAATTTTAAAAATTCAACATCATTTGTGGAATTACAGAGCGAAGCGCCAAACGACAATGTGGTTACGCGTATGGATGCAACAAACTTCAATCATTTGATTTAGCAGAGCCTCTCCCGTTGCTAAGCGCGGCTCGTAGGAAAGACTCTGCTCCATCGAGCCTAGTGAATTAGATCACTCCCACATTAGGCACCACCGATAGTATAAAGTTATAGATCGACGAGTCCTGCACGTTAGTGAAGTCGGAAAGGGATCCCGCTTGGCAGTTATTCAGTGATCTAACGTTTTGTATCAATGCGCCAGAAGGGACTGCTTGAGTAATCGACTTGCCGGCTGTAGGGGGCCAGCGAAACGGTACCGAAAGTGGCCAGCCGGCGATCAAGTGGTGGTTATTTGATTCTTTTATTCCTAAAATATATTAAATGTATTTAATTCTACTTGATTTATTCTTGGAGGGTGCTTAACAAGTATGCTGGAAAACTGTTTAACCTTTGGGAGCTGGATCTATCGATTAAAGACTCAACAAGAGCGATCTGAGCGCCTTATGCTTAGTTCCTAGCTTAGCCTTGCAATTTTAGAAAGCTTACGCTCTTGAAGTTGTGTTGCCAACCAGCTCTCGATGGAGAGGTGTGCCTTTCACTGGATCGGTGGCTGACCAGAATTGGTATCATTCCGCTGGCCCCCTACACCGGCTGTTCCTATTTTTGTAATTGCTCAAAAACCCCGGGTAAAGCACGAGATGTTCACTGGCGCGGCCGACTCGGCCGCCGATGTTCTTAGTGGCACTACAGC
>CAZVWV010000043.1:0-24687 GCA_964631745.1 uncultured Bdellovibrionales bacterium
CGACGAGTCGTCGGCGCTACTTAATATCCCTGCTTCGCCCGGGGTTTTTGAGCAATTACCTGATTACTTCCCAAATGGCTGATCGTACGAGCCGCCGTATATCTGAGGGACTTTCGAGCCCATCGGTCGCAAATAAGTTGAGAGCTGCCCGCGGTGATGAATGGAATGACTTCTTAACCAGCCCATATACATAACCGCCGGTAAAGTCGCTATTCCCATAAAGTTTAAGGGCTTGCTTAGAGCCTCTGGCGAAAGTGATCTAAGCTGCTCAAGTGCGCTTCCAAAATTCTTTTGGTACCAAGTCGCCACATCGGCGATAGTGCTCACGGTTGAAGGCGCAGGGCTGTCGTCCGAGCCTTCGAAGGACCCGTTGCAAATTGCATTTGCAAACCAGCAATCACTGGAAGCTATGTGCCAAGCTAATTCAAAAGAGGTCTTAGCGTGCGAGTCCGGTCGATATTGCTTGTCGCCGGTGGCAGCGGCACTAAGAACACGTTGAGTAATTTGAAACTCTTGCTCAAGTTCGTTTAGAAACGAATCTCGGAGGATGCTAATTTGATTTTGATCCATAATTTTTCCTAATTTTGTTAAAGACGTGCTAGAGGAACCTTCCTAGGCAAAGTACCACAAAACAAAAGTCTCGACAAAGGCCCGGTCACTGCCCTCGCAGAATTCTAATGCGAGCCCGGTGGGCAAACCTGCTTATCGCGGCATTCGCGAATTATCTGAGCTAACCCATTTCTAATATTAGTAATAGTGCCGTTCACACCGGCCCCGCTGCCTTGATACTTCCCTTTTTTCTTTTGGTAACACTTCTTAACTTTGTTGGCTAATTTTTTGGCTACCCGTTCCATAGTTGTAAACTGCGGACTTAGCGCCTCCACCTGGTCGGCATAGGTGACGGTCACGCAAGAACTTCCGCAGACTTCGATCCCTTTGGTGAAGATATCCGTACCGCTATGTTTAATAGTCTCAAAGGCCGTATTGATGCTCTTTACCATGGGCTTTAGCGCGAGGCCGCACTGCGCGCCGAGGGCGCGCGCCTTGTCGGCGTTAAACCTAGTGCGAATGGTCTTGGCCTGACGCAACAACCGTTTTTCGAAATTCAAAACATCCTGCGTAGCCTCGACCGTAACGCAGGCACCGCACTGCGTGTTTGAAGTAGCAGCGCCGCCGCACACGCCACAGGCATCAACTCCCGAGGGCCCAAAAGGGATGCCGTTACAATCCAGACAGGTGCTGCCGTCTCCGGCGCAGACTCCGCACTGGTCCAGCGCCGACTCACCATTTGGAGTGCCCGAACAGTCGGCGCATGAATTGCCGTCGCCGAAGCAGACGTTGCAAGGATCCTTTGCGTGCCCGTAATTTGGCGCATTTGGACACAGCCCGCAATCGTCTCGCCCATCATGATACTGATAATCGGGTGGGCCAAAGTAGCACACGCCGCAAACATCCTGGCCCTGATTGGCATTGGGAGAATCTAAGCAAACACCGCAATCGTCGAGCACCCGGCCGTTGGCGTTAGGGACTATGTTGCAGCGGCCGTTGGTTTTGAGATAGTCAACGATAAAATCCACGCCTGAGGCACTTAGTACTCCGTTAATTGCCATCTGCATCGCACCAATACGCGTCATATTGACACTGCCGCCCGGGCCAAAGCTTGTGTTGGTCGCGAAGGTGGAACTGTTTGGTGCGGGAACAGAGTTTGGTCCAATGGTTGTAAAGAGCGAAAATGGAAGGGCTAAAATAAACGAATCGGGATATGGCGGCGTGACCGATTGGTTTAAGGTTACGCGCACTTCCGAGCGAGCCGAGGGATTCAGTGAGTCAAACAGGCTAATGGTGACATCACTTGCCTGATTGGCAGGATAATCGAAGTATTTTAGCGCAATAAGGAGAGTATCCCCGTTATCTTGCGTAAAATCGATCGATCCTAGTCCATTGGAAGAAAAGCTGTTGCCATTTAGATCTCCATCCCAAGTCACGATTCCTTGTCCAACTGTTGTTCCTGCTGTGAAGCCAAGTGAAAAATCCTGGTCGCCGACAAATTCCGGATCAGCTAATGTCTCAATCGTAGTCGGCCCAGATCCCGCCGAGCTCTTAAGCGCAAACAGAGTGCGGTTGCCGCCAACGGCGCTAGCGTTGACTGTTACCGTGGTGGCCGGAACCCCTTGAGTGGTCGAGGCAGCAGCCCCCTGCCCTAAGAACTCATCGATGCTTAAGGCATTAGCACCACTTACAAACGAAAATGCGCCAACTAGCAAACTACAGATGGCTAGACCCGAGCTATATCTCCATTCCATTGCAAACCTCGATTTAGAATATTGTCTCGGCCAAAGAATAGCAGGCGCAGGAGTACTCTAACAATCCGTTGATTTTGGATTACGGCAGCCTGCGCGCACCGAACAAGGTACGGGGCGCCAAAACTACATGATCACTTTTCCCAGCTTACCAAGTCCGGCTAGGTATACTGGTCTTCTAAACACTTGGGTGCCGAAGAAAGCCTGACTCCCAGTAGCGAACCGGCAGCGCGCACCGCCATCTGAGGAAATTGTTCACCAAAATGCTTCAAACTATGCAAAGCTTTTGGGCAGACCTGAAATTGATCCTGGGTAAACTTTTTTAAGGTAAAAGTTTTGCCGACTTGACTCGCGCCGTTAAGAACTAATGGTTTACGCTGAGGGCTTATGGCCCACAACTTCAACTGAGCTTCAATCTGTCGGGGATACTCGTAGCAATAAATAGCTGTTCGTGCTGAAAAGCACTATCACTTTTCAGCAGAATTGCTGTTTTTGGAGAGATTCACATAAAATCCTCGAGGTATAGGCATTATACAGAACATCATCTTAGTTCACGCCCAACGGAATAAGTTCCAAAAGCCTCGGCAAACGCCGAGCAGTATCGTAAAAAGTGTCTCGCTTGATACTCTCTTCACTAAACCTTAACGGCTCCCACGGATCAGAAACAAGCTTGCGTTGCTCGGGATCGCAGCCATACGGTTCGTTGGTAAAACCGGCTTCAAGACCGGCCTCTACTCTAGCACGCAAACGGTTCAATGAAGCTCGGCTTATCCGATAAACCCGTACAGCGCGTTTCAGGATATATAGCCCCAATTCATCCCGCTCATTTGCGCTCAAGCTATCTACACTCCAGGGCGTTTCTAAAGCCTCAACGATCGACTCAATCATAACACCCTCTTCACAGGGGGAGATCTGATCGCGCTTTGCCAGATCGAAAGCGGAAAGTAGCCCATCCACAAAAAGCGAGAGATTTGCGCTCAGTGCTTGAAAGAGTTGATCGGGATTTCGTTGATCCTTTTCAATATTTTTCGGGAGGCCGGAATCGTCCTCTTCTCGGTTAGCTAAATATATTAAAAAGGCTAACCTAGCGGCGACGCGGCGAACAAAGCCTATCGCTCTAGCGGTATCAAGCGCTTCGAGCACGCATGTTGGATCCGGGCGCATACTCGTAGTAGCGACCCCAGCCGCCAAACGCCTTGGCAAGAGCGAGTCCGATGTCACCAACGCTGGGCGGTCGAACAAAGCTTGCGCAAACAATTCAGCAGCATGGCCTTCGGAGTTTCGAACGAATAATAAGGAGTCACAGCTATGCAGTGCATCGGGCGCGCTTACGCTGGGGTTAGCAAGCTGCTCAACTGTCCTCCGCGCAAATTCAAATTGGGCCAGATTATCTGCCGTTATGGAGTACTGCTCGTTGGAATCTGAGGGTCCGATGATCACATTAACTACCTATGCGATATCTCTCTCTTATACTGTAGTTAGGGTATAAAATACCAGCTATAATTACGTTCCGAGGGTTGCGATGGCCTAAGATTTTTAAAAATATTGGGGCCCTATAGCCTATTCCGTCACCATCGCTACCATGCACAAACACATGACTAGACTCATAGCCTAACAATCCGGCAGAGTCACTCCGCCTTGCGAGGCGATTTAAGGAGTATTAAATGGAATGAGCTGGGCACAGTCCAATACGAACTAAGTTACAGTTTTTGTGCCGCGATCCTTTCCTCATGTTCAAAGGCCGCATGAAACGCATCAAGTTCTAATTTAGTCATTCCCAATTTTGTGCCTTGGGCGCGCCAGCCAGCCACCGCCGTATCAACCTCTGTTATGATGGCTTTGGCCCGCTTCGTAGAAATACGAAAATGTGGAGCGACCGCCATTAATCCGGAAATAGACGCTTGCGGGCCTGCCTCCTCGGAAATCCAGGTCTTTGGCTCGCGGTTTTTTTCCGGAAACGGATTAATGTCAAACGCTGGTGAGAGTCGCCACTGTTGGTTACCAACATAAAGAAATCCATGATTGCGAAGGTGATCATCTACGTTCGTGATTAAAATGGAGAAAGCTATTCGTCGCCAAAGTTCTTCGATATCGGCTTGGGCGCTTTGCGAAACGACGCGAAGCGTGTCCACGATATCGGTATAATAGTGAATCTTTGAATCGCTCGCACTGGCGCCTAACATCGTGGCGCACGACACATACATTATTCGTTCACCCGTGTTGGTTCTATCAAATCTGTGAATTAGCGCGATCGGGATGCCGTCACTCACTACAACTTCTGCCTTTGCGGCGTTGATCCCAGCTCTTTCTGCTAATCTCAAAGCCAACACTTCTCCTTTGGTGACAGACCTGTCATCGCTCACACTTGGAAATTTTCCGATAGCTAGCCTGCCCTGATCGTCGATTATCGTGCATTTTGGTCTGAGACCATCAAGTGATGTTCCCCGCCCCTGAAGAAATCTTAAGTCTTCGCTGGTTTCAGTATTCGTTTCAACAGCATGACTAGCAGCTAATAGTTTGCGCAGTTCGATTAGGGGCGGACTAGTGCGTTTCTCACTATCTGACTTTCTACAGAATATTCCGCGTTCGTCCTGGAACCTTAATGCGCCAACCCGACTATCATCGTCAACAGCAAGCAAAAAATCTAACTCGTTAAGCGGCAAGATTGTCGGCTTTTCGGAACCAGGCAGCGTTTTTCGACGTTTAGCGTGGTCTCTTAGGATTACTTTCTTGCCCCATCCGTCTGGCTCGGTATCGGAAACTGCTCCGTGGAACAAGGACTGCCCCGAAGACCGAAGGTGAAACTGAGGACCTGAGACTAAGGGCAGTTCAGGGTCAATCGCGTATTTTTTGGGGTTTGCCAACCAAAGGTTGCTATACTCAAACGATGCGCTTTGACGATTCCCATGCACGCTATAACGAATCAAGCCGATTTGCTCTGTTCCTAAAAACACAGAGATGCTGCGCTTCATTGTACTTTTCTCGCTCTAATTCGTTTTGGCAGTTGTTCTAAATCAAGCAACAAGCCCTGTTCGTCGACGCTTTGATCAATAATACTTGCAAAGATATCTCCAAAGCCGAGGACAAAAAGAACCATGGCGTAAGCGCCGAAAGCCACACTCGGATCCCCTTTTTCCATTCGCATATAGGTACTTGCCGAGACTCCCAGGCGCTCGCACATCATGGCCACCGTGAGACGCCTTTTTCGCCTTGCAACCGAAATGTCGGTCCCCAGTTTGCCCAACGAACGAAGCACTCGCGCTGGAAATATATCTTTTAAAGACGATCGCATAATTGACTATATATGATGCATTATCTTTGTTAAGATATCATATATTAATGATAATAGGCAAGATAGTTTGAGGCATGGCCTACCACCACAAAGCCACGAACTATCGAATCTAATTTAAAATAGACACAAATAAACATATCTAATATAATATAAGCATGAATAATAACATTCTCTCTAATTCAGTATTTACTCCCGAACAGGTCGCTCAAATCCTACAGGTGAGCGAAGCCACGGTTTATAAACTTATAAAAAACGGCGAAATCATCGCTAAGAAACTGGGTAATATTTATCGCATTCCGCGTACTTCTTTAGCTTTTGTCTTTGAAGGTTTGGATTTTGATCTTTTGCAAGCAGCCAAGGTTGATATGGAAAAGCTTGAGATGGTTCATGCCGCAATTAGCGCCGTACGAGGCAAACAGGCCAAGTAGAGATGAGCACTCTCCCTAAAGTATTTTTCGATTCCGACGTGATTATCTCGGCACTTATATCGGACCGCGGGGCAGCTTATCTTACCACAAGAGACTCTCGCTTAGAGCGATTGGTTTCAGACGAAATTTACGCCGAGTGCAAGAAGGTCGTCGGCAGACTCGCCCTAGCCCAAGCTGCGCTTACTCAGCTAGTAAAAAAACTAACCTTGAAAAAGACCAGCGCAAAGTACCAGCCGCCCGACTATCTCAAATATGTAATAGACCCGGGCGATGTACACGTAATTGCCGGGGCCAATCTTACGAAGAGCAAAATACTGGTCACATATAGTCAAAAAGATTTCAGGGCAGAGTTAATCACGCAAGCGCTTGGCATTTTACTTATGACTCCCGGTCAGCTGCTGCAATATTTACGCAGCCAGATCAGGGCTTGAGCAACTCACCAGCCCCAATATCCATCCCAACCATCACGCTTTGCCCGTCCCTTTTTAGATATACCTTCTTATTTCCAACCGTGCTTGCCTCAGCGAGAAACGAATTGCCCGGAAAACGCGACTTAAGCGAAGTCCTATAGGTATTATAGAACTCCTCGGCATCTCTCACTGACTCCCAAGACGTTTTCCATCTTAAATACTTCCCGACGCCGCCATTATTTTCAAATAGCGCCACGCGATCGCCCATCCAACCGTTAGCGGCTCGAGTCGACTCGGTCCGGTCTTTTACATACATACCCAGCAAGGCGGAGATTCCAAACTCTCCAATCGTATCCTGGTAAACGAGTTGCCGATCTTTAGGTACCGGTAACATCTCAGTTTCAAGATCAGTCACTGAAATTTCAACAAGCTTCGCGGTACCCTTTAAGTACTCCTGCGGATGAAGAATCTCTTTGGTGGAACGCGGCGGATGTGCATAAGCCTGGTCCAGAGCTTTCAAATCCCCGCTCTTCATTAAGCTGTGGGCGAACCGTAATCCGCTAGTATATGGAAAGATAAGGCTCATCTGCAAACTTTCCGGCACTCCCAGGGAGCTGGCCATTAACTTAAGTCCCACAATATTTTGCATCATGAAGCTATCCACGTTGTTTTCGCTTTTCAAAGGTGTTTGCCCGACCAGCTCTCGCGAATAATCCAGCATGATATAGTTGGCGTCACCTTCGACCAGGGCCGAGCGTGCCGACAATAGATCGCTATTCTCAATTTTTGGGTCCATGAACTTTTCAAGATTGAAATGCTGATCCTGCAACCCATGCGTCAATTCATGCACGGCGATGCTCATCTGTAAGATTGCTGGCATCCAGGCCGCCATAATAAAGTGGTTCTTTTCCGGATCGTAGTAGCCGCCAATCTGATTAACGTAGAGATCTACGAGCTTTTTTTCGTAATCAAATCCCTCTGGAATCATCCCAATTAGACCAAAGACATACCCTTCCAGCTCCATTTTACGCGGCGGAAGTTTCGTTGCGATGGTCGAAAGTAAGTATTCCTTAACCTGGGCCTTGTCGCGCACCAAGCACGGAACCTTACTCTCCATAGATAGCCCCCGTAAGCGGCTCGCAATCTTAAAAGCTCTTTCGGCGATCTCGCAGTAGTCGCTCCCTTGCCCAAAACTCTCTAAGGGCTCTACGAAGAACTGGTACCCGATCAATAAGGTACCTATGCAAATAAGTTTGGTGAATAAGCTCTTAATTAATAACATAATGCCAAGCCTAGCAATGAAGTCGAAGTTCCGCAGCTATCTAAACGGCTAATAATACAGGCTTTTGACGGAAAGTCAGGGCTACCTCTCAGCTCTGCCTGCTTGATGGCACACAACTTGAATTAGTAAAGATCGGTAAAGAATAGTCTGGTTTTGATACCGTCTAAAAAGGTTAGCCCCAACGCCATGTTTGGCTATAACGCTAGTGTGACACCTCTTTTGTTGGGGCGGCCGCGCACACGCCCCCCACGCCGGTTTTGGAGATTTATGAACGAGTTAGTGAACAGCCGCCTAAGCATTAAAATACTAACTAAATTAGCATATGCCGCGCTGATGCTGATCGTGTTAAGCGTAGCTGCTTTTTATCTATACTTTTTGATCTCGACCGCCAGCTCCACTAGCATGTTTATTACCAGCATGACTCTTGCGGTGGCAGTTTATGTAACTCTTAAAAACGCCGTGCGAGTCATGCTGGCGCCAGCGGTTTCGCGCGTACGACGCTAGTGCATCCCAGTATAGCTACCTAGATAAAGGGCAATTGCCCAAAAACCTCGGGAAAAATTTTCGAAAGCCTGCTTACTATTTTTTTGCTGTGGTAGACAGCTTTACTATTTGTTACGCTATTAGATTATGTCAATACCGACCTACCTGACTTTTATTCCGTTCGTTAACGGACGCGAGCTCTTGCTAAAGGCGCTTGGCAGTATTGAGTGTATGTGGCCCAACACCATTGTTATCGACAATTCAGCGCAGGGCAATTTGGAATTACCTGAGATTCCGGTACGAATATATCGTCCCGATGTACCACTTTGGTTTGCGCAATCTCAAAACTTGATGCAGCAGTTAGCAATAGCGGCCAATGTGGAAGTATTTTTTTTCTTGCATCACGACGCACAGGTTTTGGGTAATGGAGCGCAGTTATTTCTCGACATGTTAGAAAAGGCCAATCCGAAATGGGGAGCAGTATTTTGCCAGAATTACGACTGCTTTTGTTGCTTCAAGACTGAGGCGATCAAAGCAGTAGGGCCATGGGATTGGCAGCTCTTTCCATGGTATTACTCAGATAGCGATTATTACAGGCGGTTGCGCCTGCAAGGATATGACACACTCACAATTCCGGAGTTGGTAGTTGAGCACCATAACGGCGGAAGCAACAGTCTTGCGCAGGATGAGGAACTAAAGGTTAAAGCTATCTTATTAATGAAGTATTCCTACCATTTTTACATTATTAAATGGGGTGGCGAGCCTCATAGCGAAACCTTCAATCTCCCCTATAACGGTAATCCTCTAAAGGCCCAGCAGGACCTGGAAGCTAAAATTTCTCGCTGAGACTTCCTAAACATCTTTAAGGGGCTTCAATAACGTAGTAGCTGGCAGCGATTATAGCTCATATGATCTGCCACGGACGAACTGTCTCGCTCCCCTAAACTTCCCATTTCCCCCGCCAGGATATATTCTAATGCGGCATGGGAAGTAAACAAGATTTAGCCTTATCCTCCAAGAATTTGCGCGTTCGCGGGGCGCGCGAAAATAATCTCAAAGACCTAAATCTTGAGATTCCGCACGATTCATTTGTGGCCGTTACAGGTCTCTCAGGCTCCGGCAAATCATCATTGGCCTTTGATACGATTTATGCCGAGGGTCAGCGTCGCTATATCGAAACTTTTTCGCCGTATACCAGGCAGTTCTTTGACAAAGTCAAAAAGCCAGAAGTTGAATCGATTGAAAACGTGCGTCCTGCCATCGCCATTCAGCAGAGAACTCGCATCACTAATTCGCGCTCAACTGTCGGCACCATCAGCGATCTCAATGATTACCTTAAGATCTTGTGGGCAAACTTATCAGCGCCGGTCTGTCCCAATTGTGGAATTGAGCTGGTTAGTTATTCGGCGAAAGCCGTAGCACTTTGGCTTGAGAATGCCGTTTCGAAGTCTCGCCTTAAGAATTTTTCGATAACGGCCCCAGTAACTGCGAGCCCCGCTCAAGTCGATAGACTTTTGGCTGCTGGCTTTAGCCGCTATATCGATCGAAGTTCCGGGGAGATTTTAGAGCTCGACCAGAAAAGTGCCAAAGCTACACAGGGCAGCTTGCTGGTTATAATCGAACGTTTTACGGCAAGATCATTTTCTAAAACGCGCGCGCAGCAAGCTGTAGAGAGCGCTTACTCCCTTGCCGAAGGACAGTGTGGCATCGCTCAACGTTTTAAAATCAGAAATCACTGCACCGTATCAAACCATCCCTCGCAAACAAACTCACAGCACCGCGCCGTATTGGAGGTGCTAAATTTCGCCAATTTCTTTACCTGCGCCGAATCGGCCATAAAGTTACCTCAGCCGAAGGCAGCTATTTTTTCTTTCAATCATCCACTTGGCGCCTGCCCCGGATGCAAAGGCTTCGGAAAGGCCCTCGTTGTAGATCCCGCCCTGTGCGTGCCCGATCACAATCTAAGCATCTCAAAGGGGGCCATCCAATGCTGGTCTGGTCCCGCAGCCAAAGGGGAACTTCGAAAGCTTTTGGCTTTCTGCAAAGAAGAAAAGATTGATACTAAGATTCCCTGGAAGGAGCTCGCTCCAAAAGAGCGCCATCATATCTTCAATCACAAATCCAAGTCATATCGCGGAGTTAATCATTGGTTCAAACGGCTTGAGCGCAAATCTTACAAGATGCATGTGCGCGTATTCCTTTCACGATATCGCACGCAGGTTGATTGTCCGCAGTGTCACGGCACTCGTTTTAAACCCGAATCGTTGAGCTATCAAATTAATGGCGTCAATATCGCCAGGGCCATGCAGCTACCGCTTTCGGATCTATTGACCTGGATCCTGGGCTTACGCTCCGCGCTTTCGCCCCCCACGCTTAAGGCTCTAAGACACACATTCTCTGCTCTAACGGCCCGCCTAACTTATCTTTGCGAATTAGGGCTACCGTATTTAAGTCTGGACCGCCAGGCGCGCACCCTCTCGGGGGGCGAAACCCAGCGTGTCAATTTGGCCGCTGCTTTGGGGAGCGAGCTTGTCTCAACTCATTTTGTACTGGATGAGCCCTCTGTTGGCCTTCATATGAGAGACACCCATCGGCTAATCTCTGCCATGCAAAAGCTCCGCTCTAACGGTAATTCTCTACTTGTGGTCGAGCATGATCTGGATTGCCTCGCTTCTTCCGATCACCTGGTCGAACTTGGGCCCGAAGCTGGTTCGCGTGGCGGAGAGGTGATCTATTCCGGAAAGAGCGCTAAGTGGCGCTCCAGCTTTCCTATGCCCACTTCTGAAGTGGCGAGCCAACCCAAGAAGGCTAAGAAAACACTACTCATACAAGATGCGCGCGCGCGAAACCTAAAGAACATCGCCCTCGATATTCCCCTTGAGCAGCTAGTGTGTTTGAGCGGTGTATCTGGCTCCGGAAAAAGTAGTTTGGTTTCAGAGGTCATCAAACGAGCGTATGAGGTAAAGACCCTGGGGCTTGAATTGAACTCTGAAGATGCCAAGGTTTCCGGATTCGAACACGTGGAGCAACTGCTTTTAATCGATCAATCCCCGCTCAGTAAGAGTCCGCGCTCGAATATCGCCACCTTCACAGGTATCTGGGACGAAGCGCGAGAACTACTTGCGGCCTCGGAAGAGGCGCGCATTAGGGTGCTCACAAAGAGCTCCTTTTCCTTTAACGTGGATGGTGGCAGGTGTCCCAGCTGTAAGGGCGCGGGCTTCATCCGCGAAGACATGCAGTTTTTAAGCGATGTTTACCTGCCCTGTGATGCCTGCTTGGGAAAGCGCTTTCAGAACTCAGTGCTTGAAGTTCATTATAACGGATTAAACGCTGACCAGATTTTAAAACTTTCGGTGGACCAAGCTAAGGAATTTTTCAGAGATAATCCTATCTGCTATCGAAACGCCAATAACTTATCGCTACTTGGCCTGGGGCACCTCTCACTTGGGCATTCACTTAGCGAGCTTTCAGGCGGCGAGGCTCAAAGATTAAAGCTTGTGCCTTTTATCAGCGAGGCGGAAAAAAAGAGATCTCTTTTAATTTTTGACGAGCCCACCACCGGTTTGCATTGGGAAGATGTTAGGCGCCTACTCGAACTGTTTAGATTATTGGTAAAGAAAGGCCACTCGGTACTTTGCGTAGAACACAATCCTATTATGTTGCTCGGGGCTGATTGGATTATTGATCTGGGTCCTGAGGGTGGCGAACAAGGCGGTCACGTACTAATGGCGGCTCACCCCTCGCAATTTTTAAAAGCGCCAAAGGATGCGCGCTTTCACACGGCCAATGGGCTAAAGCAGTTCTGTTCACAAGCGGAATCTCCCAAAGCGCCAGAGCTGCTTAAATCCAAAAACGCAAAACCTGCCGAACTCTCAATAGTAGGGGCGCGCGAACATAATCTTAAGAATATCAGTCTGAATTTGCCTTATAATAAGATCGTGGCGCTCACGGGCGTCTCTGGCTCCGGAAAGTCAACTTTAGCCAAAGATATCATCTATTCCGAGGGACAAAGGCGGTACCTAGACTGTCTTTCCCCCTACGCCAGGAATTTTATCCACGAATTAAAGAAGCCCGATGTGGATTCCGTTTCCAATGTGCGCCCTACCGTTTGCGTCTCCCAACACACATTTCAACCCGGAAGACTCTCCACAGTTGGCACCATGTCAGAAGCTTACAATTTCTTACGACTCTTATACGCAAAAGTCGGTCATCAATACTGCCCGGATCACCCTACAGAAAAAATTCAAGCTCTCACGACTGAGAGCATGACGGAAATTGTGCAAGCGCTTGATTCCGATCTTATCAAAATTCTCGCACCGGTTATTAAATCGAAAAAGGGGAACCATAAACAGGTTTTTGAGCTGGCCTTGCGTTCTGAGATTACGGCCGTACGAGTGGACGGCCAATTCGGGAAGCCAAGTTCCTTTCAGGAAGGGCTGGAGCGCAACAAGGTACATACGATCGAGTTTGTCGTGGCTCAGTTTAATCCGAAATCAATCGACTCAGAGTTAATTGCTCTTTCGATCGAACAGGCGCTTAGCTTGGGGGCTGGTACAATCGTGGTGGTTAAAGAACGTGGCCAAGAGGAGCTTGTCCTAAGTCGCGAGCGCGCTTGCCCGACCTGTAAACGCGGATTTTTTCGGCCCGATCCGGAAGATCTATCTTTTGTCTCAAAACGTGGAGCCTGCCCAAGCTGCGCTGGCAGCGGTTTAAACAAACGCGGCACACAGTGCAGCAGCTGTGAGGGCCAACGCCTAGTGGCGCACGCTAGAAATTTAAGATTATCGATAGATAAGAGCTCTGGCCTTAACATCTATGAGCTTTCAAGGCTGGACTCGAAGAATATGAAGGCTTTCTTGCTGGCATTGCCATTAGGCAGAAACGAAGAGCTTTTAGCTGCGGGAATTTACAAAGAGCTTATTAGTCGTTTGGATATTCTTATCTCGTTTGGACTCGATTATCTCGAACATAACCGGAGCTGTTTGGCACTATCGGGCGGCGAGCTTCAAAGACTGCGGCTCGCTACCGCCATCGGATCACCTTTAAGCGGCGTTTTTTATATCTTTGATGAGCCCAGCGCTGGGCTTCATCCGCTAGATAATTTGCGGGTGATCGATAAATTTAAGGAGCTGAATCGGAAAGGCAGCGCGGTCATGATAATTGAACACGACCCGCAAACTATCACAGCTTGCGATTATGTGGTGGATATGGGACCAGGCGGCGGACAAACTGGTGGAGAGATCGTCTACGCCGGTCCTATGGCTCAGTTTATTTCGTCATCCGGTTCAGAAACCGCCAGAGCCATAAGAGACGAGGTCGCAACCAACGCACCGGCAACTCCGAAAAGAACATTTACCCATCAATTAAAGATTGAGAGGGGGAACAAAAACTATCTTAAGAATTTCTCGTTAGCACTTCCGTTAAATTCAGTTTTAACCATTGCGGGGGTCTCCGGAAGCGGCAAGAGCTCTCTCTTGCATGGTTTGATCTACGACACACTTTCGACTTCGAAAGATGGAGGCAAATCTTGGCGCTCCGAAACTGCCCAGATCTCAAGCACATTAGATATCGCGCGAGTGTTGGTGGTAGATCAGCAACCGATTGGCCGCACATCACGATCGACTCCGGCTTCATATTTGGGGATCTGGGATGAGGTTCGAAAACTCTTTGCAAGTTCTTTAGACGCCAAAAGCAAAGGATACACAGCCAGCTTCTTTTCTTACAACACCGGCAAAGGACGCTGTCCTGAATGTAAAGGGCTAGGCGAGATTCGCTTAGAGATGAGCTTTATGGCGGAAGCTTCGGTGCTATGTGAAGCGTGTAAAGGCGCTAGATTCACAGATGACGCTCAACAGATAAAATATCTAAATCTATCAATCAGTGAAGCTCTTTCGCTTACCTTTGATGAGGCGCGCATCCGTTTTGCGAATCACCGCCGAATTCATCAAGCTCTGCATCAGGCCTGCCAACTCGGATTAGGATATTTAACGCTGGGCCAACCCTCGAGCTCACTCTCGGGCGGCGAAAGTCAGAGAATAAAACTAATATCAGAGCTTTGTGGCACAAGGCAGGGACATACTTTGTATTTGTTGGACGAACCCACCACGGGACTTCATAAAGCCGATGTCTTGCGCTTAATGACAGTCCTGAAAGATCTAGTAGCCGCCGGAAATACAGTTTTCATAATTGAGCACGATGCTGACGTTCTTAAGAATTCGGACTTTGTGGTGGAGCTGGGCGAAGGTCCCGGAGAACGCGGCGGCAAGGTGGTCTTTAAGGGCACCCCCAAGGAACTCGCAAATGGAGATACCCCGTGGGGCAGGATATTGTCGGGTTCTGATGGTTACGGCGTAGGGTTGACGGCGGGTTTGTCTTGGATGATGTCCTAAGTCTCATTCAGCACGAATGGTGACTTTTTTTGAAAGGACTGCTGCCAGGACGTGATAAAAATAATTATTGACACGAATCATACATAATATGTATAATTCGTGGAAAGAGGTCTTCCATGCACATATCCCTAACCGAGCAACAAGAAGAGTGGATTCAGTCACTTATCAGAAGCGGCCACTATGCCAGCACAAGTGAGGTGATGCGTCATGCTATCCGATTGCTTCAGGAGGAAGCCGAGGCAAAACATGTGAAACTTTTAGCCCTGCGCGAAGCCGTAAAGAAAGGAGCTGATGAGATAGGGCGCGGAGAGTTTTCCGAGAAAGGCATTCAAGAGATTATTGCCGAGGGGAAGCGCCGTAAAGCATGAGAAGGTACCGCCTTTCGAAAAGTGCCGAAAACGACCTCTCAGAGATTTGGAATTATACCAAGCAAACCTGGGGAGAAATCCAAGCGGAGAGGTACCTAAACAAGCTCGAAGCACGGTTCTTAGACCTTGCCGCCGAGCGTTCAAAGGGCCGACCGCGCATCGACATCGACCTTGAATATCTGTGCTACCATGAGGGGAAACATCTGATCTTCTACCAGCCCTATCAAGGCGGAATCGCCGTTGCCCGCGTGCTGCATGAGCGAATGGATATCGCGGGACAGATCGAAGACGACCCCGTAATTGTTCATAAACCCCGGGCGAAGCAGGGATATTAAGTAGCGCCGACGATTCGTCGGCCGGTGGTTATAGTGGCATTATCGTTTAGGGCGTAGCCACCACCTGCTCGCACCGGCTGCTGCCTATCGGCCTAAGAATTTGTGCCGCTACGTGGCACCGGCCGACGAGTCGTCGGCGCTCCATAATATCCCTACTCTGCGCCGCGTTTGTAATTTACCCGGGGTTTTTGAGCAGCTACGCCTTTATAGAAGCACTGCACCTAAGAGCGATGCAAAGACGACCCGGGCCAGTTTCGGCAAACGTTCATAGCCATCCATAGCCATCAATCTTGATAGTTAGGCATTCTCGGGTTTGGTTCGCAAAATATGCGATAAGTCCGTAGCGATAGCGGCGATTTGCTTTTGTTGGCAACTTCAGAAGTCGTGTCCCAGAAATTCGCCTTCCGCCTTCTGCAAAAATTTGATTGAGACTAAGCGCTACGGTAGAATCGCCGCCATTCAACCAGAGGGAAGTTGTAAATGAGTAGTTTTGCCCAGAATCGCAAAGATCTAGAAACACAAGCTGGTCAGCCTATACAAGCTAACGTATCACGCTACCGTGGAATATCGGAGCGGCCATCAGACGCCATTATGACCGCCAACGGCTTGGCAACAGCTCTAATTGCAGAGCGTGGTGAACCGCGTCCCGGCTCTGCGCCTGGCACGGCCGCGACGAATCTTGTTATCGGAATGAATTTCGACTGGGAGGGGCAGCCGGTTGTATATGAATCACTCCGAGAAGCGCAGCGGCGCGTTGATCCGGCCACACAACCTACCGCTTACGGCCCCATGGAGGGTCTAAAGCCTACTTGCGATCTGCTTCAGGAATATATATTTGGGGGACTCTATCCGGAAAGAATTGCTACACTTTTGACCTCCGGGGGTACTGGAGCATTATACATTGCAGCCAGATATCATTTCGAATGCTTTAAAACGGACCGACGCGGACAATTCTCAAATCAGATTTTGGTGCCCTCGCCTGCTTGGGCCAATCATGCCAGTCGATTTGAAAGCGACGGCTTGCCGTGTGACGCCGGTGTGTTTGCTCAAGCCGGTCTGATTCCGGTGCCCGTCTGCACATACGATCAAAACACACATAGTCGAGACTTGGGGAAGTTGCTTGAAGCCATGCGCGCATTACCGCAGGGTGCGGCGGTGTGCTTGCAGGCTGGCTGCGATAATCCCACCGGCATTGATTTTAACAATCACGAAATAGACGAGATAGTCAACCTTCTGGCAAATAAGAGGCCGGATCTTGTGCCCATAGTTGACTTTGCCTACATGAACTTAGGACGTGGTCCCGGCCACGATGAGTACATGGTCAGAAAGATGGCCCAGGAAGGCGTCGAATTCTTTCTGGCACACTCGTGTTCCAAATTCACATCCGGTTATGGCCTCGTCCGTCTCGGCTCTCTTAGCGTTGTGGTTAATGATTCCAACCCACAAACCCTGAAATCTTTGCGCACACAACTTGTGGATGGAATTCAGCGCGAAACCACCTCGGCTCCTGCAACTTATCCGGCAATGGTTATTAGAGAGCTCTTTGCTGACAAGTCGCTTGTGCGTCAACTTGAAGCTGCACATGCAATCGACCGACAAAGATTCAGCGATTTGCGCCTCATGTTCATTCATGCTGCCGACGAGCGCGCCATCCAGCGTGATTTTGGGTGGCTTCGTGCGGTGAACGGAATGTTTAGCTTGTTTCTCTTTACACCCCGTCAAGATCACATGCTTCAGGACAAGTTCGGGTGTGTCATGCCGCTCGTTGAGGATATGCCGACCCATGGGCTTATTGCTAGGCGCATGGCTTGGCCTCGCCTGAATCGACATAATTTTGATTATTGCATGGACTCGTTCGCAAACACCCTTCTCGTAAAATAGAGATCTGATTCTGCTCTACCCGTTCATTATCCTAGAAAGAGCAGTCGAATCGTAGCGAGGTGGCCGGGCCGGGCATGATCTAGATCAGGCTAACTTCGGTGGAACCATGCTTAAATATTATTTTAACGGGGAGATCTCTATGAAAACTTGTCTTCGATTAGCGGTTGCTTTGGGTATAGTTATAGGAATTGGTGGCTGCAAATCCGATCACGAAGATGTCACGAAAGAGCGTATCGAGGCTCAAAAAGAGATCAGCAAAGCGCAACGCGATGTAGCTGAGGAAGAGATAGAAGCTAATAAAGAGATCTCCAAAGCGCGGGCTAAAGGAGATCTTGAAGGTGTCGAAAAGGAAAAGATTGAAGGAACTGGCGAGATTGCCAAGGCCGAGAAAAAAGTTGAGGACGAGAAAATAGAAGCGACCGAGGAGATCAGCAAAGCGCGCAAAGAAGCCGGTGAATCTAGCGGAACTTATCAGCGCGAGTAAAGATCCGAGTAAAGATTATCCTAGTATAGCCGCCGTATTCCCGCAAACACATCTAGATCTTTATCGAAAGAGAGCACCTCTTCTAGACCAAGATTCTTCATCAGGGCTAGGTGCAGGGAATCGCGGGCTGAAAGGCCGGGGTATCCAAGTAATATACTAATACTCTCTTGAACATCTTGTTGAGTAATGGGATAGACCTGATCGATTATCCCGAGGAAGTTATCAACGCAGGGTCTAATAAATTCTGGTGCACGAATCGCCTGATAACGATGGCAGATCTCCTGTAGCACCTCGGCGCTAGTAACCAGTCGGCGCCGGCTTCTCACCAACTGTTCAAGAAGGACTTGGGCTCGAATCTTTAGGTCATGAGGCTTGCCGATCAGATACATTGGTATGTTCGAATCGATAAAAACAGCCAAGCTCATTTCGAATAACCCCTCAAAATTTCAGATTTCAGCTGAGGGGGATCAGTGATGGGGGCTTCAAGCTGCGATGATTGTCCGAGGACCCGTAACTTTTGTTCAATAGATTTGGACGACTGATCATCGGTAACGCGACGTAACGCGCTCCGCACCCATTCTCCAAGCGAGAGCCGAGAGTTCTTGGCATGCTTCCTTAAGGTATTGTACTCGTCGTCAGGAAACAAAACTTGTAGTCGCTTACTCATGCTATGAGTATAACGTACTCATAGATATGAGTCAACTTAACTGAAGCGGAGGCAAACTAGATTGCCCTAGCTATGCGACACTAAAGCCTGCACGCGCCGTATCAACTTAGTGCCCAGACTCTTTTCGGCTTCGTACCGAAAGGGCACCAGATTGCAGGCTATTTTTTTGATCACGTGCTTGGTGTGATCATCGGCGGCGTCGAAGAAAGATTGCCCGGGCGCGCCCCATTGGCGGCCGGCGTCGGAAAACGGCACGGTAAATAGATTCGACTGAGCCGAGAAGAGGTCCATCTCCTGAATCTCTTGGGCTATCTCTTTGGGTGAAATTAACTTGCCGGTAAATCCGTTTAACACTAACGACCAGCGATCTAGGTTGAATTCTTCCTGATCGTCGCTCTCTTTGCGTAATCGCTGAAAGGAATCTAGGGTGCGTCTGACGGACATGCCGTCATCGTCCGTGATTAACATTAAGCTTTGACAGAGCGGTAGCGTTGCAAAAGACGCCACTCCCCAGGAACGGCCCATATCTATGACTACGACATCGAACTCGTTACTTAATACATGGACAAGACTGGTTACGAATTCGCTGGCGCTAGGAGCGCCTTCCAGAACGTTGGCCTTGAAATGAAAGCTTTCGTTGTAGGCTTCGGGTTGTCCCACAACAACCAAGCGCCCTTCAAAATTCTCGACTGGATGCACCATCTCGTTGATGCGTGAGGCTGGGACCTCTCCTGTGCGCAAAAACTCAGAGGTGACCGTGCGCTGCACAAGTCCGACTCGCGCCCATGCCGTAAGCTGGGGATTAACATCATCAAAATCAATGGCAGCGACGCTCATCCCATGACGCGCCCAGCAAGCTGCAAAACCGGCGGCAAGCGTTGTGCAGCCGACACCGCCTTTCATCTGACAAAAACCAACTACGCCTTTTCCTTTTGGTTCATTACCGAATCCATTTTTACGGGCGTCGCAATCGATTAGAAAGCTAGCTATCTGCACTAAGTCCTCAAGAGCTACGATCTGCAGATTTAGTCTTTTATGAAGGTGAACGGCTTGACTGGCATAGGTTTGGCTCTCTAACACCGCCGCTATGTGGCCCAGCGGAAAAACTATTCGAACGCGCTCTATAATCTCGTCAAGATCTTCAAAGGCGCCGGGTCCGACCAAACATCCGCAAGCATTTTCCCACTCGAAGGTTTCAATGCGGGCGCGGTCTAATTCCACCACGGAGATATTGAGCTCAGTTTGGCGAATGGCCTCGGACACACGCCCAATTAGTAGCGCGCGGCTCTCAGGTATGGAGTCAATGATGACTATCTGCATGGTAACTCTTAAGACTTCCCTTGAGACTTAAGATGCTGAAACCATTACGATCGATGGGGTTAATTTGAACGGTCAGCAGCCATAAATCTCTAATATAATTGTTGAGTTATGCCGATAACTTATGGGAGGACAAACGTAAGGGTGCAGAAGACTGTGTATGGGTGGGATCCTAAGCCGTCTCGACAGGAAGGGACAAAAATCAACCAGTAATTTAGCGGCCGAGCTTCTCGTTCATGGGAGTAGCGGCGCCCAGTCTCGTCAACAAGCCAGCACCAATGTCGTCACCACAAAAAACAATCTCGGGCAGGTGGATGATCTTTTGGCAGATCTTGCTGCCGAGGGCAAAGCTCTAAAGTCGGGCAGCAAAGCTCCCAGTGCCCCCGCGCCTTCCGCAGAACAGTCTCCGGCATCGCAGGCGAACAGACTCTCGCTCAGTAGCGCCTCCGGACAAAAGATAAAAATCGTGCGAAGCGAAGCGCTTCAGCAACCAACCAAAAAGAAATCTGATATTTTTGACGAGGCCCTGCCGTGGTGGCTCACTGAGCCGGTCGCCAGCACTCCCCAGGTTGATATCTTGGTTCCCAAGGCCAGGCTTGCCTTAAACGATCTGATTAGCGACAACATCACAGCCGATGAACTTGTGGCTGCCATCAATAAAGCCGTGGGCATTGCTGCCGAACAGCTCTCCGGCGAGATTCGATTTTCATCTAGGGACATTCATGATGCCGCTCAGGAGCTGGTCAGCCTGATTCTGGGAAAGGGACCCTTGCAATTACTTTACGATGATCCGGCGGTGACAGATATCTATCTGGATGGGTACAACAGCATAAAAGTTGTGCGCAGAGGCCAAGCGCTTGAGACCCCTTTCAGATTCAGAAGCGCCGGTGAATATGAAGCCTACATCACGTCATTGCTGCAGTCCGTCGAACGCGTTCTTAACTTAAGCTCGCCTATCGTTGACTGCGTTCTGAATGATAAATGCCGAAGTCGTATCAACGCCGTGCATTCCTCCATTTTAGACGGCGGACAATCCTCACTTGTTATCCGTGTTCCAAGACTGCAACAGATTACATTTTACGATATCTTGCGCACCAAGACTCTTCCGGCAACTTTGGCGGCTTGGCTTTCGGATCTGGTTGCTTCTGGACTATGCAACATTTTGGTTATGGGTCCTACTGGATCTGGAAAAACAACTCTAACAACGGCGTTGCTTAGCGCCGTGGGATCAGATGAGCGAATATGCACGATTGAAGACGTGCCGGAAATCTTCGTTCCCACCTCTCATCTTGAAAAATTAGTTTCGCGCCCTGAAAACGCGCAGGGCGAGGGACAGGTGGGAATGGAGCAGCTCCTACGAGCTGCTTTGCGCCGTGCTCCGCATCGCATTGTGGTCGGCGAAATTCGAGATAAAGAGGGTCCACTATTCTTAAAAGCGCTTGAAACGGGGCACGCAGGATCTGTGGCCACCATCCACGCCGAAAACCCCAAGGATGGTCTCTGGCGTCTGTTGGACGTGGTGCAAGCGAACGAAAAATCACCGCAAGAGAGTATTCAACGACGTATCGCCAGATCTTTGAATGTCTTGATCTCCATGAAGAAGGTAAATGGGCGTCCTTGCTTAATGGACATCTCTGAGGTTCGTCCACCGGTTAACGGTGAATTCGTAGTGAAGAAACTGGTGGAGTTTGATGGTGAAGTCAACGGCAAGAGACAGTGGAGAATTGTTACAAACCACTCGGAATGGATCGATCGATTACGAGAGCGCGGCATGGAGCTTCAGCCTGGCCCGGGACTTCTTCCGGTAGAACGCGCCGTTGAACCCATGGAGGATAGGCGATGAAAGAACGAGACCGTCTCAAGGCTTTAAAACAGGTGACTGCTAATCCTACCGCGCAAGATCTTGGTGATGCCGAGCGTAAGAAGAAAAACGATAAGTATAAGCTTCGCACGCGCGAGCGCACCGGCTATGCCCGCAAACTATCGCAAGCAGGTTTTGACATTGAACCGAAAAAATATATCGGTATAGTCATGACGATCGGTGTCCTTGTCTCCTATGGCGCCACGTTTTTTGGATATCTCATCGCGATCGTGGTGCTGATCGCCCTTACCCAGTTTCTACTGGTTGGTTATCTGGAAGACCGCGCCATGAAGCGCCGACGTAAAGTTACGCCGCAGCTTCCACCGTTCATAGACGGATTAGTTTCTGCTCTGGGCACGGGGTACAATTTGGAACAGGCGATTATTTTGGCTAGTGAGGGCGTACCGCCGGGAGTATTGCGCTCCGAACTCGATATCGTATCTAACGCCTTAAATCTAGGGTTTTCAATTAAAGACGCGCTCGGAGTTCTGCGCGATAAAATAGCCGGTCGCGAAATCACCTCCCTAATAGTGAGTGTGGGACTCTTTGCCAGTATGGGCGGCACGGCGCTCGAACCGTTTAGGCGTTTAGCTAACAAAATCAGAGAGCAACAGTCAGTTTCCGAACGCGCCAATAGAGACCTAGTCATGGTAAAGCAAGCTTTCTTTATCTTGTTTTTCCTGGCGATAGTTGTGCCCTTAGTGGTGGGCCTGGTGCAGCCGGACTACATCGCCAAGGGTTTTAACGACCCATTAGGTAAGATAATTTTCCAGGTGGGCGAGATCATGATTGTGGGCGCTTTACTCGCATTCAAGAACATTACGACCTTAAAGGTTTAAGTGGATTTACTAGTATTACTAGCATTGGTTACGACGGCGCTATTTGGACGGATGATTATGTCCTCAAGGCGTGCCAGCGCTCGTGAGGTGGCACGTTTTCGCGGCGAAGAACAGGATATGGTGGCATTGATTAATTCGCGCCTGAACGCTGCCGCGGCCACAATCGCCGGATCGAAAAAAGGCAAGAACTCAGTCGCCTACCACCTCAAACAATCGAAGAGCAAACTTGAGAGTAAGCTAAAGGAAGCTGGATTAGAATCTTCCGAGGCACAGGGCAAATTTATTCTGATTCGTATCGCGCTGGGCATTGGCTGTCCCATCATAGGATTCGTTGTCGGCTTTCATTATATGATTCCTTACTACGCCACACTCTTTACCCTGTTTATGACCAGCATGGGCGTGGCCTTGCCGATTATGTGGCTAAAAGCGCGCACCTCAAATCGCATGGAAGAGATTCAGCGGGAGCTGCCGCTGGTACTTGACCTCACCAATCTTGCCACAAGCGCAGGATGGGATGTGGCGGCGGCGCTCGAACGGGTGATCGACGCGCTCTATGTGGAGTTTCCAGAGCATCCGCTAATTAGGGAATTAAAGCGCGCGCGCTGGTTGATCCCGAGTGGTTACACTTGGGAAGAGGCCCTAAAGCGGGTCAGCGAAAAGCTGAGCGAAGATACCGTGAGAAGGACTACACTGGCGTTGGCACAAGCTATCCGGCAAGGCGGTGACAGATCTATGCAGCTTGAAGGTATCGCCCAAGATGCCCAACGCATCTACTACAGCTCACTTGATAAACGCTTGGCGTCTCTTCCAGTCAAAGCCTTGCTACTCACTATGCTTTTGATGATCGCCTATTTTATTATTTTGTTGGCTCCCGCGGCCGTGCAGATTAAAGATATCGCCATGGCTCAGATGGAGAAGAAGAATCAACATGCTGAGAAGAAGTAAAATATATAGCGAATTAAGAGGCTCCATCACCATAATCGAGACGGTTTTGGTTATGAGTCTGATAGGCATCGTATACCTGGCTTGGTATCACCATTTTAAGGACCGAGGTATTGAGATTGTGGCAAAGGAAAAATGTGTCGTCGATGCAGGTGCGGCGCTCAACGACGATGAGAGTATTGTAGATCCTGACTTTGAGACGGCTGACCCCTGCGCGACTGCGGTGCCAGATCCTGCAGGAACGCCGATCGCGCCATAGCCAGACTGATCTTGTCGGGAGTTTCGCAACTGATATAATAGTTTTATGGCTAAGGTATTAATCATAGAGGACTCACCAACGCAGGCAGCTCTGCTGTCCGACCTGGTCGAACAAGCCAGCCATGAACCCATTATCTGCACGGATTTCCAACGCGGCATTGCGCAAGTTATCAAGAGTATCGAACCGCAGCTTGTACTGTTAGACCTTACCTTGCTTGGACCAGACGGGAAGCCCGTTGCCGATGGATTTCAGATATGCCGTGAAATCAAGCGTGTCTCCGGCAGAAAGATTGGTGTCATTATTGTCTCTGCCAAAGGCGATGATGATTCCGCGGAGTGGGCAGTGCTTCAGGGAGCCGATGCCTTCTTGCAAAAACCGTTTGCCGTGGATGACCTAATTGGAACCATCAAAGAAGTCATGCAACACTTGGGAGTGGTCGCAGCCTGAGTCATGAAAGACGAACAATTCCTGCGACAGGCCCTGGAAATTTCAAAAAACTGTAAAGACGTAGCCTGGTACGGCGTGGGCTGCCTGATTGTCAGCGCCAACCACGAGATCCTTGCAAGCGGCTACACCGGTGAGCGTTGTTATTCGGACGGAAAGATGCTGCACGCTGAGGAGACTGCTATTGAGAAGTGCTTGGAGGATGCCGTTCAGTTTAACGACAAAGCAGCTTGCTTGTATACGACTTTGGAGCCTTGCTCAGAGCGCGCGTCGGGAAGGACCTCTTGCTGCGAGCGCATTATCAGGGCCGGAATTAAGTCGGTAGTCTTTGCGGCCCGGGAGCCGTTTGAGAAGGAGCTCGGTATTGTGTGCCGAAGCGAAGAAACATTGCGCCAGGGCGGAGTGCAGGTGCGGCAGATTAGCGAACTTCAGGAGCTCTGTTTGGCGCAGGCGCTTGCGAGTAGGATGCGGAAGGATTGATAGCAGGGATCAGATGCGATATCTTTTTCTTTGTTCCGCGAAAAGATATCAAAAACGCGAAGAACCATCTCTGTTGTTTTGCTCATAGCAAACTATTCACCTCTATAAAAGCCCGGCAATCGAACTCTGCAAAACTTGCTTTAGCTTAATATGGTAGCAGTGAAGGCAGTACGACCGTCCGCGGCCCGCGCGCTCGCGGCCACGCCCGAAGCTCCGGTCCCGACGG
>CAZVWV010000044.1:0-24169 GCA_964631745.1 uncultured Bdellovibrionales bacterium
GATTAGGTACCCCAGGAAATGATGGCTGAATATATCACGGTATGGGACGCGGCCCGCTAAGATTTCGCGTAAGTGGTAGATTGATTCGGCGGCGTCCACACAGCCGAATGGGAGTTTCAAAGCATGTGCCACCCCTAGGATTGCGCAGCAAAGCAAGATTGGGATCCTTACGGTTTTCAAGGGATTACTTTAGTTAATCGTAACTGTTCAAAATCCCCGGGCGTGGCACGAATATTTTGTAGCGCCGTCGACTCGGCGGCCTATGTCCATAGTGGCATTACCGTTTAGGGCGTAGCCACCACCTGCTCGCACCTGGTGCTGCCTATCGGCCTAAGAATTTAGTGCCACCCCGTGGCACCGGCCGACGGGTCGTCGGCGCTACAAAATATTCGTGCTCCACCGCCGCACTTGCACTTCGCCCGGCGTTCTTGAGTAAATACAGTTAATCAGCGGTGATAGATGATGTTACTATCTAAACACCGCGCCGTCTAATCTTCTTGGCTGCCGACGGCTCTTTCTAGGTTAAATCATTCTGGCAGTTCGGTTGCTGATGTAATATTATCTTAGAAATAGCGGTTCGATAAATAGGGAGGCTTTATGACAAAATCTGCGACTATCAGGAAACTTCAGAGTACGCTAGTCGACTTGCCTGCGGATGATCTCAGAGCTGTTGCTAAGTTTGTTGAATTTCTGCAGTCGGCTACTTCAGGAAAGCATAAGGCTACCCACATAAAGCAAGATTGGGCTGGGGCACTTAGCGAATTTTCCGCGAAATACTCAAGTCTTGACCTGCAAAAACTAGCTCTTCCGTGGAGGGAAGGGTGAAATATCTGCTTGATACAAATATATGGCTTGAGCGACTACTTCAGCAGGCTCAAGCTGAAAACGTAGGTCGGTTTCTCGCAGTGGTTCCAAGAAAGAACGGTATCCTCAAAGTTTTCAAGGTATTACTTTAGTTATCCACTTCTAGCAGATTTTTCCGGCAGGCTTGCAATCACTTACGCTCGCAAAGAAGCTTAAGAACATATTGCGTGCTACTGTACTTGTGATAGTTTTAGCGCGAATTCAGGGCGCCGTCTAATTCAAATTTTAGGAGAATCCCGATGTCCAATGCCGTCGAAGCTCTTGTCTCGTTAGATCAGTTTTCTACCCCGGATGCCGCCTCGCCATTGCAGCGCGAACATCGTGTGCAACTTCTTACGATAATTCTTGACGGGCGCCCGCGTAGACGAGTGCTGTTGTCTATGGATCAAAATGTTTACGGGATTTGGGGATTTTTTGGTAATTCGCGTACCGGCTCGCATGAAATTGAGGTGATTGACGGAAGAAACCGGCGCGGTATCTACCCGTTTATTCTGAACGCCGATGATAAATCTTTTGCGTTGGATCTTAATGGGGACTGTATCCGCGCATTTGATGTGGATGGCACTTTAGCCTTTGATCACAAGAAATCGGATGAGCGCGCGCGATCTGTAATCGATGCAGAGATCGATCAACTCTTTTTGGAGCTGGTCAATCGTGGCTTAAGCCAGTAAGCCGCGACCACTAAAAGCAAAAGCCCCAGAATCGGCCAAAACCAGGTGTTTTGGGCGTTAGCTCGCTGTTCTGAAGGCGGTTTTGGATCGTTTAACTCCACACTAGTAATAATCTCTTGGCCAAGGTGAATCTCTCGACCAAAGTTCTGCTTGGTGTCGATGTAGGTCAATATAAAACTTCGCGATTGCGTCGGGACGAAGACCACCAGCGAGGTGTATTCTGCGCCTTGTAGAGCATACTCAATTCGGCACTCCAAAGCGGAGCGACCTCTGAGCTTCACGATACGGCTTTCTATCATTTTTGCCCCTAAAAAGCCGGAATTTCGGTAACTGGCCAGGATTTGATCGGAGAGGGTCTTTAGGGTGTCCTGCGTTACAACTTCGCTTCCTGGTTGAACTACGATGTTGAAAGTGGGGTACTCGCCCTGCTTCGCCTTCAAGGTGAGTGGGTTGAGAGCGTTTGATGCCGGAACTTCTTTAAACGAGTCTGAATATGAAAGTGTGAAGTTAAAGGCCTTGCTTTCAAAGGTTTGCTTCTCTGCCCAAGCAAAATCCAGTAAAAACGCCTGTAAAATAGCCAAAAAAAGCAAGGCCTTAGGGATGCTACTATGCCGTGTGTTACTTGCTCTCATTAGATTGAAACATACCTCGGCCTGAAAATTCACACCAGGGCGCCTAAATAGGGGCGATCGGTGCTAACGCCATACTTTATAAATATTACGATTATGCAAAATTTCCTGTTGATTCTTTCCTCTTTTTGTCTCTATTATGCGACTTGTAGGCCCTAAAAGGCCTCGATTTTGGCCAGTTTCTGGCGATTTTTAACTGAGACTAACCTTTATAATATTTTGGAGTGATAGACAGTATGGCAACCAAGAAAGCCACCAAAAAGAAGATAGCTGCTCCTAAGAAAGCTGCTGCTAAGCCGATGATTGCAAAACCGGCTCCACAACCGATCAAGAAAATTCGCGTCGCTGCAAAGCCACGTAATCAGAGGACATGGAGCTACACTCAGTCCGAGTTTATCGAGAATGTGCGCGGATTCTGCGGTCTTATGAAGCGTTCACAGGCTCGTGAGCTTGTTGATGATCTAGGCGCGTTAGTTGTTGATGCTCTTAAGAAGGGCTACAAGATTCCGTTGCTTGGCTTAGGAAAGATGTATGTACGTCAAACTAAGGCTCGCATGGGTCGCAATCCTGCAACTGGAGAAGTAATTCATATTTCGCCAAAGAAGCGAGTACGTTTTGCTCCAGCCAAAGCTTTGAAAGAAGCAGTGCTTTAAGTTTTTTTATTTAGACCCTTTCTAGGTTTAGGGTTTAGTTGAACGCTTAGATACCGCCGCATATGAAAGTATGCGGCGGTTTTTTTGTGGCGGGAAGTGAAGCCAGAAACTATGCTCGCTATACC
This sequence comes from uncultured Bdellovibrionales bacterium, assembly GCA_964631745.1. Classification (GTDB taxonomy): domain Bacteria; phylum Bdellovibrionota_C; class UBA2361; order UBA2361; family JBGSMV01; genus CAZVWV01. The sequence continues at coordinate 2,943 of CAZVWV010000044.1, forward strand.
TTGGGCGAACGCGTCCCTAAGTTGGCATACTCGGGTTAAACTCGAGGTGGCTGAGTTGAACTATACCTTGACTTGGTATACCGTTATGCGGTAATATAGCTATATGGCCATTCAGTCCTTTGGTGATAAGTTAACTGAGACCTTTTTTGTATATGGACAGACCAAGAAGGGAATAGGCTGGCTAAGGCTAAAGAGCATAGTTCGTCGTAAATTGGACATGATTCACTATGCTGCCAAGCTACGAGATCTGAGTAGCCCGCCTGGGAATATGCTTGAAGCGCTGAAAGGTAAATGGAGCGGCTATTACAGCATTAGAATTAATGACCAATGGAGGGTTGTTTTTCAATGGGGTCCAAATGGCCCACAGCAGGTGTGGGTAACTGACTATCATTAAATCTTGCAGGCATTAAATATTACAGGACGCGTTATGAAATCACTTAAGAGAAAACCGACAACTCCAGGGGAGATTTTAGACCATGAATATCTAAAGCCACTGGGTCTGACGCAGAGAGCTCTCGCCCATCATCTCGGTTGTGATATCAAGGTTGTTAACCGCATTGTGAATGAGCGTTCAGCGGTCAGCGCCGAAATTGCTCTAAAACTTGCGGCTACATTTGAGACGTCTCCTGATTTTTGGCTGAATGCCCAGAAGGCACTCGATCTATATCGTGCTTCTAGTTCAATGAAGAAACTTCCAAAGCCGATCTTGGCGCCTCGATTGCACGGGACTCGGGCGGCATAGACTTACCGCACATGCGAGCTCTGCACAGCTTCCCACAACACCTCAGCGATATCTTTCACCTTGAGTGTCTCTTCGCGGTTGGTCAGCTTGGCGCCGTCTTCCATCATCTGCATGCAAAACGGGCAAGCCGTGGCGACGATATTTGCGCCGGTTTTTGCGGCTTCTTCGGTGCGTAGCACGTTGACTCTGTCGCCGACCTTCATGTCCATCCAGAAGTGCCCACCGCCTGCTCCGCAGCAGAATGAGCGCTCCTTGCTTCGCTCCATCTCTACAATCTCTAAGCCCTTCACAGAGTGCAGCGCGCTGCGGGGTGCTTGATAAACCTGATTGTAGCGCCCCAAATAACAAGGGTCGTGAAAAGTTATCTTGTCTTTAATTTCGCCGGTAATTCTAATTTTGCCTTTCTCGATTAAGCGCTTTAGCAGTAACGAATGGTGAATCACTTCCGGCTGCTCTCCGTCGGCTAGGTTGCCGATCTGGGGATATTCATTCTTGATGGTGTTAAAACAATGCGGGCAGTTTGCCACCAGGTGCTTGAAACTTATCGAACGCAGAAGTTCGATATTTTTCTTGGCTAAGCTTTGAAAGAGATTCTCCTCGCCGAGCCGTCTGGCTGAATCTCCGCTACAACCTTCGGCGTTTCCTAAAACACCGAATGAGACGCCTGCGTGCTTCATAAGATTCACGAGAGCAACCGCAATTTTTTGTTTGCGGGGATCGTACGAAGATACGCAGCCCACCCAGTACAAATAATCCACAGAGTCGCCTGTTTTTACGACAGGTACATCGAGATCCCGAAACCAGTTAGATCTATCTTTCGGATCACCATAGGGGTTGGCGCGATTCTCTAATGCCCGAAGCGTAGCTTGGGCCTCTGAGGGTATCTCGCCTTGCATAAGGGTCATGTTGCGACGATTCCCGACAATGAGTTCCACGTGATTAATCCCCACCGGGCAGGCTTCCACACAGGCCATGCAGGTAGTGCACGACCAAAATACATCGGGGTTCAAAACTTCACCGGCGATACGTGCCTCCCAGGCGCCCCCCAATTGAAGCGCGGATTCGTTGGTAAGGGCATTGTCAGAGCGCTTGTTGTTGGCGTATTGCATGCTTCCACCGTCGGCGGCTGCTAGGCCGTTTGAGCTCAAGCACCACTCTGTTAGGGCGGAATCAGTTTGACGCACCCAACCGGGCGTGTGCTGAATTCCGTCTTTGGCATGCAGCGCTAACATATGATTCCTGGTATCAAGCACCATCCATTTTGGTGAGAGAGGTTTCCCGGAATTGTAGGCAGGGCAGACTTCCTGACAGCGACCGCAGCTTGTGCAGGCATCCAGGTCTAGCCGTTGTTTCCAGTTGTAGTCTTTGAGCGAACCAAGTCCGATAGAGAACTCCTCGCCGCTTTCCATTAACTTCTCTAGGTCTCCCGGAAACGAGAGTGCGCCTTTTGGTCGATCCGATCTTCTGAAGAATAAATTGAGGGTCGAGGCCACAAGATGGAAGAATTTTGTGTAGGGAATGACGGCTATTACAGTGAAAACTGTTATGGTGTGGAACCACCAAATCAGAAAATGCAGCTGCTTCGTGGCGTGTAGAGAGAGCGGCCAGAAAAGCCCGCCTACTAGTTTGCCAATTGGGGAGTATGCTGCCCAAGGGTCGTTAGTGGCGTGAATGCGCAACGCTTCAAGGGCGTAGCCTTGAATAATGAGTACCGCCAGGGCCGTTAGTAAAAATGCGTCGCCTTTTCTGGTGTGCAAACGGTCTGGCCTTTGCACATATCGTCGATATGCAAAGAGCGCGACTCCTACTAAGAGCAAGACTCCAAAGAGATCGCTAAACACGGTAACTGCCAGATAGAAGTCTCCGTGATAGATCTTGATTCCCAAATCGTGATCTATAAAGACCATGGTGGTCGTAAACAGTAGGACAAGAAAGCCGAGGTAGACTAGGGTGTGGAAGGTGCCCGCACTGATGTCGCGCAGCACTCGCGCTTGAAACATGACATCCTTGATAAGGTCCCCGGTGCGCTCGAGCCACCGCCCGGTGTGGGCTGGCGCGGCCGGACCCTCGTTCCAAAGAGACACCCGTCCCCAAATCCCAAGCAGTGCAATGGCCACTGAGATTAATAGGAAAACGTAGGTAAGGATAACGTTTGGCAGGGACCCAACGTTCCAGAGGATTTCGCGAGAGGCTAGTTGATTCATATGCTTAAGCTTGAAGGTATTGGTATTACTCGCGTTTTAGCACAGAACCGGCTAGAATGACCAATCTAAATTCTGTTTCTGTAATGCTCCTGATTAGTTAAGGTATCTTTAACGGGCGGGACATAAGCTGTCCAAAAGCTCTCTTTTGACAAGGACGCCAAGCATCTAGAGAATGGGAGTACACTATGTTCAGGCATGTCAAACCGCCTTTCGGCAGATAACCACGTAAAGCATGATTACCGTTACAAGCTCCGCTGTGTGTATCTCCGTGTTCTTGGCCCTAATTGGGCTTCAGGCTCTATTTGTAGCCTCGGAAGTCGCTATCAAACGCAGCAAGAGCTCGAAACTTAGGGTGTTGGCTCGCTCAGGAAGAGGTTCGGCCAGATATGCGCGAATCATATTAATTCACGCGGACAAATTTCTGATCGCTGCGCAAATTGGAGTCTTCCTTTGTGCAGTCGCGTTGGGACTTTTTTTAGCTTGCGCTTGGCAAGGCACAGGCAGCACAACAGAGACCGGAATATTAATGACCAAGAATGTGGTGCTGTCGACCGTTATATTGGCGCTGCTTTCTGCTTCGCTTATTATTACTCAAGTCATTAGAAGTGTCTCGAACTCGTACCCCGAAACTGTGCTCTGCTTAGTTTCGCGTACCTTCATCGTGGGCGCAATTTTGCTCTCTCCTTTTGTGGCGGTGGTGCGAAGCTCCGCAGCGCTGTTAGCGAGCATGTTCGGCTTAAAGCGCATAATCGCGAGACGCTCTTCAATCTCACCTGAAGAGCTAACTGAGCTGGTGGCCATGAGCAGTAATGCCGGAGAGATTGATGATGAGGAGCGTGAGTTAATCGAGAGGGTTTTCTCGCTCTCTGAGCGTCTTGTGAGTGAGGTCATGACTCCGCGGGCTGATATTGTATTTGTGCACGATGGCGAAAGTTTTGAAGCGGTGTTGAAGATCTTTGCAACGGAACGCCTTTCCCGAGTGGTGGTTGTTGGAAAGGATCTGGATGAAGTGCGTGGAGTGTTGTTGTTGAAGGACCTCTTTCCGCTTCTTTTAAATGGCGTCACGGTTGCCAATATCAAATCGCTCATGAGAAAGGCGGTTTTTGTTGCGGGTGACAAAAGTGTAGATTCTGTTTTGCGCGAATTGCGTCGTCAAGCCCTGCACATGGCGGTGGTGCTAGATGAGCACGGCGGCGTGCATGGCGTGGTAACTCTGGAAGATTTAGTGCAAGAATTAATCGGCGAGATCGCAGATGAATACGATTCTCCGCACGCTGCCGTGGGCGTACAGAAAATGCCCAATGGTGATTTGGTGATCGACGGCAGCGCAAACATCGAGAGCTTAAATGAGAGCTACAGACTCGGTATCCCCGAAGGCGAATATGCCACCCTAGCTGGATACGTTTTACACTCCCTGGGGCGAATTCCTTCTAGTGGGGAGAGCTTTAAGATCAACAATAGAGTTTTTGTAGTAGAAGAATCTGAGCCAAATAGAATCCAAACCGTAAGAATATTAAGAGCTGCCAAATCTAAGCTTAGCCAGGGAATTGCGAGACAAGTCTCTAGAATCTCTAGGAAAAATAGGGCAACTGCGGAGCATGCCTCCATAAAAACTACCCGAATCGCAGGTGCGGGTAAGCTCATCTAGCTATTGAAACCAAAAGTGTTGGATTTTTGTTTCGGACGTAGTGGTCCAACCATCTAATATTATTCGATAAATTAGGGTCGAAAATGGAAGAGACATCTGTCGGCAAGGAAAAAGAAGACCGGGCCTTGGTAAATTCACTGGAGGATCAGGTTCGTGGCGAGATCTCTAAAGTTGAACAGGCAATAGGCGGCTCCGGCGATCATGGGCGGGACGTCAGTGCTGCCACCATCGGTCGTATGATGGGCATCGCGACAATTTCCGATTTAAAACTTGTTGAAAGCAAGCTCGATTTAATGGCGACAAAGGTCGCTAACGTCACCACCAGACTTGAAAAAGCGTTAGCGCTCCTGGCGCGCATGCCTACTGGAGCAGATTTGGAACGTATCGATGTGCAGATTGGTGCTCTCAGAAACTTAATCAGAGACACCATGAGTACTGTCGCGGGTGAAGCGTTATCCAATAAGAGTTCCGAACGCAAACCGATGGCAGGCGGGTCGTCAAGTGGTCCGAAAATAATTACCAACGCTGCGCCTAAGGTGGAAGAGAAGCCAGCGGAATAAATTTAATCGTCAATTAGAGGTAGACATGGCAAGAGATAACAAGTCATTGAAGGGGCAAATTGAAAAGCTGGCAGTACAAGAATCGGCGCCCAAAGAAGCCAGCAAGCTCATACAGAAGGTGGAAAAAGTTCGCACCAAGCAGAAGAGCTATATAATGGATCTTAGAATTCATAGCCCGGCTTCACTTGGATATTTGGGGATCGAAGGGATCGATACGGCACCAGCCTTGGTTAGGCTCGCTCAGGTTAAGGGGTTAGATCTGATCGCCGTGACTGACTACCATAGTGGGACTTTTATCGACCGCGTAAAAGAAGCCGCCTTACAAAGCAGCGTGACGGTGCTTCCAGGAACGGTTTTGCATACGACCGTTCCCGGTTGTAGCGACGTTGTAATTTGCGCCATCTTTCCTGAGAACTTTGGCACTAAGGAAGTTCAAGCGTTTCTTACTGAGCTTGGTGTTCCAAAGAGCGCTGCGGGAGACAAGAGTTTTGTGGTCAAGCAGCCCTTTGAGCATATACTGGCGAAGATCGACGAGTATTCGGGAGTGGCGCTTCCGAGTCGTATGGATAAAACCCCATACCGCATGGCTATTGTGCCGACGCTGGTTGAAAAATACGGATTTAGAGCGTTCGATCTGGCCTACGCCGATTCAGTGCGGTACTTCAAGAGTCGCTGGCCAAAGATTAAATTTCAGCTTTTTAGCTTCTCCAACGCCAACGCGCTGGCGCAGGTCGGCAGCCGCATTGCTAAAGTGAAGCTTCAGGACCCAGGCTTTGCCGGGGTAAGGGAGTTAATTGGACGATGTGCCGATTAGCGAACTTGCATGGGTGTCGGTGATCGCTTTTAATTGCAATTGCTATAAAGACTTATCCGATGGTGTGCTCTAGAATATGAGCAGTGCAAAAGCTCTAATCGTATGGTGATCATATGGTGCAGGCCTCCCATAAAGATCCCGTTAATCCAAAATACTTAGCGCGCCTCGTCGCGGCATTTCTTTGCGCTGCGCTGTACCTAGGAGTTGAATGGCTATATCTAATTTTCAAGCCCTCATTCTTGCGAACGGAGACTGCCTTAGGGAGCTTCGAGATCTGTTTAGCGGCCTTTGCAGCGCCAGCCTTCCTTACCTTGGCGATCTTTTCGTTAGAATTGATTGTCGTTAGGACCTTGCGCCTATTTGGGTATCGGTTCAGCAGTTTGTTGATGATGGAGTTTCTCCAGGTAGCAATCTTAAGCTCCCTCCTAGTGGTTTTCACCGACACAACTTTCTATATCTTTTGGGAAGCAGGCATCGTACATCTCTCGGGGTTGGAGCGCTTGTTGGGGGTGGCGGCGGTCGTCGCGATTTGTTTATACAGTCTGGGATTAGCAAGATTGCTAAGAAAATCACTGGAAGATAGCGGGTACGCCCAGTTGCTGAGATCTCTCTCGGCGCTGATGCTGATAATTCCCTTGATGGCTTTACTGATACGAATTGTAAATGCCCCGGAATTTAAGCTTGAGACGCTTGATCCTACTCATAATTTGGTGCGCTCGCCAAATATAATATTTATCGCCGGTGATGGGATAACCGCCAGTCATACTTCCGCCTATGGCTATGAGAGACCCACGACGCCATTTATGGCAAGGCTCGCTCCGAAATCTCTTTTGGCACAGAACGCCTTTCCAAACTCGTGTACCACTACAAGTTCCGTGCCGTCTCTTTTGTCGGGCAAATTGCCTTCAACCACGAAAGTGGTGTACTACCCGGATGTTTTCCGTGGGCAAGATTCTTATGAAAGCTTGCCTGCGATACTGAAAGGGCTTGGATACCGGAATTATTCAGTCGCACTGGATATCCATAATCCTTATCTATTGAACATGCGCTCAGCATTCGATAGAGCCAACGACAGAAATCTTTCATTTTTTTACCCAGAACTCCTTCCGCCCTCGTACGAAGTCGCCCTGGACCCCGCGCGGCTACTCCTAATGAATATTTTCAGCAGAGCGCAGGAGCGCTTCCTTCACATCTTCGGGTTGCGTGATATGTATGATCATTCGAATGAGGTAAATCGTTACTCCAACCGCGCCGTGTCAGATAGTGGACGCATCCGGCAAATTAAGAATATTATTCGAAGCACGTCCGAGCCATTTTTTGCACATATTCACCTGATGGGAACGCATGGCCCCAAGTTCTTTCCGCGGATACGAAATTTCTCATTGTCTCAAGATCAAAATTCTACTTGGGATGTGAATTTCTACGACGATGCCATTCTCGATTTTGATTCGTATTTGCAGGAGATCTTTTCCGAACTGGAAGGGGCCGGGAAGTTGGAGAATACAATTGTCGTGATCAGTTCAGATCATGGCATGCGCTGGACTTGTGAGCGCACGCCGCTGCTTGTGGTGTTTCCTGAAGGAGCAAATGCCGGTGTTTTGAGCGCTAATGTCCAGCATCTTGATCTGGCGCCGACAATCTTAAGTTATCTCGGAATTAGCCCTCCTAGTTGGATGCGGGGCCGCAACTTGTTGGAGCGTCACCCTGATCCGCTCGCCCCGCTATTTATCGCAAGTGATCAAGACGAACTGAGTTACCAGCCGCCATTTTATGATTTGAAGGAATTTAGCTTGTTAATCTGCCAGCGGCTGTATCGTCTGAATTTGATAACGAATCAATTAGCTGTTTCGGATTTTTATGATCATACTAACAAATGCTCGGAGTCGGATCTCCCGGATAACGAGACTGCACGAAGACTAATTATTTCGCGGCTTCGGGAGGACGGGTATGACTTAGGGCCGAGCCCCTTGAGTGGGCATCCTTCGTGAACAGACTTATCGCTTTTAGGTGCGTATAGCTCGAATTACGCGAGCTGTAATCCAGTACCAAAGAAATAAGGGAATTATTGCTACCAAGCCAGCGCTAATGAGGCCAATAACGAATGCAAGGGGCTTGTTCATAATTTCAGTTAAGAAGATCACCTTGTGAGATAAACTGAAGTGGCACTCAATCTCGCCGAATCTGCTGGTTAGTTGATTAAGCTCGCTAACCGGCATGAGCAAGTTTACACGCTCAATCACCCCACTTGTTTGGTTTTGCGCGGCCCATTGGCACAGGGGCCGCAATAAGAGATGCTCGTAAACGATCTTGGTTCCCATTAACATCAAAGCCACGCATGATGCCCAGAGACTCCCCAGAATGATGTAGGCAGTAATTTTAATTTTCTTTATGAGGCTATAGGAAGCTGGATCGCTAATCACTTGTTCAGGGATCTTGCTATCGGAAAGAATTTGCGTTTTGTACTCGGCAGTTTTGCCGGAAGGGAATGAACAGATAAAGATTGTGAGAATAAATGCCCCGAAAATAATTCCGGCCTGTACGCCAACGGGCAGAGGATCTGAGGGAGGATACTGCTGCGCTAACAGGATTATTCCGCCAATAGCAGCGATCCAAACAAGCACCAGGCAAATTTTCTGAAGGGTCGATAAACGGCGATGTTGGATTGTGAGTGTTTGAGGTTTTGGTTTCGAGTTCATTAGGGCATGTTAGCTAAAGTATTAAGATAAGCATATAAATATAAGAGGCCTCCTAAGCAGTGTTGCTGACCACGCCGCCTGTGCCACGAGGGGGAAGAGAGTGTTTTGGCTGAGATGCAGTGTGCCCGGCGGTAAGGTCGCTAAGCAGGCACAGCGCCAGGACGACCCAGGGATAGGCCGCGTACTGGTGCATCTCTGAAAACTGCATGAAGGTATACTGATTGAGGAGAACCACACTCCCGCAAAGCAATTGGCGCCTGCTAGCAGGAATACTCGCGCTTCTACTCACGAACCACATCATGGCCGGGATCAGAACAACGAAATCATAAGGTAAGCAGTAAGGAGTGGAAATTATGCTAAGGAGAGGGAGATATACCAAAACTGCTTTATGTGAGCCTGTGAATCGAGATTCGCGGCGTAAACACCAGGTCCCGAGCGCGATTATGGAGAGCGGCATTAGGAGATAATCAAGCAGCACGAAATCTGGCCCCAACCAGATCCTAAGCCAAGTCCCGATGGTCGCGCGCATCATGTCGGTCGAGTAGTTTGAAATGGCCTGCCAAAATTCAAGCATTATGCTTGGGCGATAAAGGCAAGGAACGCCAAACATGACCACGGCTCCCAGCAGACCACCACCGATTAGTCTAAAACTCTTGGTGCGCAGGGTTTCGATTGTGAGGTAGAGATATAAGAGATAGAGCAGATTCGGCTTGATAAGCGTAATAGAAAGAGCCAGCCCAGCCCATACGGAATTGAGACCGTAACTTTTGATGAGCACCGCAAAGAGCACAAGTCCAAAGGATACAAGCGCAGAGATCTGCCCTAACTGAATATCCAGGGAGGCGGGCGCGAAATTTATGAAAATCAGCAATGTCCAAAAGACTGTAGAAGTGCTCTTAGAAATAACCTGGTTATTTTGAAACATCGCTCGCGACAGAAATAGAGACGCGAGCAGTAACAAAATCGAAGCGCAGCGCCAAATTTCAAGCGCAGCGCCCAAGCTAAACTTGGTGCTCCAGAAGAAGAATGTAAATAAATTGGGAGGTTCGACGACTTCGAGTTGTACAGGCTCCTCGCTGGATTGCGTCTGAATGATATTGTCGCGGCAGGCCAGGTCGTATGGGCTGCAATCAGACACGACCGCTCTTGTAAAGCTCCAGGTGTTATAGAAATCTTTGGGCGAAGTATCTGAGCGTAGGGCTGCCTGCATCCATGTCGCAGAAAGCACAAGCGTCATGAGCAAGCTGCCCGCAATTGAAACCAAGTTTAGCGAGCGTTTGTTCATTCCTGATAAACATTCAATAAAGCGTAACTGTGCCGTTCCGCAACTGGGCCTTACCCAAGCGCGGCAAGCTTAGAGATTAGTTCGGTCTCCCAGGCCTCTGGAGTGACCGAACCGTATTTGGAGTTACCACACGCGCGAATATATCGGCTGCGCACGTTCGAGAAGATAGTTGTGCCGCCGCAGGTAACTCTGGCAATGGTGTGGAAAATTATATTATCCACCGTATTCACTTTAGGCATCTGACGGGCCACAAATTGTGTCGCTCTAGCATTTACTGCAGAGCTAATAAGGGTCACAGTTTTGGACCGCTGCTTTAGGTCACGATTAGTGCGACGTCCCAAAATAGTGATCTGGCAGCTTGGACTGGGTTGAGGCTCAACCACAAGTCGCGCTCGAAAGACCCCATCTGTTGCCAAACGGTATTGCAGGCGAGCCTGCCGGTTTAAGATGGGAGTAGGGTATGGAGTCGGAGTGGCTGTCGGCAAAGCCCGCACGCCCGCATAAGCGTGAACTCTGCCTGTGCCTGGGCCATCCGCGGCCTCCGTTACAAGAAAGTCCGGGGTGCCATCGGCGTTTAGATCACAGATGTGTGAATCTGAAATGGATCCCACGATGCGTTTACCTAAAGAAAGCGAAGCGGGCGCGCCTAAGATGGTGTATTCTAAAACGCAGTCCTTAGATGGAGAGTCGTAGCGATAAATATAAACTGCTCCGGGAGTTGAGGGGGCGGGTGCGCCCACAGCAAAGTCCGGAAAACCATCAAGATCCATATCACCAAGTCCCGCAACAGAGCTGCCAAAACTTCGAACCCCGCTTGGCGCATTAATTGTGCAAAGCGTAGCTAAACTGGTGGAGTTGGAGCCCGCAAACAAAGTCACCTGACCAGAACCAGTTTGCGATTGTGGAGCGCCAACGATGATATCATCAAAACTATCAGCGTTGGTATCGCCTACGACCGCCAGATCAGAGCCAAACTCATCGCCAGCTGCTGCGCCATTAATTATCACCCCCGGACTCAATGTCGGCACCCCAACTTGGAAGGAGGCGCTCGAAAAAATCATCACCTGGCCCGCCGCCGCATTTTTTTTCGGCGCGCCTACGATAAGGTCCATCTCGCCATCAGCGTACAGATCCTTGATGGGAGCCAAAGCTTTTCCGGCCTCGGCGCCATTCCCCGCATCGATGTAAAACCCGAGCGAGGTGCTGTACGGTGCGGCCGTTAGATCGAAAACTTCAAAGCCGCCGCAGTTGGCATTGGGCGCCCCGCATGTGCCCGTGGATTTTTCAAAAAACGGCGCACCGATAGCGATTTTCTTGTGCCCAAGAGGAACAATGGAATAGCCGAACCCGGAAACAGATCCGGTTGTTGAGAGTCCTACTGCAAATATGCTTCCTGTGCTTTCAGCATCCGGACTGTAATAAACAGTGGCAAAGGGTGTACCAAAAGCCGTGTTATTTCGTCCCACCACGAGGTCCGGGATACCATCGGGAGTTAAACTGATGTCCTCCAAGGTGCTGCTGACGGCTGCGCCTAAATGCTCGTTGGCGTTTATGCCAACATCAGAGATCACCACAGCTTCGGTTAAGCCATTAAAAACCTGTGCGCGACCCGCTCCTGAGGCGGGGTAATTCGGTGAGCCAGCTGCGATGTCAGATCCTAGTGTCGAGGCGGCGAACTTGGGAATACATGCAAGAGCATCTCCAAAGTTTTCTCCGCTAGCTGTGCCATCGATTTCGTAAAGCTGGAGCGGCGCAGCTTGGGAATTTAAAGAAAGTGTTAGGGTGAATAGGAACGAGAATAGCGAGTAGTTAAATCTAAGCATGCGTTAGGCTCCCGCTCCAGCGCTGACATTAATTAACACTTCGCGGTCATCTAAACTCGAAACCCGGTTGGGTTTTTCTAAGCCGCAAATCTTACAGCGATGGATAATGCGGAACTCGCCAGCTTTGCACTCGACAGAAACAGGCTGCATCAGGCCGCGACACTCGCAAGCGCGGTCTCCGGGGAAATTATCCACATGCCGACTCCACAAACAGTTAGGGCAATGATTAGTGTAGCCATCGCCAACGACCAGTGTGCCGCAATTCATGCAGTGGAAAGATTCCTTACGTCTTTGGAATTGTTTGGTTTTGTCCATACTGTCTAGAGACTGTACCAGCGTCCGGGGGCGATGCCAAGATGCTTGGCCAGGGATTAGATTCGCTCCTTTAACTCTGACGAAGTAGCTGTTAAAATGACCACCAAGTGGCAGGGCCTATCGTGCGGATAGTTATCATCCCGTGTTTCTTACTGAATGGGGATAGGAGATTTGAAATATGAATAAAAAGCTGACCTGGAAAACAATTGAGAAACTGTACAGTAAGGATTGGGTGCAGTTAATAAATTATAGTTGGCCCGACAACTCAGCCAAGCCTCGGTCAGGTATAGTTGCTGCGCATGCGAAAAAGAGAGCTACATTCGACAAGCTTATCACGACAAAGCGTCAGAAGGACTCTGCCGTTGTTTATGTTGGGGAGAGAAAAATCCTAAAAGGCGAAATCCTAGTCGCAGCCGCGCGTAGATGGATGCCTGCATAGTGCGAACTTACTCTATTAGTGTAAATGCTGGCTTGCCCATGTTAAGTGCCGTGATCGTTGGACCGGAAGGCGCTGCCAGAGTAGAGTTGGTATTCGACTCCGGCTGCGCGAACAGGCATCGATGGTCTCTTGGGATGGGATCTAATTCAAAGGATGGATTTTGAAGTATTTGGTAAGAAAAGAGTGATTCGCGTGTATTGACGGCGTTGTTAGGCTTGTCGCCCGCAAGATGCTTGGCAAATTGCTATAATCCCATTAAACTTATACAACATTCGTCAGTCCTGGGAGATTTGGTTTCCCTGATGTGCAATAGGGGTTCCGTTTGAGTCAGTACGTCCACTTACATCTTCACACTCAGTACAGCCTGCTCGACGGGTTAAATAAAATTGATCCGATGTTGGATAAGGTGGCAGCTTTGGGCCAGCCTGCCGTGGCCATGACCGATCATGGCAACCTGCACGGAGCGATTGAGTTCTATACGCATGCCAAAGAGAAGGGCGTCAAACCCATCGTGGGCTGTGAACTTTATGTGACACCCGGCTCGCGCTATGAGCGCAAAACCCGTAAAGAAGGCGGGGCTGGCACTCATCACGTCACAGCCTTGGTTAAAAATTTAACGGGATATAGAAATCTTTGTAAGCTGGTTACGCTCGCATACAAAGAAGGTTTTTACTTTAAGCCGCGCGTCGATCACGAGCTTCTAACTAGTCTAAGCGAGGGCATAGTAATTTTATCCGGCTGCATGAATGGTGAGCTTGGTTATGCTGCTGTGCGTGATGATCTAAAGACCTGCCGAAAAGTGATAGAATACTACGCCTCAGTCTTTAAAGATAATTACTACCTTGAGATTCAACCCCATCCTATCCCTGAGCAGCGCAGAGTAAATGAGATCTGCGCCGATCTGGCTAAGAGCTACGGAATCCCGTTGGTTGCCACCACCGATTGTCACTATCTGAATGCCGATGATCATTACGCCCAAGAAGTTCTGATGTGCATCTCGACCGGCACGAATATCACCGATCCTCAACGCATGCGGCATCAAGGGCTGACTTTGCATCTTAAGACCTTAGAAGAGATGCAGAATGAGTTCGGAGCATTGCCATATGTCGACGAGGCCCTTCGAAACACTGTCGAGATTTCTAAAGGCTGTGATCTGGATTTCGATTTTAACAAGTATTACATGCCGCGATATGACCTCCCCGAGGGAGAGTCCTTAGATCAGGCCATGGCCAAGGCTGCCCGTAAGGGGCTGGAAGAGCGCCTACAGGTGATCCGTCAAGTTAATCAGAATTGGGGCAGCGTAGAAGAGAGTCAGTACCAGGACCGGCTAGAGCAGGAGATTAAAATGATCTCCGAAATGGGGTTTGCCGGATATTTTTTAATCTGCGCGGATTTTATCGTTTGGGCAAAGAGCCACGGCGTGCCAGTCGGTCCCGGTCGTGGTAGCGCCGCCGGATCTTTGGTCGCATTTTGTATGCGTATTACCGATGTAGATCCGATTCAGCACAAATTACTGTTTGAGCGCTTTCTGAACCCCAAACGTGTTTCGCTGCCTGATATTGACGTGGATTTCTGCATTAACGGGCGAGATCGGGTGATCGAGTATGTAGTCTCGAAGTACGGAAAGGATCGCGTGGCGCAGATCGCCACCTTCGGTTCGATGAAGGCTAAAGCCGCCATTAAGGATGTCGGCCGTGTCCTGGGAAAAAGCTTTGCGGAGATGGACAAAATTGCGCAGCTTGTGCCCGCGCCTCGTCAAGGCTTTGATTATCCGCTAACAGAAGCCATTAAAATGGAGAAACGCCTCAGCGATTTCGCACAGGGCGAAGGGAGAGATATTATTCAACTGGCGCTTCACGTGGAAGGTCTTCCAAGGCACGCTAGTACGCATGCGGCCGGAGTGGTCATCGGAGATCGTCCCTTAACTGAATTGCTGCCGCTCATGGTCGATAAAGCCGGGAACGACGTTACCCAGTACTCCATGAAATACGTGGAAAAGATCGGATTACTAAAATTTGACTTTCTAGGGCTAAAAACTCTCACGGTAATCCACACTGCGCTTGCCCTGATCAAAGAGAGCACGGGCTTCACGATTGAGCTTGATAAGCTCCCCCTGGATGATGCCAAGACGTACACCTTGCTATGTGCAGGTAACACCACTGGTGTCTTTCAGTTAGAGTCGGGTGGAATTACCGAGATGACCATGCGGCTAAAGCCCAGCTGCTTCGATGATTTGGTGGCTATTTTAGCGTTATACCGACCTGGTCCTTTGGATGCCGGCATGGTCGATCATTATATCCGGCGCAAACATGGGCAGGAGGTGGTTTCGTATCCGCACGCGCGCATGCGAGTGATACTGGCCGATACCTATGGAATTATAATTTACCAGGAACAAATTATGCAGTTGGCGCAGGAGCTGGCTGGGTATTCCCTCGGGGAAGCGGATCTTTTAAGACGCGCCATGGGAAAGAAAAACCCGGAAGAGATGCGTAAGCAACGGGATAAGTTCGTGGATGGCGCGGTGGCCAGAAAAATTGAGAAACGCATGGCCAGCGAAATTTTCGATCAGATGGAAACCTTTGCAAGATACGGATTTAACCGAAGCCACTCGGCCGCTTACGCCATGGTATCTTTTCACACCGGATACCTGAAAGCGCATTATCCGGTGGAATTTATGGCGGCGCTTATGTCGCATGAGATGGACGATAGCGACAAAACGCTCAAAAACATGACCGAGTGTCGTAAGCAAAAAATTAAAATCTTACCGCCCGACGTGAATCAAAGCGTGGCGGGCTTTTCGGTCAGAAAAGGAGCCATTCGTTTCGGACTCTCGGCACTTAAGGGTATCGGAGATAAAGCGGTTGAATCTATTGAAAAGGTGCGTAGAGAGCAGGGTGCCTTTGAGGATCTTGAAGATTTCACTAAACGCGTTGACCTGCGTGTTGTAAATCGCAGAGTGATGGAAAGCTTAATAAAGTGTGGGGCTTTTGACTTTTCATCCATATCTCGCCGCGAAATGATTGAGAACTTAGACGCGGTGTTGCAGTCAGCCCAAATTGCGCATGAGGCCAAAAATTCTAATCAGATCTCTCTCTTTGGCGGCGGGGAAATTGCGCCGATTATACGAGGCAAGAAAAATCGACTGCCGGAGTGGCCCGTTAATCAACGCCTCTCCTTTGAACGCGAGGCCCTTGGATTTTATATCTCCGGCCATCCCTTAGAAAAATACCAGAAGGTGCTTAAACAGATGGGCGCGCTAACCAGCACCGATATCAGAGCACTGAAGCGTGGCGGTTCGGTAATCATGGGGGGCGTGGTAACAGCCTTAAAACTTAAGAACACAAAGAAGGGGGACCGTTACGCTACATTTCTCTTAGAAGATGCCGTGGGTTCTGTAGAGGCCATCGTTTGGCCCGATATTTACACCCAGCAATCATCAGTGTTGGCCGGAGAGGAGCCAGTGCTAGCCTCGGCTCGCGCCGATATCACCGACGAACGCTGCGTGCTGATTATTGAAAAGATTCAATCGTTGATCGATCTGCGAGACCGTAAAGCCACTCAGGGCCTTTTGGCCTTTGACCAAGATGATATGGATTCACGCCTGGACAAACTCTTTGGTATACTGAGCAAACACAACGGCAACTGCCCGGTCAAGGTGCGCATAAAACTAGCGCGCGAAGAGGTTTGGGTCACACTTAAAGATAAACGCGAGCGCCCCGTCTGCGTTGTGCCCTCTGAAACGCTCTGCGAAGAGGTCGAGCAGCTATTTGGCCGGCCGATTTTGTCGTTTGTTTAGGGCGACATATTAAAAATGTCCCTCTTGCCGGTGTTCTAACCATTTGCATAACTTTGAGTCGCTTAAATTTGTAAGATAAATTATACGTATAGGTGTTGATTCCAACCTTTAAACTTAGTCTTGACTAAGTCTAGTCTATAATGATATTCTTAGTTAATGAAAAGAGTCTCCGTTCACGCAGCAAAAACCCAGCTCTCTAAGTTATTGTCCGAGGTCGAACGTGGCGCCGAAGTGGTTATTATGCGACGTGGCGAGCCGGTGGCGAGACTTTCAAGAACTAAAGGTAAAAAGTTGAATCGACCCCGCGTGGGGTTTGCGACATCCGCTCCAATTAAGTGCAATGATGAAGTTTTCGCCCCACTTTCCGACAAGGAGCTGCAAGACTGGGGTCTGAAATGAAATACTTATTGGACACCTGTACTTTTCTATGGCTGACCAGCTCGCCAGGTCGACTATCGAAGCGTGCTAAGAAGTTATTGCAAGACGCGGAGCACACTTTAATAATAAGTGATGTTTGTGCACTTGAGTTAAGTTTCAAATGGATGTCTGGGAAGCTCCCGCTACCCGAGCCGCCGCGAATGTGGTATGAGCAACAGACCAGCTTGTGGAACTTAGAAGCTGTGCCACTCGCCCGTAATGTGATTTATCGCGCTTCGGAACTTCCGAAGATTCATTTGGATCCGTTCGACCGCCTATTGGTTGCAACTGCCTTAGAGGAGGGAGGTACCATTTTGACCCCTGATCGGGAAATCGCTAAATATCCTGTAGCAGTAATGTGGTGATTTGTAGCGAGTTTTCCCTTACCCATTCCACTCGCAAACTGCTACACTATCCCCTCAAATGGCCAACAAACAGACTTTTCTTCCTCCGCTTTGGATAATCTCGCTGCTCGCAATATTGATAGTGGGCTGGTTTCTCATGAAACTGGATGCCTTAGTGGCGCTGCTGGTGGTCGGCTACGCCGTGGCATATGTGATAAACCCCTGGCTAACTAACTTGCAAAGACGCGGCATCAGTCGCACTTGGGGCGTTTTATTGATTATGCTGGGCATCGCTGTGCTGCTAACCGTGCTTGCCCTGACGGCATTGCCCACAATTGTTAGAGAATACAGCAGACTAAGCCAGAATTTTTCAGGGTACGTTGAGACCGCCAGGACTCGCGTCGGACCGCTCTTGGAGGGCGTGCAGGCTATCATTCCCCCTGATATCATTAATCTCTCCGCTATCAACGGCGAGCAGCTGGGCTCCTTTAGTGAGATTGCGGGCGAAACCATCAAACGTGCTTTTTCTACGGTTTCGGGAGCATTGATAAGTGGCTATTCCTTAACCATGTGGCTGGCCAATTTGCTGCTGTTACCGTTTATTGTTTTTTATGTGGCAGTTGATTTTCACATGATTCACCAACGCGGACTAACTCTTTTCCCTCTAATAACCCGGGCCAAAGTCAAAAGTATATTTACTGAGATTGACCAACTCGTCTCGGCCTTTGTGCGCGGACAGCTTACCGTTTGCTTCACGCTCTTTGTGCTTTATGCGATCGGGCTCAAATTGGTTGGTGTCGAGTTGTGGTTCTTACTCGCTTTTATCTCTGGATTTGGAAATCTCGTGCCGTACCTAGGGTTTCTCTCGGGAATATTGCTTAGTTCGGTAATGGCGCTAGTTACCTTCGGCGATTTTTCGCACCTGCTCGGAGTTTGGGTAGTATACGCCGTTGTTCAGGCGCTTGAAGGTATCGTAATTACACCTAAGATTGTCGGCGACAAGTTGGGGATCTCACCGTTGGTTGTAATTCTTGCGGTCTTTGCAGGCGGTGCGTTGTGCGGATTGCTGGGGGTCTTTTTTGCAGTACCGGCTGTGGCCATTCTAAAAGTTTTGCTTAAACACGCGATCTCTTGGGCGCATCAAGAGGCCTGATGATTAGTCTTGATTGTCCTCAAGTGCGCAGACTCGTACGACTTGCATTGGATGAAGATCTTATGCTCGGGGACCCCACAAGCGAGCTTTGTTCCGCCGAGGATCCGATCAAGCAGGCCGCCTTCGTAGCAAAAGAAGATCTGATTGTATGTGGCCTGCCCCTGGCTCGAATTATTTTCGATGAGTTTGACGCTAGCTGCAAGATCGGGACAACTTCTCCCGAGGGCACCCTAGTTAAGAAGGGCCAAACCCTACTAGTGTTGGAGGCCCATCTCAAGCATCTTCTCACGCTTGAGCGCACGCTTCTTAATTTTTTTCAGAAGCTCTGCGGCGTTGCTACAAACACAGCCAACTTTCTATCCCACGCCCAAGGGCTAACGGTCTTAGATACACGCAAGACCACACCGGGCTGGCGCATGCTTGAGAAATACGCCACTAGAACTGGCGGCGCTAAGAACCATCGCATGGCGCTCGGCGACATGTTGATGGTGAAGAATAATCATATTGATAATTTCCCCGGGGCTGGAGGAATTACAGATTTGTTAAACGGTTTGATTAAAAGGAAACCGGCCCATCTTGGTTTGGAGGTGGAGACCAGGAATATGTCGGAGCTAAAGGCCGCCTTAACAGCCAGAGTAGATTACGTAATGTTGGATAACTGGCCTCTTGCCGAATTAAAAGACGCTATCGCATTTATTGCAGCACTGCCGAACCCCCCGCTAGTAGAGATCTCGGGCGGGGTAACTGTCGAACGGGTTACCGAGCTCAAAGAAGCCAAGGTGCAATTAATCTCGGTCGGTGCTTTAACCAGGACGGCCAAAATGGTTGATATCTCCATGAGGATTTCATGAGCGAGCGCATCGAGCACATGGAGCTGCTTCTTAGCGAGGAGCTGGGTGAATTGTGGGAGGTGCGCGTGATGAACCAAGTCGCTAGCACTATGGACGCAGCCCGTGAATTGCTCCCATTAAGTCAGGGAAAGGCCGGCTTGGTGTTAGCGCTAAGGCAAACCGCAGGCAGGGGCCGTCAGGGACGGGTGTGGCGTGCTGCCAGAGAAGGTCTCTACGTTACCTTTGTGTGGCAGGCTCCGGCGCAGATTGCGCGCCTTTCCGCCTTTTCGTTGGCGGTGGGATGTGTCTTGCGGCGGGCGCTCGCGGAACTGGGGGCAGAGGTCAAGCTCAAATGGCCCAACGATATTTTGGCGTGTGATGGACGTAAGCTAAGCGGAACTTTAATTGAGTTAGTATCGCAGGCGGGTGTAAATCATATTCTTTGCGGCATTGGCATTAATCTATGTGACGCTCCTGGTCCCGCCTCGGAGGTAGTGAGTTTGCAAGAGTTGAGCGGCAAGACCTTTTCTGCGCTTGAAATCGCTAAACGAGTGGCCCCACAACTTAGTCAAGCCCTGACGATCTATCTGAATGATGGTTTTAAATCTTTCGTAAATGACTGGAATCTGCACGCCTTTGGCATTGGCAATATCTGCCAGCTCGAGGTGGGGGATCGCCTAATTTCAGGAGCTTTAGAAGGGGTCGATTCAGAGGGCAGAATAGTATTAAACTCTGGGGGGGGCAGTGAAGCCTTCGCGGTGGGTCAATTAGTTGGAAGTCAGAGATGCTAATAGCTTTTGATATAGGAAATACCAATATAGTAATTGGATGTTTCGACGGTCCAAAATTGGTGGGTGAATTTCGCATTAAGACTGAAACCGGCCGAACCCAGGATGAATATTGCGCCGTGATAGTCGCTCTGTTGAACCAACATTTTGGTCCTAAATGGAAATTTTCGAGCGCCATCATATCGAGTGTGGTGCCGCCCTTAACAGCAGACATTTCGAATTTTATAGAAACCAGATTAGGCCCCACCCCACACATCATCGGGCCAGGTACAAAATCTGGCTTGCCGATAAAATTGGCTGACCCTGGAGCGATCGGAGCTGATAGGATCGTAAATGCTGTGGCTGTTAAGCATTATTACGGCACGCCAGCGCTGGTAATCGATTTTGGAACCGCCACTTCCTTTGACTTTGTCAATCAGAGCGGGGCCTATGAAGGCGGAATCATCGCCCCAGGTCTTGGAACTTCCGCCGAATCATTGGTGAGAAACACCGCAAAATTACCAAGGTTCGAGCTGACATGGCCCGCAGCCATAATCGGAAAAAATACCGTGGCTGCTATGCAGTCCGGAACCGTGGTGGGTTACATCTGCATGATAGATGGTCTGATTGAGTTAGTGCTGGAAGAGGTGGGGGATATTCAGCATATAGTTTCTACGGGCGGCTTAGCGCGGCTTATCGCCAAGCACTCAAAACGCATAAAAATATTTGATCCGGATCTTAATTTGCGGGGTTTAGAGTTGCTCGCCAGAATGAATGCCTAATAGCCAATATGGACGAACACGTTGACGAACCCATAAACGAAGCCGATCTAGTCGAGAGTTATATCGCTGAACTGTCGGAGAGTCGGGTTCTTAAGGAAGAGGAGCTAGGGAGTATTCGGGAAGCCAAACAGCAAGGCGGCAAAATTGAGGAGCAGTTTGCCGATGACCATCAGACCGATAGCTCAAATATTCGTGCACAAATTGGTAAGATGACCATACCTGAAAAAATTAAACTTGCGCTGTTTGGAAACGGTGCCTGCCGCGGACTTTTAGCAATCGACCCAAACCGCGTGGTACATATGGCGGTCATGAAGAATCCGAAGATTAGACCACCGGAGCTTGAAGAGCTTGCCAAGAATCCTAACTGTCCAGAGGGAGTTTTACGAGCGATCGCCGGAAATCCGTTATGGATGAAAAATTATAAGACCAAAGTGAATTTGGTGATTAACCCCAAAACCCCCTCGGATATTTCACTTAAGTGGTTACGTTATCTAAACACCGATGATCTTAAGCGGATAGCTAGATCCAAGAATCTCCCCCAATTAGTGGCGGTGACGGCTAAGAAAAAACTGTCAGAAGAGCAATAAGTTCGGCAGTTGGTTAGGAAATGTC
>CAZVWV010000045.1:0-23996 GCA_964631745.1 uncultured Bdellovibrionales bacterium
AAACGCGGCGGTTGCCGCGGTGTATCTAGCGCTACGCTTTTGCGTGGATTTCATTCCCCGTGGGCTGCGTTTAGCCCCTAATGCGCGCCAAAACTAAATCAATTGCCAGAACTTTTGCGAGAAATTATCTGCGGCGGGGGCTGCGGTGGCGAAACGGCTTGGGGTTGCGCATTGTCTCTGAGAAAAAATTTATGTAAATCCATTTGTGCGGAAATTTTTTTGTGGATCTGGAAAGTTACTACTAAAGCGAGTACTCTCTCGACATGAGTGTCGATTGTACCCCTATCGAGATCAAGCGGCTGGGACCGTCTGGTTTGCAAATTGTTTGGAGTGACGGGCATAGCTCAAACTTCTCAAGCGAATTGCTTAGGCAGAATTGCCCCTGCGCTAGTTGCCGCGAGCAGCGTGGTGAAGGTTCCCATTCGGCACCCATCGCGCCGGTGAAACCGAAAGCTTCCAGCTTAAGAATTGTGCAGAGCTCTTTGGCGGAAGAGCTGAAACTTGAGCGCATTTGGGCGGTCGGCAATTATGCGCTTGGGATGCGTTGGGGCGACGGACATGATGTGGGTATTTGGACCTTTGATATCCTTCGCGCGTTAGAAGCTACTGCTTCAAAATAGATAAATGCGGAAGCCCTAGCTGTACTTATCTTTTGGGCTTTAGTTCTTGGGCCTAATTTTCGAGCCTAGTTTTCTGTGTACGGTCCCAGCGCGCGAAACTTCTTATAGCGAGTGTTTACTAACTCCTCTACGGAAAGCTTGGCGAGCTGCTCCAAATTCTTCTTCAGCACCCCAGCCAATATTTCGGCGGCTTCTCGATGATTACCATGTGCGCCGCCTGAGGGCTCCGGCACGATCTCATCTATCACTTTCATGCGCTTTAGATCTTGGGCAGTAACTTGCAGTAGCTCAGCAGCCAGCGCGGCCTGAGAAGCGGGAGCTTCCCCGCGATCGCCGTGCCACAAGATTGAGGCACAGCCCTCCGGTGTTATCACCGAATAGCAGGCGTTTTCTAACATCAAAATTCGATCACTAACTCCAAGGGCCAATGCCCCCCCGCTGCCGCCTTCTCCGATCACCACGCTTATGACCGGCACGGTTAATTCCGAAAGTTCTGATAGGTTACGCGCAATCGCCTCTGCTTGTCCGCGCTCCTCAGCCTCTAATCCAGGGAAGGCGCCTTGGGTATCGATTAACGTGATTACGGGAAGTGCGAATTTCTCCGCTAAGCGAAAAAGTCGCAAAGCTTTGCGGTAGCCCTCGGGATTTGGCATTCCGAAGTTGCGTTTAAGTCGATCTGACGTAGTGCGGCCGCGCTGGTGTCCGATCACCATCACGGGCATGCCGCCTAACTTGGCTGTTCCGCCGACAATGGCCGGGTCATCACGAAAAAGTCTATCGCCATGCAGCTCGACGAAATTTGTCAGCATGTACTGAATGTAATCCAACGTAAAAGGCCGATCGAAATGGCGCGAGAGCTGCACGCGCTGATACGGCGTTAGGCGTCCGTAAATCTCTTTGCGAAGCTTGATCACTTTGTGTTCAAGTTTGGCAAAGTCTCCCTGCCTAGTTAAATCTCCGCCCGCGATTTGGTCCTTCAGCTTGGAGAGTTCAAACTCCAACTCGACCAGCTGCTTTTCGAATTCTAATGGATGTTCAATCATATAGGGCCTGATCATACACGCTTTTAGGAGTTCTGCTCAAGCTCCCCTAAAACGCGCTCAGCATCGATATACCAGACTTCTGTAAAGGATTGGCGCTGCGCTGTAAATTGACGCACCTTATTAATTAGTTCGGAGAATCCCAGTTCCAGGACTTCAAATTTTTTGGGCGCCTTATTCTCTTGAACAATGTTCTCAGTTATGGGTTGCACAGTCCAACCGCGCTTATGGGGTTCGTTGCGCCAGAAAGTCATCTGGCGTTTCGCAAAATTTCTGGTGCGTTGGGAGAGCTCTGAAAGCAGCGCTTCCTCTGAAAGCTCTCCACTGAGAAAAGCGCAAGCTTGGGCATACCCTAGGCTCTTTAGTGCGGGTGCTTCCTTGCCGTACTTGCTTGCGATTGCGCGTGCTTCCTCTACGAGGCCCAGCTTTAGCATCGCCTGACTGCGTAAATTTATTCTGGCGTAAAGCTTAGCGCGCTCCCAGATCGGTACAATAATCAGAGCTTGGTGCTGGGGCTGGGCGAAACCGTGATCGGCTAAGGTCTTGGACGCTGCCTGCTGATGCAAAGTGGCAGATTCCAGCGCACGAATGATGCGCATACGATCGTTGACGTGCAGCTTTTGGGCGGATTTCGGATCACATTCTTCAAGTCTCTGCATCAATGCAGCCCCATCAAGCTGCTCTAACTGGGCGCGCAAGGTTTTATCCCCCTTAGGAAGCGCTGCTAATCCTTGCAACAGACAGGTGATGTACAAACTACTTCCGCCCACAAAGATCGGGCGAGTGTGCCTGCTTTCTAACTCCGGCAGCAACGCCACAACCCAGGCGAGGTAATCAGAAACAGTTGACTGCTGACATGGCTCTACCATGTCAAGTAGGTGATGCCGAACGTTCTCGCGTTCTTGGGTACTGGCTTTGGCGGAACCGATATCTAGCCCCTTATAAATTTGGACCGAATCAATATTTACTATCTCGTGGCTCAGAGCTTGCGCCAATTCTAACGCCAGACGACTCTTGCCGGAAGCCGTCGGTCCCGACACGATTATGAACGGCAAGGCAGTCTCTGTCGTCTCTGTCATAAGTCCTTATCCAGGGAACTTAGTGATCCCGTCCGAACCAACTCTCTATCTGTTCCCGCGTAAGGCTCACGATCACAGGACGCCCATGCGGGCAGGCCGCGCTAAATTCGGTGCGGTCTAGCTCGCTAAAAAGAGCGTAAACGTCTTCCCTCGATAATTTGTCACCAGAGCGAATGCTGGCGTGACAAGCCAAGCGCGCTGCGATCTGATCGACCAACTCGTTTATCCTGGCTGACATCAGATCGTTAAAATCAAGTTGCCCCAACTCGCTAAAAAGAACTCTCAAATCTAATGTGTTAAGGCGCGTGGGGGTGGCGCTAACTTCCAATTTGTCTTCAGTCAGCACTTCGAATTCAAACCCGAACTCCTCGAGTGTTTTAGAGTGCACGCGTAAATTCTCCACTTGCAAACGATCTAACTCAAAAAGCAACGGTATAAGAAGTTTCTGCGAGTCGCTAGATTTCGCCAAAAAACGTGACCTAAACAGGTTGAAATTATACCGCTCATGCGCTGCATGCATATCTACTACATATACAAGTCCCTCAAGTTCGCAAATCAGAAAGCAGTCCAAAGCCTGGCCTAAGTACCGCAGCTCCGAAAATTTAAAAGGCTTGGTTTCCCGCGCTTCTGAGACGACAACAGCGCGATCTGGAGCGCACCGCTCGGAGATCGCTGATTCATTG
Organism: uncultured Bdellovibrionales bacterium; assembly: GCA_964631745.1. Taxonomy (GTDB): domain Bacteria; phylum Bdellovibrionota_C; class UBA2361; order UBA2361; family JBGSMV01; genus CAZVWV01. The sequence goes on from CAZVWV010000045.1 coordinate 3,423, forward strand.
ACGCCCAAGGATCCGAATCCAAAAGTAGGCTGCTGATAACCGGAGCTGGTCGGTGTCGACGCGTTAACTCCTGCAAAGCCCGTGGGCGCAGAAAACGAAACCGGATGCTTAAACTCCTGCACCGCATGTTTAAGCACCTGATATACCCCAGAGAAGACAGCTTGCGATGAAGTGAAGCGCACTTCGGATTTTTGAGGATGCACGTTCACATCCACGAATTGAGGCATAAGCTCTATGCTAATGGCGCCAAGCGGAGTCTCCCGTTCCTTCAATGTAGAATCGAAGCCTTGCTTCACGGCTCTTAGTATCATTTTATCAGTCACTAGCCGGCCATTAACAAAGATAACCAAAGAGCCCCCGTCGAAGGCAGCCAGCTCCGGATGACACACTAACCCGCTAATACGCATGGGGCCTATGGACTGGTCGAATGTGACCGAGTTCCCTTTGAATACACTCTGCAAACGTTCAATAAAATTCTGCCGGGGTGGCAAGTGCACCAGTTCTTTTTCTTCATTGAAAAGTCTATAGCGAACATTCGGACGAATTAAAGCGGAACGCTGCACCCATTCCCGGATTTTTAGTTCATCGTTTTTAGCGCTTTTCAAAAATTTCTTTCGTGCAGGAGTATTGTAAAAGAGATTGCGCACCTGAAAGATACTTCCCGTTTGCATGCTAACCGAGGAGCGCCACTTAATCTGACCCGCTTCTAAGGCGAGCTCTGTTCCTAGTTCCGTTGCTTCAGACTTAGTACGCAGGTTAACACTTGAAACCGAAGCGATTGAAGGCAGCGCCTCGCCTCGAAATCCCAGCGATCTAATTCCAACTAGCTCTTCAGCGGAACTAATTTTCGAAGTGGCATGCCGTTCGAACGCCATCACCGCATCATCCGAATCCATACCGCTGCCATTATCGCTGACCTCAACCAATAACTGACCACCCTGCTCTATTCTGACGGTAACGTCAGTAGCACCGGCATCAATGGCGTTATCCACAAGCTCGCGCACCACGGCAGCGGGACGATCAACTACCTCGCCCGCTGATATCTGGTTAATTACGTGGTTATCTAACTTTACAACTCGCATCTTCAGGGCACATCATCGCAAAGCTGGCTTTATTGAGACTTCACGCTCTTGATCGGGGCTACCTCCGCGCCGAAATGTAAACACTAGCGCCTTTGAGGCATCACTCTGGGCTATTAATTCCTCAACCTCCTGACGATTTTGAACACGCTGCCCGTTTACTTTGTATACTAAGTCGGCTCGTTCGACGTCTTGCACGTAGCCCTTCAAGAAAACGGTATCAACCGCGCGCTCAATCGGCTGAATACCGGCAAGCGCCGCCGGCCCTCCCTCTATGATCCTACGCACCATCGGGCCATGACTGACAGTATCAACCAAAACCCAACCCATATCCGGACGCAGCACCTTTCCGGTTGCAATCAATTCCGGCAACACGCGCGCGATCGAATTAATCGGGACCGCAAAGCCAATACCTGCCGAATCTCCGGACTGGCTTAAGATTGCGGTATTTACACCAATCAGACGTCCTTCCATATCAAGCAAAGGCCCACCAGAATTACCTGGATTTATGGCAGCGTCGGTCTGAATTAATCCTTTCATCAAGCTGCCACTGGCCGATCGTACCGTACGATTCAAGCTGGATATGATCCCCTCTGTTAAGGTTCGGTCTAACCCGAAGGGATTTCCAATCGCCAGCACCTGTTGCCCTACCTCAAGCCGCGAGGAATCCGCAAATTTCAAGCTGGTCAACTTGGCTGGAGGATTTTTCAGTTGCAGCACCGCGATATCATACTCCTGATCATATCCAACCAAACGAGCCTTATAGTTTTGTCCGTTCGCCAACATGATAGTAATCTGTTCACTGCGGGTGGCGTCTTGAATCACATGAAGATTGGTAAGGACTATGCCCTTGGTGTCATCGATAATTATTCCTGATCCGGATCCCTCTTTGGGTTTAACTTCCATGAAAAAGTCGAATGGATCGATGGTCAAGGTGATAGTGGTAATAAACACCACGGCTTCATTAGTGCTGCGGTAAACCTGGATAGTGCGCTGCTCCTCGTCGCTGCGAGTAGCCTGAGAGATCTCCGAGCCAGCCAGGGCGCGCCCATCACTGCTCATAAAATCCCGTGCCAAACTAAAGATCAGCGCCAACACTACGAACAAGCTTAAGCTAATACTCTTACGAATCATGGCTATTCTTCCTCTTCGGGTATTTTCTCCTCGTCCACATTGACCGAACTCGTGATCTGTTTAATTCTTTCTACCTTTATCACACCCGCCACCATTTCGATAGCGCGGGTTAGATTTTCAAGTTGGCGCGCATCCTCTATAGTCAGTTCAAAAGCGTTGACGGCCTTGCCCGCGTCGGTTGTCTTAATTTGCGCACTAATGATATTTGCCCCGTTTTCGGTAATGGCCCGGGAAACGTTGGCGAGTAATCCCATCTGATCCTGGGAATGCACGGTGAGTTTAACGCGCCTCGGGGCTTTAATATCAGTATCCCAAATCACATCAACCTTACGCAATGGATCCATCTGGAGCGCCTGCGCACAATCAGCATAATGCACCGTCACACCACGTCCTCGCGTAATGAACCCGACGATACGGTCACCCGGCAGCGGCTCACAACATTTCGCAAAGCGTACAAGAATGTCGTCGAAACCGCTGACCTTGACGCCAACCTTTTGTCGCGAGGCCTTGGCGGCGCGTTGAAAAATTCGTTCAAGCGGCGATTCTTGCCGTTCTAACTTCTCCTCTACATTAGTGCCCGCAGGCAACACCTGCGCCAACACTTTTGAGGTCGCAATTTTGCCGTAACCGATCTGAGCGTATAGATCCCCTTCTGTCTTAAGGCCCAGCTCCTCTGCCGCGCGCAAAAGCTTGCCATCCTTCTCAAGTTTTTTGAGGCTCAATTTCACCTTGCGAAGATCCTTGGATAAGATCTCTATACCCACCGCCAAAGAACGGGCGCGCTCTTCTGTTTTTAGAAAGGAACGGATGCGCTGTTTGGCTTTACTGGACTGAGCGAATTTGAGCCAATCCTTGCTGGGCACATGCCCTTTTGTGGTCAAGATTTCTACTGTGTCCCCATTCTTTAGCTTATGGCTGAGCGGCACAATGCTACCGTTAACACGAGCGCCCGTGGTTAAATTACCGACGTCAGTATGCACCGCATAAGCAAAATCCACCGGCGTAGAGTTAAAGGGCAAACGCATCAGATCCCCCTTAGGGGTGAAGATGAAAACCTCACGCGGGAACAGCTCGCTTTTGACAGACTGTATGAACTCATCAGGGTTCTTAAGATATTGCTGAGATTCGACCAGATCTTTGACCCATTTAAGATCATAACCCGGCCCGACATCGCCTTCCTTATATAGCCAGTGCGCCGCAATACCTTCTTCTGCGACGCGGTCCATATCCGGTGTGCGAAACTGAATTTCAATGCGGTGCCCCTTGGGCCCAATCACGGTGGTATGCAAAGACTGATACATGTTGGGCTTAGGCATGGCGATGTAATCTTTGAATCGATTCGGAATGGGTTTCCATTTAGAGTGCACCACACCCAAACTTTCATAACAGGCGCGCACGGAAGGCACCACCACGCGGAATCCAAGAAGATCATAGACTTCGTCGAACGGCAAACTGTCTTTCTCCATCTTCTGCCAGATAGAATAGTAGTGCTTGGCACGCCCCTTACAAGATGCCGATACGCCCGCCTCTTTAAGGGTTTTTAAGATCTCCTTGGTAGTCACCTCGATATAATCTTCACGTTGCGTGGCAGTTTTATCAAAGTTATCGCGAATTAACTGATACAGCTCTGGACGCAGATGTTGCAAACATAGATCTTCAAGCTCTGACTTAAGCCATTGGATACCGAGTCGATTCGCTAATGGCGCATAAATCTCCTTAGTCTCGCGGGCGATGCGTCGACGCTTTTCCTCAGAGAGAAAGTTTAGGGTGCGCATATTGTGCAAACGATCGCACAGTTTAACTAAGATCACGCGGATGTCTTTGGCCATGGCCACTAACATCTTTCTGAAATTTTCGGCCTGTTTTTCTTCAGCCGAGTCGAACTCTATGCGCGTGAGCTTGGAAACACCTTCAACAATGTCGGCAACCTCTTTGCCGAAGCGCTCTTGGAGCTGCTCGCGATCCACCACGCAATCTTCGATTGTGTCATGCAAGAGCGCAGCAGTAACGGAAGGAATGTCCAACTTAAGCTGGCATACAAGCAGCGCCGTTTCCACTAAGTGATTTAAGTATGGTTCGCCCGAGGCGCGCACCTGCCCTCGATGCTTTTGGGCCGCGAACTCGTAGGCTTGTTTAACCGGATTGAGGTCAGGGGTGGGGTGATATTTTTCAATAGCGTCGCAGATCGCTTCGAGTTGCATGCTCACTTAGCCAAAGGCTAAAAGGCGTTATCGCCGTTTAGTCCACCAGCCGGCTTAACTTCCTCCTCAGCTTCTCCCGAAGAACCACCTTCGATAGCAGCAGGAGAACTTTCAAGCACAGCCGATAATCCCGCCAATGGATCTACCGGTATGACTTCTGCCGCGGCAGCTCGGCTCTGAGCCAATCTCTCCTCGGCCAGACGGGCCGCTTCTTTAACTTCATCCTCGGTCATAAAACGCACCTTACCACCAGCGATCTCGCGAAGCGCCATAACGACCGATTTGTTGTCGTACTCCCGATCCAAAGTGACCTTGGCTCCGTGCAAAATTTGCTTAGTGCGCTTTGAGGCCAATAGGACCAACGCAAAACGGTTCATTTCCTTGGTGAGACAATCTTCAACTGTAATTCGTGCCATAGTGCCCTAGAATAGCTGAAGTGTATGATTTATCAAGGGGTCCAGAGCAAAAACTTTGGAAAGTCAAGACTTTAGGGTGGGCAAGCCCTCATAGTTTCGCTCATTTCCCAAGTATCTACTAGAATAACAGCCGCGCCAGACCGGAGCCCCGGAGCTTCTTGACTGCCACGTCGTCGGCGGTAAGCCATGAGCCTGATATCAACTGAGCGGTGGCAGCAAACACTGCGTCGTATCCCGAGACCTTATATCGTTTAGCTATTTCGGCCGCCGCACAAAGTAGTCCCCGACCGTTTGCGATTCTTTCTAATCCGAGCTCACCAAGAATCCCAATATAAGTCTTAATTTCATCGGCATGCCCCACGACACGACAAAGGACCGCCAAGATCTCGTTAAAAAAAAGCTCCGGAACGGCAAAGCCCGTTGGATTTAACTTAACTTGATCAAGCACGATAAGTGCCTGTTCACGTGATGGGCCGGGTTCGTCCACGAACCACTTAATTGCCACGGACGTATCCAAAACAACGATCATGATTCTAAGCAGACCTAATATTTCTGACTAGATCCAAGGAGCTCAAACCCTTGGGTAAATTAAGCTTAGCCGCTTTGATCTTTTTAACCATTTCCTCTCGCGCAATGTCCGCGTCCACGTCCACGAATCTTTTGCTATATTCCTCAATCGTAATTAGCACGGCAACCGGTATGCGATCTTTCTCCACAAGAATGGGTAGCCCAGAACGCTTTAGTCTCTTAAGCACCGCACCGAGGCTTTGACGAAGTTTAAGCGCGTTAGTTCTTTCCATGTATATAACTATGATACGTGTCTATACACATGTCAAGGACGAACTAGTTTAAAGTGCCCAAAAAAAGCCTCACTTCTGATGCACATAATCGGTCGAAACATACCCAACCCGCCCAGCTTGGGAGCGTAACTTTAACCAGTTGCCGATCTTGGCTTCGGCGCGCACGCGATCGCCTTTGTAAACATTATCAACCGGCGCAGAGCTCCAGGAGGGTTTTGACATAATTTCGGTATCGGCCTCGACTTCAAACTCTTTATCAGTGCCGAACTGCTCGATCTCTACGGGGGCAACATCTCCCATAGGTAAGGGCGAGCGAGAGTTGCTTCTGGGGAGCCGTTCTGGCTTCTGGAAGAGTTCGTCGGCGCGTTGCGGTGGTTCAGGCCTGACGTCAATCGCGCCCGTTCGCACTGGGCCCTCAGTGTTTATGGACTCCTTGCTTGATTCCTTCTGCGGCGCCTCGGGCAAGGCACTGCTTGTGGTAACCGACTCCGCCGTGGCTCCGGCGGTGGCGACGCTCTTTTGGCCCTTCGCTCCTAATTCGTAAAAAACACCGTCCAGGTCCCCCAACCCGGTACGCCTCGGCAGCTCGGGCAAAATTGGAGCAGCCCTTAAGGATGAGCTGTTTGTTAAATCAGTGAGGGAGCTTTTTGCAATTATTGTATCAATCGTCTCTAAATAATTTAAACGCACAAGCCATGCGGTTACGAAAAAAGCAATCAGGGCCCCGATTGCGAACACATAGAGGCGCCCAGTCTTGCGCTCGTCTTTGTGAGATATTTCGGGAATTTTGAGGGTTAGGGGGCGGGCGAACTCGTTGTGGGGCTCAACTCCCTTGGTGCTTTGTGGACTTAACCCCACAAGAATCTCAAGCTGCTCTAGCTTCTTAAGCTTTAGTTCTAAATCATCACTCTTACGGACTCGTGATTCCGCTTCAAGCCTTTCTTTCTCTAAGGCCACCACATGCATCAGATCATCTTTGGCCGAAGGTTTATAAGGCCACGCTCTCTCAAAGAAACTAATCGCCACGGCATAGTCTTTACTATCCCTGGCTCCGCGCCCGATTTCGCATAAGAGATCCGCTGCCAGCGACTTATCAGCGACCGAAGAATGTTCTGAGCCAAAAACCGCCTCACTCGCGCTTTCAAGCGGAGCGGCTAAGATATTAAGCGGCGCGCTCTTCAACTGGAGCTGGCTTTTAATCCACCACAGTTTGTTAACTGGCGAAGCATCCTCGCCAGCCATGACTCTCTCACAGTAAGCGGAAAGCTCCTTCCAGAGCCCTTTATCTGCCATTAACTGACGGGCGTCTTCCGGCACAGCCGATTTTGCTGTGGAGGTGTCAGACGTGACCTTCGGGGCGCGATTCGGGTCGAGCTCTTCATCAGCTGTGGTGGGTGCCGCCTGACCGTTGGCCGATTTGATTAAGGCACTCAGCCCAAGATCTAGTCCACCTGGGGACCCCTTGCTTTCTTTAGAATCTTCCATACAAATATCCGCTGGCCAGGCCGTATTGATAATATCTGGCTCCAAGCTTAGCCACAAATCTATACTGGTTACATTATGGCATCTTTTGGCCGATTAGTTACATATCTTCTCGTATTAAGCACACTTAGCGGCTGCTTGGTTACACCACTCAAAACGCCGCAGCTCCCGCGAAATCTTTACCGCTTGCAAGCGCTAAACCAGCGGCAGATTCAACTTTTGGTCTCGCCCATTAAGGACACCACGCTCGGGCGCCAATATCTAATGTTTTTCATCCCCTTTGGGCGGATTACTGATCAATCGCCCGCTAAAAGTTTATACGACTTGGCGTTTCAGGAGTTGGCCGTGCGTGGATATAAAACTGTTTCATCAGACACTTCGCCCACACGCTCTCTGAGCATCAGTATAGGAACAATATCTTTGAACGCCTATGACTTTTTATTCTTTCGCAGAATCGTAGCGCGCGTAGAATTGACGCTTCAATTGAACGGCCGCAAACTTGAATTTGTAAATGCCACCAAGAGCAAGCTGACCCAATCCGCATTTGCCCCCGAGTTAAGCGCACTGTATCATCAGTCGCTCTCCGAGGCTCTCGCCAAGGGGTTTAATGCCCTAGGTTTAGAATCTGATAAGATGGTGCGCAAATGAAATTCTGGTCCCGCTCACGTGCCCGTAAGATAGTTTTTCAACTGCTTGCCAGATATTTTCGCATCGCTAAGGTGCCGCCCTCTTTTGCCAGTGTTGCTGCCAATAGCAGCAACACCATCGTGGTAACTCAAGGCGATTCGATTGTGTTGGCCGCGATGTTGGAATCCTTCGCTAAGCGCACTGGTTTGCTGCAAAGCCTGCACTGCGCCAGGTTGCCGCCGGATTTTTCCTTTGACGAGGGCGTGCTGTATTGGTTAAGTCTTGACGAAGCGGATCTGCTTCAACGCCTGGTAAGAGCCCATCCGACTCTGCAATTCAGCACACTGAATATTTTTCGCGCCCGTGGTCCCGTGCGCAACCAACCTCGCTATCGCATGAGTCAGGTTAAGCAGCTGGGCTTAGTTATTGGATGTCGTTTTCTCACTATCTTCTTTGGTACTATCGTTAGGTTTTCCAATGGTCAGGAGCATCTGGGGCGAAACCTCTCTCGATATTTGCGCATGGATTTTTATCGCAACTTGAAGTTGACTCGCGGCGTTCCTTTTCAAAGCATGGAGCTTCAAGCCCAATCCGCACTTAGTGGGCCAGAATTTGAACGTGAGCTTAAAATCGTAGCGCAGCGGCAGGGCACCACGCTTAGAAACGCGCGCATGCGGGCACGTATGGCATTTTTTAAAATGGCCGCAAATCCCAGAGTATGGGCCTTCATGTTTGTCGGCCCCTTTTGCAATTTCCTAGTGAAGAAACTTTTCAATGAAGTAACTATTCGGGGACTAGATAATCTTATTCCGGCTATAAAAGAGCACACGGTGGTGCTTATTCCGATGCACCGCAGCCATTTTGATTATATTTTGCTGGGATTAACCCTCTTCAATGCTCGCATCAACACCCCCATAGTGGCCGCGGGAATCAATCTCAGTTTTTGGCCATTCGGCTCTATCATACGCAGCTTGGGCGGGTACTTCGTGAAGCGTAACGCTCGTAACGACCGCATCCATATGCTTCTTTTAAAACGCTACGTTACTTATTTGGTCAAGCGCGGATACCTACAGGAATTCTTTATTGAAGGCGGGCGCAGCCGCAGCGGACGCATGGCCCAACCCAAAGTCGGGTTATTGAGCACCATGGTTACTGCTTACCTAAAAGGAATTCGTAAAGATATCTTATTCGTGCCCACCTCTATTATTTACGAAAACGTGGTGGAAGGAGAAGTATTTGGAGAGGAAAACACCGGGCGTTCCAAAGCTAAAGAAACGCTTTCCAGCTTGTTCCGGGCACGCGATTTTTTTCGGAAGAAATACGGAGAGGTTATTATCCGATTTGGCGATGCCATCCCCCTCTCTCGCATCGCAAGTCAGTTGAATTCCGGAAATGAAGATGGGCGCGCAATAACCACAGCCTTGGCCACCACGCTATCGCACGCCATAAGAGATCAATCCGATATTAGCCTCAATTCTCTGGCGTATACGGCGCTGTTAAGCTCCGGCACTTACGGATTGGCACGTGATCAATTTGTTAGACGGATTCAGGCCTTGGTTGAATTGGCTACGATTTCTGCGGATTGCCATGGCAACGCTGCAGCCTTCACTAATTCACTCTCGCTTTTCGTTCAGGGCAAACACTCGATCTTAGATGATTTGGAGCGGGGCGGCGCTTGTAAAATCGCTCTGAGTTTGGATAAGGACGTGTTTCACGTGCCTGGTCAAAAACGCTTTACAGCAGATTTTTATCGCAACGCCTCTATCCATCACTTTCTGATTCCGGCTTTGTTGGCGCTCTTTGAGCTACAACATGGGCACTGCGCCATCAATGACCTTAAGAGCTGGCATGAGATTCTGGCATACGACTATCAACTACCTGCATTTGAACGTTTCCAAGCCATCACAGATGCTACCGTGCTTGAGATGGAGACCCAGGGCATGCTCGTAAAAAGCGCTGGCCTTTACCATTTTAAGGATCGATCGGATGAATACTTTATACCTCAAATCCTATTGCCTGTAGCCGAGTGTCTGTTATGGGTCCTAGAAAATTTGGAGTGCTATTTCGATCCGCGCTTGGAAGGACCCATTAGCGTGTCCTACGTAGAATTCTTGGCGCGCCTGCAAAATAGTTTCCGGACGGCTATATACAGCGGTCGGATGACTCGCACGGAGGCGGCTTCTCAAGTAAATCTTTTAGGAGCACTGGACTGCTTGCGCCAACGCCAAGTCATCTCGTACGATGAATCAAGTAAAGCTGACAAACGTATAGTAATTTTGAGGCGAGATTCTGAGTCTCGTCACTTGTTATTTAAAGCATGTTTAAGTATTCGGACTCATATCCATCAGTAAAGCGCTTTAGGATAGCGCGGTCAACAATCTGCTTAGCAATATTATTGGCCTTGCTGCTTTCGCTCACCCTTAGTGCCTGCTCAAAGAAGCAAGAATCTCAAAGTGCTACATCGTTCTCGTCTACGGACCTATTTAATTTGCTTCCTGAATCAACCCTGGCATTTTGGGTGATTGATCTCCAATCCCAAGCCTACAATGCCTATCGACAGCAGCCGCATGCCGATGCTTTTGGTCTTTCGGAATGGATGCCGGCTAGCCAGACGGAGTTCGGTCGGTTGATGGCAACTTTCTTGCGGGCCTTAATGGCCTCGGGCTTAATCAGAGACGACCCGGCCGCCAAGCAATCTCTTAAACAAGCTGTAGCGTTCGTCTCTTGGGACGATTCCACAAACAAACTCGCCATTGGCATGGGCCTTTCGCCCATCCAGGGCGTAAATATGCGAGAGAAGCTTTCAGCTTTTCAATCTACTTTTCGCGCGGCAGACATGAATTTAGTTGAAAAGAATCTAAATGAGAGCAGCGCCTTCCAGGTCACCTTGTCGAATTCGTTCTCTCCCGCATTTTCCAATGAGATCTATTTTGCCGCATCCAACGAACGCTTGTTTGTAACCACCTCAAATGAGCTAGCCCAGTCTCTATTAGCCAAAAATTTTGCTGCCGGATTTCAAAAATTACAGAAATTACCTTCGTTTACGAGGATCGATGAAGCCTTGCCCAAAAGCAATCAAGTTTCATTCGGATTTTTGGATTTTACTCAGTTGTTCTCAGCCTTGCAGCGCATCTCGCCATCCGCGGAGCTAAAGTCAGTCAGCCAATCATTCCCTGCAGAAGCGCTGGGATATGCGTTTTCGGTCGCTGAGACACCACGCAGCTCATTAGTGTTTTACACTCCTGCGAAAAACGATGACCAGAAACGTTGGCTGGGAAATATCACCTCTGATCGGCTAGGTGAACCACTGAAGTTTGCGCTACCGAAGAGCGATCTTGCTCTATACTTGGACGGCGGATTCCTGGCTAATCTAAAGAAAGCAGCTTATAGCGAGTTGTCAACAGACTCGCAAGAGGCTGCTAAGAAAGCCTTGCAGTTCACCGAAGGGGCTTCCTCTATTACCTTTTCGGCTGAACTCCCGTCCGGCGCCAGTCCATTGCCTTCGTTATCGATAACTTTTAAGCCGACTAATTTTGATCAGGGACTAAACCAGATTCAAAATGCACTTACAAATTTTGTTAAAGAACTATCAGGGTCGAGTTTGGTATGGAAGGAGCGAAATCTTCGGGGAATGCGGGCTCTGTCGACCCAGAGCGTGCTAGCCGGCTTTGGTGTCACGGTAGGGACCTTTAAAGAGAGAATAATTTTTTCGACCTCGGAGGAAGGATTCTTAGCTCAGATTGAATCACTCTCTACGGCACAAGGAATTTTAAAAATGCTCCCAAGCACTCTAGTGAATTTCTTGATGGGTAAGCGCCCCCTTGTGGCTGCTTACTTAAAGAGCAATTTTGATCTTGCCAGATTCATGCCCTTTATCAACCTCTCGCAGCTTAAAATGGGTGCCGTAAGCAATCATTCTCGCCTGATGACCTTAAACGTATCGCCCGGGTTACTGTTTTTAGATTTTTTTGAGCTGCCCGCCCCCGTTTCAGAATAGGCTCCCAAAGTAGTCGAACCCTCCAAGAAACTGCCTACATCTTACTAGGTGCCATGAAAACATTAGATAAATTACTAGAAATATCCAGTAGAATCGAGCATATGGAAAATGCGGCCGAGTGGATCGCCAAGGAGACCGCCAATACTGACGGAGCCGTGTCTCAAACCGGCAGCCTCATCTGCGTTCTTGCTGATGACTTACGTGAGCGAATTTGTGCTCTGGTGCATGAATTCGAGGAGATCATGGATACGGATAATATGAACTAAAAAACTGGTGGTATGTACCAGCGGCTCCCAGTAAAAAAGGTGGTATGCACCAAATTACAGCCGCTACCAGGCCCCACCCGGATCGATATTTACCCAGTCGTTTCTGATAGTTACAAAATTCCCTGGAGCATAATTGAATTAATTCGAGATATTAGCTTATCCTTCGTAAACACAAAGGTAAGCTTCAGTGGGAAATGCCGCCCTTAAAATTAAATCGCCAGCACTCTATGTCGTCTCTGGCCATCGCCAAGCACCCAAAATCTACCGTAAAGAGGTTTACTTATTGGCCGCCCTTTTGGTGGCATTACAGGTGGTTGACGGACTTTTTACGGCGGTTGGGATTCACTTACACGGAATTGAAGTCGAGGCCAATATACTACTTAGACATCTTATGTACTCGATAGGAACCGGCACGACCTTATTTTTATCGAAATCAATAGCGATTCTTATAATTATAGCACTTGCTCGATTTGCCGAGGAGGTGATTTGGATCCCTTACGCAATGAAGGCTATCGCCGTAATCTATGTTGGCGCCGCAATCGTGCCCTGGTCGTACGTGATGTTAAGAGCACTTCTTTAATCTTTCTCAACGTCACTCCATTTGAAACGATACTCTGGAGTTAATTCTAAAATTAAGCTATCTTTTTGGAATGCATATAACCAAATGGGCCGAATACGGCATTCTCTGTTGTTTACATCTTGGGCGTAAAGCTGATCAAACTACGGCAACTGGGGCCGCGGAGATTTCAGATACACTTAAGATTCCACTCCAATACACCCAGCAGATACTACATAGGCTTAGGAAAGGCGGCGTAATTAAAAGTACGCGCGGACCCCATGGCGGATTTCAATTGGTGAAAACTCCAGAAGAAACTACGCTGAAGGAGATTCTCTACGCAGCAGAGGGAGCGACGTTTGAGGTTATCTGCGATGCTAATCCCATATACGCCGAGGCATGCGTTAATCCTAATGATTGTGCACTGAAGACAGTCTGGATAGACCTGCGCACATCAATCGATCTTATTCTTGATAGCCACACTCTGGCCTCTCTGATGAAGAAGCACTATTCGCCGTCGGAGAGTTTGGTGGCTGCTCCGACAAAAGCCCCGCCTAAGATCGAGTCATCTCTGTCGACGTCAGCTTCGCCGGAATAGAGCCTGCCTCTGACTGATCACTAGATATTAATTCTAGATATTAATTCTCTGACTTACGAAGGGGATCGTTATCCGATCGCCGCTTTAAATCTTCGGGAACGCGCGGGCTGCATCTTTTGCTCGCCAACTGCGAGCTTCAAATCATCTTCTAAGTTAGATATACGGCGCTTGGGAGTGGGATGAGTATCAAACCAACCGCCTTTGCTGGAATCTTCCTTAGAAGCCAAGGCGCCTAACATATTCTTAAGACTCGCCGACCCATAGCCAGCCTTATCTAATATCGCTGCCGCATAAATATCAGCTTCGTACTCCTGTGAGCGGCTGTAGCCGTTAGTGACAAGTGTATCAAACACCTCGGTCACACTATCTCCGAAAACACCAACCAACTCCGTGGCCGGTGTCCCTGCCGCGTAATTACTTGCCGCCTCCTTACCTATGATCGAAAGAGCTCCGGTTAGATTCGAACGCGATATGGCTTTAGTGCCATGGCCGAGCTGCACGTGCGCTATCTCATGCGCCAGCACTGCGGCCAATGCATCTTCGTCAGGCATCATATTTAACAAACCACGCGTAACAAAGACAAAGCCGCTTGGGGCGGAGATCGCGTTTAGCTCGGCACTATCTAGGACCTGAAATCTATATCCGTTAAAAACCTCTGGCTTGGGCGAAGCCGCAACTAACACGGATCCAACCCTGCTCAGATAGGCATTGAGACCGCTGCGCGTATGCGGCTTATACCGCGACAAAACTAATCCGGAAACGCTACGACCTAAGTAATATTCCTGCTCCGGCGAAAGCGTTTCGGCAGCCTTGATCAATTTTGAACCCGCACCAAAAATAGCGTTCGCCTGCGAGCCAGACACCACACCGGTGCTTCCCAAAATTTCGGCGCCAAACTTATCAAAGCCTCCCAATCCATTTTGCCCCGGCGCGCAGCCCATTAAGGGTAGCCCTGCTGAGAGAAGCACAACTATAGACCTTACGAATGTACGTTTAGAGATCGCTACTCTATTGATAATCATGATTGGCCTCCTTTTAACAGCCCACCGGCCCTCGCAAAGACCCGCGTCTCCCCCTCACCGATCTTAATTTTCTCCATGGCATTTACAGCAGCAAAGTTCAACGCGGGATTCTTTGCTGCAAACTCCTTCTCAACTTCCTTACTGAACCCCTTTCCAGCCATGACGATGTCTGTCGGGCTTTCGTCGGCTCTGAGCAACTTTTTGTCCGACGAGCCACTTAACACCACCCGCCTTGCGCTTAATGCCGACGAGTGCACGTACCCTACCACACCGGAACTTGACTTAACTTTGATCCATCCGTCTTTGTTCCCAGCTTGATCTGAAGATTCGCTAACCAAACTTAGCGCCGCTCCATACGAGAGATCCGCCAAATTGGCCCCTAAATATTCCGGCTTGGCTTTTAATTTCGTAACTTTCACCTCTACATAGACCAGCTTCGCGCCTGCAGAGCTGCTACTTGTTTTGCTACCTGCGAGATCGCGGCCAGCGCAAAGTCCCGGTTCAACTGTTACGAATGTCGAGGCTAGTACTGCCGCGATGGGAATAAGAATATGGATATTTTTCATGGGGGCGACTATAGCGCGAGGGTAATCTTGGAACAATCGGTTTTTTGCACCCGTTTGGGGACTCCGAGCATATGCATGCGCAAGCTAGACTAGGCCCGAAAATAGATGCCTAACAATAGAATTATGGCCAGCAGCCCAGATCCCCACCAAAACCAGCTCGGCAAAGCTGCACTTCTTTTCTTTGGTTGTTCACCAAAATTATGCATTCGAATATGCGGCTCTATAGTTTGCGGAGGCGCCGTAACTGAGGGGACTGGCGCTCTAAAATCATTCAGCATCTCCTCCGCGGTTTGGTAGCGGGCTTTCGGATCGAGAAGCGTGGCTTTGCGTATGATTCGGCAGAACTTCTCTGGAATTCCATGCAGCAGTGTCATGGGTAGGGCGAAATCCGTCTGCAGCAGCTCTTCCAAAACCTGCATGCCGACTCTTCCAGCGAAGCGTCTTTTTGCGCTAAGTAGCTCGAACATCATAATGCCCACGGCGTACAGATCTCCCCGGTTGTCAAATTGACTGCTTCTCACGTACTCCGGTGGCAAATACTGGGCAGTGCCAAGCAATACCCCAGTTTGCGTAGCTTTGGCTTGCGAGACGTTCTTCATCAATCCCAAATCGGTTAGCTTAATGATCCCATCAGTTCGGCGCATGATGTTTTCTAACTTAATATCGCGATGGATAATTCCATGATTATGCAAAGCCTGTAAGGCCGAGAGCACCTGAGAAATAATCTCTTCAATTTCTTGAAGATCGAAGCGTCGCTCAACAAAGATCTTTCCGAGGTCGCGTCCGAGCACGAGTTCCATGGTATAACCGAAAACGCCACGGAACTCGATCAGATCATAAGCCTCGATTAGATTGGGATGTCTGAGCTTCTGCAAAATAGCCACCTCTTGCCGGAAGCGTTCGGTAGTAAGTTCATCGAAGGCGGAAGGGTTGGTGAGCAGTTTTAGTGCCAACTCCTCTTGGCCTCGCGATCTATCTTTGACAAGAAATACAGCTCCAGCCGAGCCCTCCCCTAAGGTACGCACGAATTCAAAGCGCTCAGCCAGCACGGAATCCTTGGAGAGCACTGTGGTCTCTTGGAGTGGCATATCGCTCACTGTAAAGTTTTAGGTGCGTTGATAGTACTTGGCTAATTATTTCGACAGATTTGGCAGCGGACTTAAACCTAGAAAGAGCAGTTGAATCTACTACGGTGGCGAATATGGCTGAATCTCTTGAAGTTTTCTAGGAATTGGTACTCACCCTAGCGGTGCTAGGGTTCCGTGCCAATTCCGTCGAAAACTGCAAGATCTTCAACCATCTCCGCCACCTCGCTACGATTCAACTGCTCTTTCTAGGTTAAATAAAGGGGTGTCGGGGTGAGAGGATTTGAACCTCCGACCTCACGGTCCCGAACCGTGCGCTCTACCAGACTGAGCCACACCCCGAATTTAGGCACTGTTATAAGCGCTTTATATGCAGTCCTATACCTACCAGCGATCGGCGGGCAATTCAATTCATCACACAACTACTTAAAATCATTGCGATTTATAAAGTCACGAAAACCGCTCCTACGATAATAACCCTCTTGTAGCACCTCTCCACAGCCCTCATTTGGGGTTTTTGGCGCCATCTTCGCTCGCCTGGGAAGTATTTTTGAGATGGGCTGGATAGGTTTATTGATGAGGAAGCAGAGATTTCATGGCTAAGAGCGGCACACCTAGTCGGCAAACTGCCCATAACCGGCGCGAAACGCAGGAAGAAGAAGGCATTCGGGGGCAGCAGATCTCAAGTGCCTTTAAGATGCCCAAGCTTAAACTTCCGAAGGCCTTGCAGGCCAGGGTCAGCCGTTTAGACCCAAGTCGTGAAGAAGAAGCTCTTAATAAGGCTCGTACCCGACAACAGATCATGCAGGAAAGGCTCAAGATGCAGCCACGGGCGCAAGGCGGCACGACAGGCTCGGCAAATGGTCCCCGCAGCAACGCCGAGCTAATGGACCAGATCGAAATTTTGGATTCGCCAGGCACCGACCCCGGCGATGCGCAAGCGTTCGAGCTTGGAAAGATTGAGGTTGAGACCTCAGAGACCAAGGTCATCCATATCTTCAAGAGCCGCAACGCTGGGGCTAAAGAGTTTGACGACTTTGCACGCGGAATACAGAGCTGGTTCAATATGGTGGAGATGGAAGCCATCAAGCGCTTCCACAGTGTTTATATGGACCCAATTGTTGAAGCCATGGAGGAATATTTGGAGCGACTCGCACTTGAACTTGTTGACTTAATCGCAAAAGCTCTGCGACTCTCTAAACTTAAGAAATACAGACGCGGAGTACTCTCGATCGGGCATTTGGCGCTCAAAGCCATTGAGGCCATTCTGGAGGAATTGGAGAAGATGGGGAAGGAGATCCCAATTGAAGAGTTTGTGACTGTGAAGGACCTGGAAAAACTAGAGGTTATCGGTAAGGAAGCAGCTTAGTTTTTATTGTGAGTTTGGTATGGCACTGACGGTTATAGATGGTTACGACGAGATATTTAAGATTGAGATGGATGGCTGGTGCTACGGTATCCAGAACTATCCTGGAGAGATCTTCGCGGGGCTAATCCATGCAGTGGTTAAGGAGATCTCTCCTGCCTTTAAGCTTGCAATACAACACCATTACGCTTTCGATGCATTAGAACTTTCGCAGAAGCTATCCAAAGCAGCCAAGTACCTAGTGCACGAGAAGGAGATCGCCTTTAGCATCATGGCGCAGCTCCCCACTCCCTTCGAGTTGGACGAAGATGGACAGTTTATCATGGCTCAAATAGTCGATAAGGTGGAGGCCGCCTATGGTGGCGTTATAGAGCGTTTGGAGCGCAAATGGAGCTTCGAACGTGAAAAACGAAAGAAAATTGCCGCATAACTCCTTGAAATTGCAAAGCATAAATTTTTTCTAAAAACTGTTTATAAACCCGCTCAAATATAGTCGAATATGGCCCAAACCCTTACTCGATTCGGAGGTACTTATGAGTGAGAATGAGACTATGAATGAAACTGTGAATGAAACTATGTCAGAAAAGGATATCTTGGTTGTGGTTTCGAAGCTTAAGAACTTCATCCGCGCTACCTCAGATATGAACACCTCGGGCAATGTGGCTGAAAAGCTCTCTGAGATCGTTAGAACACTCTGTGTTGGCGCGATCGAAAGCGCGAAAAATGACGGGCGTAAGACCGTGATGGACCGCGACTTTGAAAAAGCAGCCTAATTTGCTTTAGGTCCTAATGTATATGGTTAAGCGGCGGCCGGGGAACTGGCGCGCCGCTTAATTTTTGCCCGCTACCCCTATTCTCTTAAGCTCGCCGACTCCAGGCGGGTAAACCAAGTTAGAAGTTCCTTCTGGCACGCTTCCTTCCTGCACCACTTTGCACCAAGTTGATTAAACCGAGTCTTAGGTATTCGCTGTCTATTCCCAGTGCCTCGCAAACGCTATCAAACGAGAAGATATACTCGTAACCTCGCCGATTTACCCAGGAATAAGCTTCGAGGTACCTTTGAACGGGCCTACGGCTCTCGGTAGTCAAATAGCCAATGTATGCTTGGACCCCATCAAACAACAGGGCAGCCAAAAGCGCTCGCTCAGGCCCCCGTGCATATCCGGCCTGATTGTCGCAAGCTTCTGAGATCAATTCAGTACTATCTACAGACAACGCCTCCTTAAAGCTAATGGGATGTGGTTGTGTCATATCGCGCCTCTCCTATCGTTACGATGAGGAAGTGCGCCTTGGGATGCGTCCGCAAACTAAAAACTGCGGATCATAGACCGGGCAACCAAAAGGGCGCTGGCCTGCAAGGCCAGCGTCAAAACCCCAATCACCCAGGGGCTCAACCCAAACCAGGCAGAGAAGAGCAATAACGCACCTAGGCATAATGTGGCTAAAGCAAACGTCCGTTCTAAAAACGCACTCCTACGCAACGTTCGCCAGGCTTTATGGCCCCCTAGCAAAGTTTGGTCGAAGAAGGTCAGATCCCAATCATTGAGTTGAAAAGTTAACCGATTAAACGGCCCAACCGTAAAATCCGCAAACTCCTGCGCCCGCTCAGGGAGCTTATCGGTTGCAAGCAGCGCAAGCGGTTTAAGCGACATGAGTTTTTCGCGATAGAGTTGTGGAGTTAAACCGAGCACCAGGTCGTCGTACTTAAAACCAACTTGCTCCGCTAGTACATCAACTTGCTCCGGCGTCTCCACAGAAAAAAGTTTGGCTTTAATACCGAATCGTCTAGCCAGTCCTTTGGCGTATCCCATGGCATTCATTTCAAATTGCAGATATCCAACCAGCTCCTCGTTTAAAGCGACATACCAAACGAATTTAGAGGATTTGGTGTTTAACTCAGAGGCCTGTAAATACACGCCACGCTCGATTAAAAAATCCTCGTTCCCAATGCTGAATTCAGCTCCAGAGATATTGGCGCTAATACCACCGCTCTTGTAAGTCTGAAAATTGCCCAGGTTTAACGGATCGATGCGGCTCAACCCTTTAGCTAGGTCCTCACAGAGCGAGACAAACGGCTCTTCGTCGATGCGAGCAAAGATATTTATCAAGGCGAGCTTCAGTCCAGATTCATCCAAGCGACTATCAAGCAGCTGAAACTTTATCAATTTGGCCTTGCCGAATCTCCAAATTGTATCCAGGACCATCAATTTCACACGCCGCACTGCAGACAGGACAGTCGCTGAGCGAATCATGGCCCCCTCAAAGAACAGCTTCAAAACCGTAACTTGCCGCAGCAGTATCGTCATGGGCACCAAGTAAACCATACCAGAGATCGCCAATAACGATGCCCCAACTAAGACTCCTCTTAAAATCTCGCCGGTTGAGATGATTGACGAGATCGAACCAAAGAGCGAAAGAAATAAAATTACAGTGAGAAAGTTGCTGGCTTTACTTCCCAAGCTTTTGGAATTTTCAGTGATTTCCTTCAGTATCCCCCGAAAATGCGCGAGAAAATAAGCTATGGTGCTCTCGGCGGTAGGGACCTCAACTCTATACCGCAAGGTTCCCTGCGAAACGCGCGTGCCCGCGAAAAGCTTATCACCCTTTAATTTAAAGCGCTCAACGGCCTGCGGCCCAAGCCCTCTCTCTGAAACCGTGGCAACTCCCTCTTCAACAATGCCATCACATTTTACAAGCTCGCCAGTCTTCACTTCTACTCTTGAATATAATTCCGCCGATCCATCCAATGAGCGGGCTGGGTCAAGTTTAGAAGACAAGGCAGAAAAGGTCGGATTTAGTATCTGGCGTTGAATCAAACAGACCAGATTTAGAATAATAATGTTGGTCGAAATCTCTTGTAGGTAGGGGCCCGAAGTTAGCTGTAAAGCCGCCCCGGCAAGGCCCAAGTATAAGACTCCAAAAATCAGGCAGCTCAGCCCGTCCGGGGAAACAGATAAAGCTTTTATGTCGCGCCAAAAAAACTGCCAATAAGAGAAGGTGTGGGAGAGTCGTTGCCAATGCCACCACCGACAAGATCATGCCAAGTAGATACTCGAACTGGGAGGTACTGTGCGGGAAATACCCCGTGAGCTTCAAGGCCACAAAGATGAAAAGGAAAACTGCCGCCCCAATACCAGAGCTAATTGAAAGCATCGGGTCTACGGAAGAACGCGGCTGCGGAAAAACCTTAGGAGATTCGTTGGTGATATCCTGATTATCAAACTGCTGCTTTGAGCTTGTTAAAACTGCCATGTCCCGCCCCAGATCGCTTAATCCTCGCAAGACTGTATTCTAGCAGGACAGAATAAAATAACGCTATCTTAAATCTATCGCCGTGCGGGCCTATTCAGCGCAATTAATGCAGCTAGCGTAGTGATTC
>CAZVWV010000046.1:0-14188 GCA_964631745.1 uncultured Bdellovibrionales bacterium
TGCGCCGCGTTTGTAATTTACCCGGGGGTTTTGAGCAGCTACTCTTAACACCCCTAAGCTCTTAATTTTGCTAGATTTGTGACTCCTAGCCGTTCTATGCAATTACGCACCCATTCTCAATCCTAACCAATTTTGGAGCAATTCTAGACTGAATAGCTCCAGAATCTAAAATAATCTCAGCAACTGCCGTTTTCCTAACCATAGACAATTCCATTCGCCCCGGAATTTTTGTTTTACCTGAAGGACTAGGTAACTTAAATGCCGGTATCATTTGCCAGCAATAGAGATTCACTGCATGCGCAGACACAACTGAAGCGCACTAGTGATGCTTTATCAAAAACATTTGCGCGGCTTTCCTCTGGTTTGCGCATCAATGACGCTTCGGACGACGCTGCTGGTCTTGCTATGGCCGATGGTTTGCGGCGCGACAGCTTAGTGGCCTCGGTGGCAATTAGAAATACTAACGATGGTATCTCTCTGCTCGCCATAGCTGATGCGGGCTTAACTGAGATCGGCAACATGTTACAGCGCATGTCTGAGTTAGCGAACCAGAGCGCTAACGGAGTTTACAGTCAAACTCAGCGCTCTGCGCTCTCATCGGAATTTTCGGCGCTTGGTTCGGAAGTAGACCGGATTGCGCGCACGACCACCTTTAACGATATCAATTTGCTCTCTAATAGTAGCGCCATAACCTTACAAGTTGGATTAGAAAACAGTTCCAGTTCACAAATTACAATCTCTTCGGTTCTTGGAACGCTTGCTGCTTTCGGAATCGGCTCGGCCGGAAATTCGACCCTAAGTTATTCAATCATAGGTAACTCTACTGCATTTTCACAGAGCGCGGCGTTAAACGCCGTTAGCGCCTTAAATACTGCCATCGATACGTTAGGCGTAGCACGCGGAACAGTGGGTGCCGCGCAGTCACGGCTCCAGTCGGCCGTGAATTACCTGACTGTGGTAAGAGAAAATTTTGTTGCGGCGGAAAGTAGGATTAGAGACGCCGACATAGCTCAAGAAGTGGCCGAAATGACAAGGCTACAAGTATTGCAACAAGCTGGCACGGCTGTGCTGGCACATGCAAACTTGCAGCCGGAAATTGCTTTAGCGTTGTTGAAATAGCAATTATAAGAGGCTACGTCTGGCGCGGGGAAAAGGACCAGGGGTGTTTGACAAAACAAACACCGAGGTCAGATAAGAAGCTCCTGCTGGTACGCCGCAACAAAAGCGCCCCATCCGAGTTCAGCGGTCAGAGTTTTGCAAAAAGCTCTGGCCTGCTCGGGCTCACCGTGCACTACCGCCACATTACGCGGCACCCCTTTGCAGCTGCGACACCATTTCAATAATTCAGCACGATCGGCATGGGCGCTAAAAGAGCTTATCTCGTGCACTTCGCAACGTAAGGGCACCTCTTGGCCTAAAAGACGCATAGTAGGTGCGCCGCCCAACAACCACGCTCCCCTGCCACCAGGGGGCTGATATCCAACAACAAGAACCGTATTGCGGGGATCAGAGACGCGATGCTTGAGATGGTGTAAGATTCTACCTCCCGTTAACATCCCGCTGGCCGATATCAGTATCATAGGGCTGTCGATTTTGTTGAGTTTCTTGGATTCTTCTCTGTCCCGAATGAAATGTAGTTTAGGCGGGTTAAACGGTCTGGCTCCGGCCGCAAAAGCCTTCGCAAGCTCTGCATCAAAACAATCCGGATTGTTCAGATAGATCTGAGTCGCATCTAGAGCCATGGGGCTATCGACGATTACAGGAATATCATCTATCAGCCGCCGCTCAATCAGATCCTTCATGTAATATAGCAGTAACTGCGCGCGTCCCACTGCAAAGCTCGGAATCACTACGATACCGCCGCGCTTAGTAGTGCGATTGATAACATCGGCTAAGTCCGTAAGGGCGTTGGCGGTTTCATGCAATTTATCGCCATAAGTTGATTCAATCAGCAATAAATCGCCGAGTTCCTGTGGTTCGGGGTCGCGTAAAATCGGCACGGAATATCTGCCGATATCGCCCGAGAAGACAACAACTTTATCACCAGCCGTGATGCGTATGGAGGCTGCGCCTAAGATATGTCCCATATGCCGCCACTCGGCCGTAAATCCCCCACCCAGATCCAGCTTGTGGCCGACAGCCACCTGGTTGAAAAGTTTTAGCGAACCTCGCGCCTGCTCCTCAGTGTATAGAGGCAAGGCGGGCTTGTGCCTGGTCAAGCCGGATTCCTCGCGAAACTGAGCCTCTTCTTCCTGAAGCCGCCCGCTGTCTAGTAACATCACCTCAGAGAGTTCCTTTGTGGCCTTAGTGCAATAAACCGGGCAATTTAGTCCGGACGCGTAGTAGCGTGGCAATATTCCGGTATGATCGATATGAGCATGCGTTAACAGCACTGCTTCGATTTCGGAGAGTTTCAGATCCGGAAGCACCCAGTTCTTTTCACGCCAACTGCGTTCACCTTGGAATAGCCCAGCGTCAATTAAGAACTTGCGCTCCCCGAATGTTAGTAAATACTTGGAACCCGTGACAGTTCCGGCAGCGCCTAAGAATTTTAACGATAAAGTCATAATAGTGATTTCAGCACCTAAGTTAGATTCGGGCAAGGGCTGCCCTGTGGGCGAGGAACAATACTTGCTTATATCAGCTTTAGTTATCTATCTATAAAAAGGGAAGGCAGTTTTTGCCGGGCGAACAACCTATGGCTACAGTAAATTTCGCTGGAATTGCATCGGGAATCGACACAAACGCCTTAATTGACGCGACTGTGGCGGCGCGCCGAGCGCAAAATGTGACTCCCAAGTCAGATAAGGTTCAAACCTTAACCGATACTAACGATGCTCTCACAACCTTAAAAACCAAGCTTTCCGATCTGCAAACTAAAATCCGTGAGTTTACTACCTTAAACGGGGGCGGCTTAGCTAAAATCGCAAGATCGAGCGATGAAACAATTATCACCGCTACCGCAGCAAATGCGGCCAGCAACGGGACTTACACGATAACGCCGACACAGTTGGCACAAAACGGGACTTACGCCTTTAAATCCACGGCGGGAACATATAGTAGTAGCGATGCAGTCATTGGTTCTACGATTGTGGGCACTGGCACAGTTCAGATTGACATCGGAACTGGCACAGAGCTTCAAACAGTCACTTTAAACGTCGACAACACTACGACCCTCTCCCAATTTGCGACAAATTTTAATAATTCAACCAGTAAAGCCACTGCTTCGGTCATCAATGTAGGCACCTCGGCCTCGCCTGATTACCGTTTAGTGATTAACTCCTTAAACGAGGGCACGCTTAAGGGAAGTTTAAGTGTTACCGTGAGCGCGGCCATCACAGGAGCTAGCGCCTTTAACAACAACTCCTCCTCTGCCGCACAGAATGCGACTTTCACGGTTGGCGGGATCGGCGGCGGTGGAGGTGACGTGATCACGCGCTATAGTAATTCCTTTAGCGATGTAATTCCGGGCGTCACTGTGACGCTGCAAAACACAAGCAGCACAGGAATTAGCGTGAGCGTAGGTGACGACGCCGATGCCACTGCTGCGAAAATTCAGGATTGGGTTACAGCCTACAATGATATCATCGCATTCATAGCTGAGAATGACGCCGTAACCAGGCAGCAAGACGGCAACGATGTAACCAACATATTTAATCCCTTAGCTTCGACCTCAGTTGACGAGAGTATGCTCTCTTCGATTCGCGGCGTCATCAGCTCGGCGGTTTACAGTACCGGCACGCAAGTGCGGGTCCTGGCAGATCTGGGCGTCACCACGGAACGAGACGGCACGCTTAAATTCGATTCGACGGTGCTAACTCAAGCAGTGGCAAACGAATCTGCATCCGCTAAACAATTATTAAAGAATTTTGCAGACACGGTCTCTCTAACGGGCGGTACCATCGACCAATACATCCGTTTCAATGGTATCTTCGATATCACCATCAACGGCAACAAGGACTTAATCACCAACTTAAACGACCAAATTGGAAGAGCCGAGGCCGCAATAGCTAAAGAGAAGGAGTCCTTAACTGCCAGATTCGCACGCCTAGAGGCACTAATTGGCCGGATGCAGGGACAACAGTCACAGCTTACCTCTGCGCTGGCCGGGCTTAGCTAAAGTTGGTGAATTCTAACTGTTCTTTCGTAAAAGCCCCACATTCATAGCCTTGGGCCAAGAAGTTCCTCAGCCCGCGAATAGTGGCAGCATCGTCAAAGACTGCGAGATCGCGGCTTGAACGTTGCATGGACTCATGAAACTTAGCCAAGCGCGACACAGCCTGATCAAATCCGTTCAGAAAATATTCATATGTTACAAAAAACCGTACCGGGAGCTGAGCCGGATGAAGATCCCAGCCCTGCAAAATCCCCAAACTTAGCGCTTTTCTAATACTTTCGGCGTGGGCGCGCCAACCTCTCCAGACACTGGCCTTATTCTGATTTTGCTGCTGCTTGCTGAGTCTCGGATGGCGATGTTCGACCAGTGGCAAAATATTTGTGATGCTGTCCACCACTTGAATCTCAGTATGGGCGGTAGCAAGTTTCATTAAGAAGCGCGCAAACTGGCAAAATTCATGTAGGTTGCTTTGCCCTAGAAGCCCCACTCCCAATTCAGAGGTAAAATCAAAGGCACCCATGTGAATCGAGCTTAAGCGTGTGCCCCCTGCCTTTATGATATTTGGTAATGCAAATTCGCCGGTTTTAGAGAGAAATACGTCTGCCGTTTCGCATAATATCTCAAGTCTATGCGTGCCCCTTCTAATTTTATAAAGCTTTTCAAAACGATCTATGGCTTTGCAGATTGTTTTAACTTCTTCCGGCGAGCGCAACTTGGGGAGTGTGATAATTGTTCCAAAAGGATAATTTCCTTTGGTCTCAGCTGAAAGTGTGCGCATAAATATTTGTAGAGTTCTGAGGCTGCGCTTAGCAAATTCCGGCGAAAACGGCTTCAGCCGAATTCCGAAATGTCTTGGGGCGCTCTTGTTTTTAATTGAGAGGGCGTACTCTTTGGCAACAGCTACAACGGCTTCATCCTCGGCCTTATCCGACCTTACGCCAAATCCATCCTCAAAATCCGCTCGAAAATCCTCGATCGGCTCAAGCGAGAGTTTCCTGAGCATGCGCTCGTATGCCTGCTGAGCGACGCCCTTGCTTTTGACGCTATTCCGCGCAGCCTCCATTTGCGGAGAACCTCCAAGCGCTCTAGCGAACTGCGTAGCGCTGGCTCCGTACTCTTTTACACTTTCAAGCGCCAATTTCGAGAGTTTAGCCGACAGGTTTGCGCTGTAGCGATCAGCTCCGGCATAGAGCGTGTGAATGGGCCTGGCCGCAAAAGCTAATTTTTTATCTACCGCATTTTGTTTATTTCTAGGCATGCGTTAATTTTCTAAACTTGGCGCGATGGGGCTTCACCGCCTCCGGCCCTAAGCGACGTTTCTTATCCTCCTCGTACTCCTGAAAATTCCCTTCCAGCATTACCACACTACTATCATCCTCAAAGGCTATTATATGCGTGGCGATGCGGTCCAAAAACCAACGATCATGGCTAACTACCATGGCACAGCCTGCAAAGGCCAAGAGCGCCTCCTCAAGGGCGCGTAAGGTATTCACGTCGAGATCGTTAGTGGGCTCGTCGAGCAATAGTACATTTGAGCCAGCCTTTAAGAGTTTGGCGAGGTGTAGGCGGTTACGCTCCCCTCCGGAGAGCATACCCACCTTTTTCTGCTGATCCTGGCCACTAAAATTGAAGCGCGCGCAGTAGGCGCGCGAGTTTACCTCTTGAGAGCCCAACATAATAATATCGTTGCCATCAGAGATCTCCTCCCAGACTGTTTTGTCGGCACGCAGCGCATCGCGTCCCTGATCTACGTAGCCGAGTTTTACGGTATCGCCAATCCTGATACTACCAGAGTCTGGCATTTCTTGGCCCGTAATCATCTTAAACAGGGTAGTCTTGCCGACGCCGTTTGGACCGATGATTCCGACGATACTCCCTCGCGGCACATTAAACGTAAAATTATCAAAGAGGATTCGCTCATCGAAAGCCTTTGAAATACCCTCACCCTGTATAACCAATTCACCTAGGCGACCGGCAGCGGGAATATAAATCTCCATCTTTTCTATGCGTTCCGGTCGATCCTCATTCACCAAATTCTCGAAAGCTTGGACCCTGGCCTTGCTCTTCGCTTGTCGGGCGCGGGGGCTCATACGAATCCATTCAAGCTCCTGCTCCAACATCTTCTGACGTTTTGTGTCAGCGCGTTCCTCCGCCGCTAGTCGCTGCTGCTTTTGCGCTAGCCAAGAGGAGTAATTACCCTCCCAGGGAATACCGTGCCCGCGATCGAGCTCAAGGATCCAACCTGCGATGTTATCTAAAAAGTATCGATCATGGGTGACTGCGATTACGGTGCCCTCGTACTCTTTAAGAAACTGCTCAAGCCAAAGCACAGATTCGGCGTCTAGATGATTTGTGGGCTCATCCAACAACAAGATGTCGGGCTTCTCCAAGAGCAGTTTACAAAGCGCCACCCGCCTGCGCTCGCCACCCGAAAGATGCGTAACGGCGCTCTCACCGGGCGGAAGCCGCAAGGCATCCATGGCAAGCTCGATGGTGTGGTCAAGTTCCCAGCCGTTGGCGTGATCGATTAGTTCTTGCACGCGCGCCTGCTCGTCCAGCAACGTTTGCATTTTATCCGCGTCCAAATCCGGATCCCCAAGCAGGTTGGCGACCTCTTCAAAACGTGCCAGATGTTTGACGACATCTCCGGCGCCTTCCAAGACGTTTTCGCGCACATTCTTGCTCTGATTAAGCACAGGCTCTTGGGGCAGGTAGCCAATGCGCATGCCATCGGCCGGATGGGCTTCACCGCTAAATTCCTTTTCTATCCCGGCCATAATCTTAAGCAGAGTAGATTTCCCCGAGCCGTTTAAGCCCAAGACGCCAATTTTGGCGCCGTAGTAATATGAGAGATTTATATCCCGAAGCACTTTCTTGTCAGGAGGATAGGTCTTTCCGACCCGTTGCATGGTAAAGGCGTATTTTTGGTTCATAAATCTATATAAATCTCAAAGAATAAGAGTAAGTGTTCTGGTTTCGCAGCTTTGGCAAAGTATAGAGCCGCCCATAAGTGATACCACCATTTTTGCAGGGGGTCTAGTTAGCCTGGGGGATGAAATCTTTTTGGGATTGAGTGACTAAGAATTTGAACTAGTGCAGAATGGGGTGGTTGTATGGGAATAGAAACCGACGTTAATACCCTCGAGGGCCCGCCAGTTGCTGATGCGGCCTGGGCTGCCTTTTCAGCTCTTTCCATGCAAACACCGACGGTCGACCAGATCGCATCGAGCTTCCCCGAGTTTTTGAAATATTGGGAGCTCATTAGCGGCGTTCGAAGCTGCAGCGCTTGGGGCTGGATCTTAGATGCAATTCCTGTCTTTAAACAGTACACCTATGCAATTCCCTCCGACCAAGCTTTGCTTGCGCTAACAAATCTCGGCGCTGGGATTGTGGAAATTGGCGCTGGTACCGGCTTTTGGAGCCGTTGTTTACAAACATTCGGGGCAGACGTGATTGCGTTCGATAAAAATCCTCCGCTGCAAACATGGACCGCCGTGCAGCAAGGCGATCACTTGGAGGCCGCAAAATATCCAGATCGCGCACTTTTTCTCTGCTACCCTGAGCAAGATGGTTCGATTCAGAGGGGCGGAGACGGAGAGCTCGGCATGATCTTCGACACCGTAGTTCCGTTTCAAAAGGCGGGCGGCAAGTTCGTTGCGGTGATCCTACCGAATTTCACAAACCTTGAAAGGAACGTGCGCCCCGAATTAAGCGCCCACATGGCTGAGCACTGGACCTTGATGGCCACGATTTCCCTGCCGCGAATGCCTCGCAACAAAGACGACTTACGTATTTATGCGCGGAAGCCGGAATAAATTCCGGGAGGAATCTAAGCGCAAACTGTGATACCCTACACCAGTATGCCCCGTGCCAGTTCTTTTGATACCCCAGAGCATTACAAGCCTCACCCTCTGGACTGGGTCGTGCAGGATTTGCGTGCTGAGATCTCATACCTTGAAAGGCCCATGTTCGGCTGCCACGCTTGTTACTGCCACGGCAAACTACAGCTAGTGCTTGCTGCCCAAGATGAAGAGCCCTGGGATGGTGTTATGATTGCCACATCGAAGGAACATCATGCTTCATTGTTGGCGGAATTTTCAGAGCTTGGTCCGCATCCGGTTTTAGGCAAGTGGCTCTACATTTCACAGCAGCATGAGCGCTTTGAGCAGGTGTTGCAGCAGCTTACAAAACTTGTGCAGAGAGATGACCTGCGTTTAGGAGTTTATCCGAAGGTGCGCAAAAAGCGATTACAGAAACGTAAGCCTTGCGCCACTCAGTGTCGCACCTAAGTTCAAACATTTCTGGCGGCTTAATCTTCAATCTTGTGATTATCCGTTAGTGTTCCTAAAAACGCCAGCAAATTAAGCGCTCCGCCTTCTATCCTACGGAATCACAAACTCAAGCTCTCTAACTTTCGCGATACGCCTATAATCATCGTCCCTATGCAAAAGTTGGCCCTTGGATTCGATGCAGATCTGAGCAACCAGGCAGTCGATGGTGCTGCGAACAGTGATACCGCGACGTCGCAAGTCAAAGTAAATTCTTGCAGCCTCACGGTGCGTCTTAAATGGATCTAACGGCGTCAGTAACTCTTGCGACCAGATATATTTTTCTAATAGCTTCCACTCCGATAGATCCCGGGCGCCCTGCATTACTTCTTGGGCACAAATTAGAGGGATGGTGTAAGGAATGCCACCAAGCTCCCAAGCTTTGAGCATCTGGGCGGCGGTAGTATGTCGGCCTTGCAAAAAGTCAATCAGCGCCGAAGTGTCTACCACCAACATGACGCTCAACTCCGCAAAGCTTTATAATCATACCCTTTGATAAATTTAACTTTGCCCGAAATCTCCAACAGGGATTTGCGTTTCAAATTTGCCACCAACACGCGCAAGGCTTGATCGATCACTCCTTTCTTGGTCTTTATGCCAGATAGTCTCTGCGCGGTTTTCACTAGTTCGGGGTCTAAAACAATATTGGTTCGCATTCCTAACGCTCACTTTTCACTCTTTTAAATTCTATACACACTATTATACACATCGGTTGGGGCACGTCAAAATGTATCTATGCCGCGCTTTGAATTTAACCACGGAGAACACGGTGGTCACTGAGAGAGAAATCCTCAATGTTATCTCCGTGTTCCCCGTGGCCTCCGTGGTTAAAGACCCAATCGATCTAGTAAATAAAGCAATAGTATCAATAACTTGCCGTACTATAGCGTGCATATGCCCGGAGGCGAGCCCCAATCCGCGAACCAATATTTAGCCTCAAGCCATCTTATATCTTAGTCTAAAACCAAGTGTTTGCATGAAAGACGGTTCAATCCAACCGGGGACCTTCCCGCACAATTCACCGGGCAATTCACCGGGCAATGTACCGGATAATCAGCCCGACAATTCCGCCCATCTCCGTGGTCAAAAGTTCCCGCCTGCATGGAACGTTTCCCCCAAGAGGCTTAACTTCGCCATACTTACTTACAACGCTCTTGATTTTACAAAGATGTGCCTGGAGAGCATTTACAAAAACACCGAGACTGAATTTAACGTGTTCGTCTTGGACAATCGCTCCAAGGATGATACTCCCGCTTGGCTCAGTCAGCATAATTTTCCAAATATGTTCGTTGAGGTTGGTCACGATAATTTGGGTGTGCCCAAAGGTCGCAACCGCTTGATTCAACTTATGCGGCCATATCTAGCCGCGGATAGTTTTGTATGCTTCATTGATAACGATATAGAAGTCTTACCGAAGTGGGATAGGCATTATATAGAATTCTTTAGCAGCAATCCCAAGGCAGGCATTCTCAGCGCTTGGGGCCACAGCATGTTGGTCACAGAGACGGATCGTTTCCTCCTGCCCAACTCGCCTTACACCGATGCGGTTGATGTCGCTTGCGGAGGCTTTGCTTGCTGGATAAAAACCGAAGTGCTGGACCGCGTGGGGGGATTTGATGAAAATCTCGGCCTCTTTTGGCACGAAGATGATGATTACTCGGTGCGGACTATCAAGGCAGGCTACGAAATTTTTGCCATGCCTCATGCCCGGGTCGTGCACCATGAACATAAGTCAGGTGTGGCCACACCTGATATTACGATTGATGGCTCGCCCAAGAATCGGGAGTACTTAGCCAAAAAATGGAGGGCGCTCGGGGTCATTTCTAAAGATGGAAGAGTAATCCATAGCGACAAGAGCTGGTATTCGTTAGGGGAGCGGGAGCTTCCTGAAGGTCTTATAGGGAAAGGTTTCTCTTCAAACTGCGGAGGCTATTATTGGCTTAGCGATCAAGCTTCGTTACAAGTTCCAAAGAGCGACCAGCCCGCAAATTTAGAATTGCGCTTCGCTCTCCAAGTTGGTGATTTAAGGGCTTATAGTAGCGAGTCGCTTAAATGTTCAATATCGATCGGCGCAGTTAAAGTTAGAGAGCTGAGCTTTTCAAAGAGTGACGAGATTCAGGAAGTGCGCCTGATAATTCCCGCAAGCAAGGAAGGGGTTACGGTTAGCTTCGCTAATGATGCTTGTTTCTTCGAGGCACTATCACCATGGTCACTCAGCCCGCCGTATGATTACAATCCTGACCTTCGCAAATTGAGTCTTAAGATAAGGCAGATCTCTGTCCATGAGCATCTCGGTAACCTTGTCGAACATTTCTCCTTGGCCCAAACAAAAGAACCCAGACCGGATACAAGCGGCATAGATGTGAGCGGTCCATTATTTGAGGAATGCGAAAGCACCGGGCTAACGCGCTCTATACTGCAGTCACTCAATCACTCTCATACTCCCATAAAATACACTCCAAAACGGATTCATACCCATTTTGCCAAGGGCGCTTCACAGAATCAGGGTGAATTTTTAGATGTAAAAAAGGCTATCTTCGCCCAACATTCTCCTTCGAGAAAATTGCATGTTCTGCCGGAACTCCCATCCGAACAGGTTGCCACCGATCTCAGAACCGTTTTCAGCGACTGGCGGGGAGATAAATACGGACAGGAGTTGAAGCGAGCGCATCCGGAAGCACACATTATTACTCTAAGTCAGGACGATAGAACCGCCTTTCTTGAATTAGGATTTCGGGAGGATCGTGTCTCGATCGCCCCCTTCCCCATAGCAGAACATAAACTTCGCCAAGTTTTGGTAGAAGCCCCTCCAGTGGCACAAGAATCATTTGTCTTTGCAACAAAGTTCGCGTGGCTTGATCCATACATATGGAGTATGTTTTTGCTTGCCTGGGCCGAGACATTTAAACCGAATGACCCAGTCAGCCTAATTATTTGTGGCCAAGACAGCACTGAAGATCCCGTCACAAATCTAGTTGATCGCTTGCTAAAATCCGCCAGCAGATCGAGGGCACAGATGGCGCCAATGTTTGTCGTTCCAACATGGCAGTCATGGGTGGGGACGACACAAATTCTTTCGATCTCCCAATGCTTCGTACAGCTGAGTCCTCGGAGCGCTGACTCGCGCAGCATTTTAGAAGCCATGGCATTAGGCGTCCCGGTTATCGGACACAACTGGGGATTACAGCGAGAGCTATTGGCTGATGGCCGTGGATTCTCGTTAGATTTTGAGAGTTCTTACCTGCTCGAACACTTTAGTGCACCTGAGCCCACAGATCCTTGGGCACACCGGAATCCGAACAATCTTATACAGGCCTTCAGCATGGCTCTGAGACGAGCTTACGAAAAGCGGGATACCCTCGCAGATACGGCTAGTCGCGCGCATAAGTTTGTGAAAGAGCACCATTCTTTCGAGGCCTTTCACATGGCATTTGAGGCTACATCAAAAAAGGCAGAGACGGTTATCGTTGAAGATTCCAGTCTAAATATTCCGTCAAATTCCAACATTTCGATCTCAAATCAGGTGACGATCGGCATTGATGCGCGTACCTTGAATTACGCTCAGAACGCTAGCCGAGGAATTGGTCAGTACTCTGTAAAGCACTTGGGAACAATCATGCGCCTAAGGCCCGATTGGCAGTTCAATCTCTATAGCGATGACGAATATGTCGGGCCTAGATTTCAAGAGCTGCTGGATTTTCCCAACGCTACGCTAAAGTTCATTCCAGCCCGATATGACGAGCCCACACACGAAGAGGAAATTTATCACATTGTAGATCCCATGAGCATCATGGATGGATTCGACTCGCCCTTCATGTTAGCACCGCATCTGCCCTTAACCGCAACTTTCTACGATCTAATTCCACTTACAGTGCGAGAAGCACATTATGATAAACATGGGCCCTGCACTCAGCGATGCTACATGCGACGCTTAGAGCAAATCAGGCGAACAAACCCAACGGTTTTTGCGATTTCAGAATGCACTCGACAAGACTTGCATCGAATAGCGCAGGTTCCTCTCGAAAGAATCATAACAATAATGGCGGGACTGAACTCTCAAATTGACGAAACAGAGCTTTCCTCGTCGAGAGTCACCGAGATAGCCAAAAAATACGGGATTTCTGGGCCCTTCTTTATGTCTGTGGGCGGACTGGATGGGCACAAAGGTTTTCAGCACACCATCTTAGCTTACGCCGAATTAAGACGACAGCTAAACATTAACTTAGTTTGTGTTGGGTCCCACAATGATCCGTTTAAGCAACTATACGCGAGTCGTATGCAGGATATGGGAGTGGCTGGCGCAATCTTCCCTGGCTTTATACCACGCGAGGATCTAGATGCTCTGTACAAAATGGCACTGGGGCTTGTTTTTCCCTCAGATTATGAAGGCTTCGGGCTTCCAGTTTTAGAGGCTATGGCGCACGGTTGTCCTGTCATAACCACCAGAGCTAGTTCGCTACCTGAAGTGGCTGGCGACGCCGCGCTATTAGTTGATGCAGGGCACGCCGAGCAAGTTTTCAACGCCATGTTAACTCTTATTCGGGATTCAGATCTTAGAGCAAATATGCGAACGCTCGGTTACCTCCAGGCCAGGAAGTTTACCTGGGAAAAATCCGCCGGGATCACAATTGCAAGCTGGGAGAAAATCTTAGGGATCCATTCCCCTTCGGTCAGCGCACAGTGGAACCCGCACAGGCCGATCGAAGCCAGCCCTATCCATTGGTAGCGCACTTAAAGTCCTGTACCGAGGGAGTGTGGCTCTAGCAGGGGGGTCCACCGCATTATTGGTCTGCGACTCTCTTGGCGGTTAATATTCGCATCTCATCCCCCAACACCGTTCCGCTTATGCTGGCGCCTGACACTATCTCGTACCCCGGCACCTCCGCCATCAACCTATAGCTGCTGCCGTACGGCACCTGCATCGATATCGTCCCATTCGACGGGGCTGTGTACACCTGAGCGCCATCATTCAACGTATATCCGCCGATAGCCTGCCTGTCCTGATCGAGCGCTTGCACCGTCAGCGTTGCCAAGTGCGGATAAAGATAGAAAAAGCGTAGCTCTTCGCTGGAAAAAGAGCCGCTGTAGCGATCGCTACTGTAGTTCTGCCTGGAAACATCCAGTGTATACGTAGAAGGGCCCTGAACAGAGTTAAAGATGAAACTTCCCGTGGCATCAGTGTAGACAATGAGGTTTGCTCCATTTCCAGTACTCAGGCGGACTAGCGCGTCTTTTATCGGACGCTTCGCTCCGTCAAATACCTGGCCCCGAATATTCCACCATCCTGGGACAGGTGTCGGAGACGGTGTAGGGGTATATGTTGGTGTCGGAGTATTTGTTGGAGTCCTCGTCGGTGCCGGCGTATTAGTGGGACGCGGAGTCGGAGTGGGTGCGTTCGGGTCCGTTGGTCCGGCAAGGGTCAGCAACCGGTATAAACTAAACATACCCCCGTACTTAACGACACCTCCGAATGACTGCGATTTAACGGATGCAAATAGAGTGTCCCGCAACTGCTGCCATGTTAGCCCTCTATTGTACGCGGCAAGCAGCGCCAGCGCTCCCGAAACATGCGGGGTGGCCATAGAAGTTCCATTAAACGAGGAATAATTATTATTAGGCGTAGTACTCAGGATACTCACCCCGGGAGCAGCGATGTCCACTGTATTTGCCCCGTAATTGGAGAAGGAAGCGCGCGCGCCGTTACTCTGCACAGCTGCAACGGAAATAATATTATCTAGATCAA
>CAZVWV010000046.1:14198-23811 GCA_964631745.1 uncultured Bdellovibrionales bacterium
TAATATGCTCGATAAAAATTCTTTATTGGGGAAGTTGTTGTATCCGTTGTTACCGGCAGCGGCCACAAACAGCAAGCCTGCCTGTCTCTGCGCATTGATGGCATCGTACATCGGTTGTGAAAAGTTCGCTCCGCCAGATCCTTGCCACCCCCACGAATTGCTGGTTAGCACCAAGGGCTCTCCCCTCGCCTTAAGGGAGGCCATATAAGTCAAACAACGAATGGCCGATGCCAAAGATCCAGAACCGGTCGATCCCAAAAATTTGCAATTCACAATTTTTGTCGACCAATTAACGCCCACCACTCCGCTACCATTGTTACCGCGTCCACCAATCGTTCCGGAAACGTGGGTTCCATGCGAATTATCATCCGCGGGATTTCCGGAGTTATTTATGGCATTAATACCGTAAACATCGTCAACATAACCGTTACGATCATCATCGATGTTGTTACCAGGCGTTTCTGCGGGATTATGCCACAAATTTTCACTAAGGTCCGGATGATTATAATCAACGCCCGTATCGATTACGCCCACTAACACCGTGGAGCTATCCGTTATTAAGTTCCAAGCTTCCGGCGCGTCGATGTCTACATCATTCGATTGGTTCATGCCCCAAAGTTGTGAGTACATGCTATCATTTGGAACGGCATCCATCTTGATCACGCGATTGCAGTCACATTTTATCCTTCTAACTATTGCGTCGCTATCGTCGGACCTAAGTGCGTCTCTGCGCTGAGCCCGAAGCTTTCCGCACAGATCGGTTTTATGATTGTACTCAACCTCACGGGCGTGCCTAAACTTATGCTCAACCAGCTCTGATTTGGGCGCCACGGTCACAAACTTTCCAAACGATTCCGCCTCTTCAAGATCAAGCGCGCTCACTTTATCGAGCGCATCAACGGCCTTCTCCTGCAGTTTCTGAACGGTACTGACCGAGAGTACGTATTGATCCTTTAAGCAGCTTACCGAGTCCTCACTCTGCGCGCCTGCAACCGCCGCACCTTGAAGCAAGGCGCCAAGGGCCACGGTTGATAAAATCTTTCTAAGTGTCGTCTGCATACTTACCCGCATACTTATTTCTTTTTCTTCTTTGCCGGGGTTGTCTTTTTGGGCGCCGGTTTCTTAGCGCTACTCTTTTTCTTGCTCTTACTTGCGCCGCCGCTGCTTGCGCCACTAGAACTTCCTGAGTCAACGTTCCCGGACCCAGCTGCCGAACCATCGCCAACACTGTTGCTGCGCGGGCGAATAGCGAAATCTAGCCCTGATTGATCTGACTCAACCCACATAGAATATCTCGCTGGCCGAGAGGCTACGTAGTAACGATCGCCCTCGGATTCAAGTGAAATCGTGTAAAATCCAACCGGCAATTCAAAATAGTTCCAGGCAAAGTTCGAGGCTACGCGCATCTCCCGTAGCGATCCATCAGCTCCGTAAATCTGCACTGTGAACACTTCACCCTTTAAGCGCTTCTTCATGCTGGTTGTGAGAGGATTTCCGTCGGGGCCCATCAGACGCCCACTCAGATATGCATGCGGCACAGGAGTCTGTGTAGGAGCCGTAATAGATGTCGGTGTGGCCGTGGCAATCGGCGTGGCGTAGTTATCCGGCGCCTCGGTCGGTGTAGCCGAAGGCGTACTTGTGAAGGTCGGCTCTGGTGTATTTGTCTCAGTTGCAGTCGGTGTGGGGGTTGGCGGGCAGGCAACTTTATTAGATGACTTGATATCAATCTGCCGACCGGCATCGAATAATCTCACAGTATTGGCCCCAACTTCCGAAAATGAGTAGAAATACGCTTCCGAATTGGCTAAGACCATAATGTTCCCGTTTTGCGAACTCCCCACTACCTCCCAAGTCAAGGCCTTGTCTTGCGAGAGCGGATTATGAATCTGCCATTTTAAGCTTGTGCTTGGATCCTCTGAGCAAATTGAAATTAAAGACGGCCTAATCACAGGTGTAGAAGTCGCTGTGGGAGTGGCCGTCAAAGTTGGAGTGCTGGTGAAAGTTGGCGTGATTGTGGGCGTGGCCGTTCTTGTAGGCGTGCGCGTAACCGTAGCTGTGGCAGTGGCGGTAGCGGTCGCCGTATTTGTTGCAGTATGTGTCGCGGTGGCAGTCCGTGTCGGCGTATTCGTATTGGTCGGCGTACTGGTATTTGTTGGGGTAGCCGTCCTAGAACTGGTGGGCGTTATTGTAGAAGTCGCGGTTGGTGTCGGCGATGGCCCCTGGTCGCTCGAATACACCACAATGCCGTCAAAATTTGCGCCGCAACCGGTATTGTAATAGTTAGCCTCGTAGATCGTGCCTGCGGCATCTTGGGCCACGGACATCCAGCCACGATATCCTACGCACCAGTTGTCCATATCAAGATACTGGGTTGACCATGGTGCGCCGTCAGCTCTTAACTGTCCAAACATCACAGCGCCGTTATGCCCAAAGAGCCCGCTATGCATAATGTAACGATATGCGATCAGCACGGAGCCATTCAAAGTGTTAGCCGTTACAGCCGGATATCCACCAAAGTACGGGCTGGCATGTGTTTCGGTGTGCCAGCTACCGTTTAGCTCGCGAACAGTTTTGTATAGCGACAGGTCATACATGTCGGTTTCAGCGTTGTAGGCTGACGAAGAGAACACTACAATCTTTCCATCACGGAGAACTTCTAGCGCCGCGTAGTATCCGTAGCCGTATCCCATATTACTTTCGTCAGGGTAGATACTGTTCCAAGCGTGTTGTCTGGCTGGTGATTCGCTGGATGAGTCGCCGAAATGGTCATCATCACGTTCGTCGTCGTCATGCTCGTGATCCTTATCATGCTCGTCCTCATCACGGCTCTGCTTCGAAATCACAAGCCGCTTACCCGAGGTCTCATAAGAAGCGATGATCGGCAACCCGTCCGTATCGATCTTAATCGAGCAGAACATTCCAGACCCAGCCGGAGCTGAGGTCACGTTCTCGACTGACCAGCTACTGTCTTTCCCTTGAGCAAACTTTAAGTTTCCGGAAGCGGTATCGACGTAACATACGCAGAGCTTATCGGTGGCGCAGCGCGTCGCGCTCGGGTATCCGCCGTTTTCGGCGATTACATCCTTATTCCAGGAGCCATGTTCTCCCTTAGAGGCATACTTCAGCTGGCTATTCTTAGAATCGAAGTAAACTATCTGCGGGTATCCCTGGCTACTAAACAATAGCGCGGTGCGCTCAAAGGAAGCGCTCGGTGCCGAGTCACTCCTTATATTGCTATCTACCATGCTGTGGTTCCAATTTTCGCTGGCGGGCGCAGAGAAGCGCAAGTTTCCGTTGCGGTCGTAGCTACTGATGTATAACCCCGCCTCACCCGGCTTCACCGCCGAAGCCATTCCATAACCTAACCCACCATGTATCTCGCGTCGTCGCATGGTGTACACAGGCGCTACAGGAGTATTAGTGCCGGTGCTGGTTTCTGTCGGCGTGATAGTCGGCGTAGCAGTATTGGTGCTAGTGGCGCTCGCGGTGGCTGTTCTGGTTGAAGTAGCGGTCAATGTCGGCGTGGCGGTTTTGGTAACTGTATGCGTCGGCGTGAAAGTCGCAGTGATGGTGGCGGTAGCCGTTTTAGTCGGCGTCGCCGTATTAGTAAATGTTGCCGTCACCGTAGGAGTCTTGGTGGCCGTCGAAGTTACGGTAAAGGTCGGCGTAATTGTTGGCGTGGCGGTTTTTGTCGGCGTGTTTGTGACCGTATAAGTTGCGGTAGCGGTGGCTGTCGCCGTTGGTGTTCGCGTTACCGTTGGGGTAAATGTCGGAGTCGCTGTTCTGCTCGGAGTCGGTGTGGATGTTGCCGTAGGCGTGGGGCCAATTTGATCTTGGGTCAGAAAGTCTCGGTTTGGCGTATTGTTTTGCATGACATCGCTATATTCCGATGGGCTAAATACCACGCCTGGAACCTCGGCACTCAGGCGGTACTCTTCACCG
This sequence comes from uncultured Bdellovibrionales bacterium, assembly GCA_964631745.1. Lineage (GTDB taxonomy): Bacteria > Bdellovibrionota_C > UBA2361 > UBA2361 > JBGSMV01 > CAZVWV01. The sequence goes on from CAZVWV010000046.1 coordinate 18,141, forward strand.
TCGGGAACAGTCAGGAAGAATTCGCCCTCGTCATTGGTGGTTGTAGTGCGCTCGACATCGCGGTAACTAACCTTCACGCTAATGTCCGAAAGAAAATATCCGTAACTATTTCTAACTTTGCCGGAAACCAGATAACTCACCACCGGCACGCGCTTAAAGTCCAGGTCAACTATATCGCAAAAATGACGAGGCAGAGAGATTGCGGCAGGGTCGAACAAACTAGAGCCGTTTACAGCGGTCACCCAATTATCAGAACCGGCGGGAACCTGAAATGCAAAGTGGCCGACATAATCAGCCGTGGCTACCAACACAAAATTATTATATATAGTCGTGCCCGGAAGCGGCGCACCGACTTCATCCATAACCTGCCCCGCTAGCGTGTAGGTCTCGGCAAACTGACACTGCGGACCCTTTGGGGGCAGCCCCGCTTCTGTCGCAAATGGATGCACCGCATAGAAATCAAGGCTCGTGTATGAACGCGAAATCTGTAGGAAGGTCTTATAAGCGGGGTCAAAAGTCTTGTCGCTTAAATTGGCTGAGATTTTGTATGTGTTGCCCTCTTGCAACATCAAGCTGTAATTTCCTTTGCTATCGCTGGCAGCTACCGGGGTCTCATTGATCCTTATCTGTGCGCCCCCCAATACGAAGCTATTCTCATCAAAGGCCTTTCCACTAACGACCAAAGAACGCGGCGCCTGTTGCCCGTTACAATAAGCCACGTAATCAGCATTTACTAAGGCCTTATCCGGACAGAACTGGAACGGATGTGAATTGTCGTTTGATATGCTACATCCCGCGCGGTAGGGGCTGATGCTAACTAAGCGTGTAACGTCACTCAAACACTCACTCACGAGCTCGGTGCCGTAATATGCCTTACCTTCAATATCAGTCGCTTTCTCTCCACCTTGGCCACACTGCCCAACAGACGAGAGCTCCACATCGCGCAAGGTTGCGTTATTAGACGAGTCAGTCCCATGCACCGCTATCACTGATTGCTTAATACCGTTTTGCACCGCATAGATTTTGCAGCGATTCCCAGGGCAAGAATTAGGCGTTAACACCAGGTCCCGTGGATAGAACTGATAAGCACCGCTCGGCACTACGTTGATCGGCCCACTATGCTCGTCAATATAAGGAACTAAATTGGCGGTATTAAAGGTTAATGTCCCGGTCCAATCGGTCTCGGTGCTGGCTAGATGATCGAAGCCTTTGTTGCCGTAAAATTTAATATTATAAAGTTTCTGCCCCAAGTCATTAACAACTTCCAAGGCGTATGTTTGCGGCCCGCTGGGGTTCACTGGCGCCACGGGATCGCATGCGACTGTGGCATATGCACCAGCCTGAGACGCGTTCGGACAGACCTTATACTTGGCCTTACGACTTGTCGAGAACACGCAGCTCTGTCCGGCAGGATTTAGCGGCAGAGTTACGACTGAATTATTCTCGGTATTCGAATCGGCATCGTTACATGTATCTTTCTTCAGTGCCGGAGCAAATGCGTACCCATCGCTGTCCGTAACACGAGGACAGCTTGCAAAGCTGTTTAGAAACTCCACGGGCATATTCGCCATGGGGCGCCCCTGCGGACTCAAGGTCTGAAATTCGACGACACTCTGTTCCCCTGCCCCCGATATAGCCTCCACCGAACATACTCGTCCGGGACAGTTCTGGGGGCTGACAAGCATTTCAGCAGGCAAAAAGGTGTAATTTGGCGCGGTGTAGGTGACCAGCGGTGTTGTGCTCCGAAGAGACGCAGTATTAAGCGAGAACTCTCCGCGAGAATTAGTGAAACGAGAGGGCAAGAAGTTCACGCCATCTTGTCCGTAAATGGACGCCCCCACAAGCGCGCTGCCGTCAGATTTGGTAATCTTAACAGTGTAGACCTCAGCCGAGGCCGTCCCACAAATCACGCACAATACGCAGGCTAAAGCAGCTTGAATAAGTCTTTGGGGGAATCTAGCAAAATGCCTGAACAAAACTATGACCTCAGAAGAATACTCCATTGACAGGCTAAGGTTCGGTAAACTTCCAATGATATGTGATATTTTGGGTCATAATTTCTAAAATCCAGGGATTTCGTACCTGCAAGTGAGCGCATAGACAATCCCTGAAAGTAATAATAATGTAAGCGCTATGTCGTTGGCCCAAATTAATTTAGAAATAAAGGCGTATTTCCTAAAGCTCATAAAGGATACCTATCCTGAATCAGATATTTTGGACTTTCCGATCAATCAACCGCCTGAACCAAAATTCGGAGACCTAGCGCTGGCTTGCGCCTTTGGCCTTGCCAAAACGCTACGCAAGCCTCCGCCCGTAATTGCAAAAGAGTTGGCCTTGCAGGCCTCCTTCCCAGGTGTAAAAGAATGCCGCGCTGAGGGCGCTTACATTAATATTTATCTGGATAGAGCTGCCGCGCTCAGAGCATTTTACTCAGGTGCTCTCGAAGCAAAGGCCGGCCGAGATACTAAAATCATCGTTGAACACACCAACATTAACCCTAATAAGGCCGCGCATATCGGGCACCTGCGTAACGCGGTGTTGGGAGACACCTTAGTAAAGATGTTGCGCACTCAGTCGGATCAGGTCGAGGTTCATAACTATATTGATGATACCGGCGTACAGGTGGCAGATGTGGTGGTAGGCTTTGAGCATCTCGAAAAGAAATCTCTGGCCGACATCAAGAAAATCGACAGCAAATTTGATTACTACTGCTGGGATCTATACGCCAAGGTCGGGCAATTCTATGCAGCCGATAAAACCCGCGAAAAAGTGCGCCAAGATACTCTGCTGCTGATTGAACACGGGGGTAATCCGACCGCCGAATTAGCTGAATATATCGCAAACCGTATCGTGCGGACTCACTTGGAAACCATGCTGCGTTTGGGCATCAGCTATGACATCTTGCCCCGCGAAAGCAGCATTATTAAAGCAAAATTCTGGCTTAAGGCCTTTGAACAGCTTAAAGAGAAGGGCGCTATTTACCAAGCTTCCGAAGGTAAGAACAAAGACTGCTGGGTAATGCGCAGCTTCGACAAATCAACCTCGGATATCGCCGAAGAGCAAGAGAAGGTGATCGTGCGATCTAACGGCACAGTTACTTATGTCGGGAAAGACATAGCCTACCAGCTCTGGAAGACTGGGCTTTTGGGGAAGGATTTCGAGTACAAGAGATTTTACACTTATCCAAACGGTCACGAGCTTTGGGAATCTACGCACGAGAGTGGCGAGCCGGGCGCCCCTCATTTTGGGGGAGCTTCCAAAGTATTTAACGTGATCGATAATCGTCAGTCCTATCTGCAAAAGATTGTGAAGCAAGGGCTCCAAAGCCTGGGACATATCTCGGCCGCCGAAAACTCGGTGCACTTCAGCTATGAAATGGTAGCGCTAACCCCGCAATGCGCCAAAGAGCTTGGCTTAGAGCTCTCAAGCGAGGACCAACAACGCAGCTTCGTTGAGATGTCGGGGCGCAAGGGCCTAGGCGTCAAGGCCGATGATTTATTAGACAGACTCTTTGAACGGTGTGAAGGCGAGGTTAAAAATAGAAACCCCGAACTGTCGCCCACACAGATCTCACAAATCAGTAAGATAATCGGGGTGGGCGCCCTCAGATATTTCATGCTCAAACACGGCGAACAGCATGTTCTATCATTCGATTTCGACCAAGCTTTGGCATTCGAGGGCGAGACTGGGCCCTATCTGCAAAACGCTTTAGTTAGAGCCCAAAGTATTCTTCGAAAACTCCGCGAGCAGAAACAAGAATTCCTACCTCACGCAAAAGATTACTTAGCCCATCTCGACGTCATAACCGCACACTTTGATGATTCAATTTGGGAGTTTCTCTTGGCGCTGTTACGAATCGAAGAAGTAATCACCGACTCGACCGAGAAACTTCAACTCTCAAGCATGGCAAAGTATGCATTTAGCCTTGCCCAGCGCTTTCACAATTTCTACCACCACAACCCCATCGCTCAGGAAAAGGATATGTCAGTGAAGCAGATGCGCCTTTTTGTAACCGTATTTTTCATCGAGCGCATGCAGTTTCTCCTCGGCATTATGGGAATCGACGTGCCCGAGAAAATGTAACACCGCAGAAGGTGAGTGAGTTTCTCAATAAACTTGCAAAGTTTCCCGCACCGACACGCTCCCATTCGCTTTGAATTGTGATAAGATGCCTTTCCGTATCTGCTCAATAACTGTCGATAGCGGCAAACCTTAAGGCGTGGAGTTTATGGAAAAAATACTTTTTGAACCTTTCAAAATCAAAATGGTGGAAACTATTCCGGTCAGTACGCGCGAGCAACGCAAGGACTGGATGGAAGCCGCACATTTCAATATCTTTGCACTGACATCCTCGCAAGTAACTATCGATCTGCTGACTGATTCCGGCACGGGTGCCATGTCCGATTTACAGTGGGCCGAGATGATTAAAGGCGATGAAGCCTATGCCGGGAGTCGAAGCTTTGAGGCGCTGCAACGCACCGCAAGAGAGATCTTTGGGCTACCTCATATTATCCCCACCCATCAAGGGCGGGCCTCCGAGCATCTGCTTTTTAGATCACTGTTAAAAGGCGGCGAGATTATCCCCTCAAACGGGCTATTTGACACAACTTTGGCTAATCTCGATTCCTGCGGCGCATCTGGAATTAATTTATGCTGCAAGGAAGCTAAAGATCCGTTTGAACCAGCCCCATTTAAGGGAAATATCGACTTAGAAGCGCTAGAAGCACTGCTGAAAAAGGACGGCGCCCGCATCCCGTTTACAGTCATAACCATTACCAACAACACTGGCGGCGGCCAGCCCGTGAGCCTAGATAATATCCGGAGCACCAGCGAAATCTGCAAGCGTTACGGCAAGCTATTAATCATCGACGGCTGCCGCTTCGCTGAAAACGCTTATTTTATCAAGACCCGGGAGAAAGCCTACTCGGCCTTATCGCCCAAACAGATCGCCGCGAAGTGTTTTGAATACTGCGATGCTATAACATTCTCTGCCAAAAAGGACGCCATCGCAAATATCGGTGGCATGATTGCCCTACGTGACGAAGCCTTGTCGCATAAGATAAAAGATTTCATGATTCGGGTTGAAGGTTTCCCCACATACGGCGGCTTAGCAGGGTATTCTCTGGGGGCCATGGCCCAGGGCATGAACGAGGTTCTGGACGAGCGCTATCTTGAGTACCGCCTAAGAACAGCCAGTTGGGCGGTTGAGCGTTTAGCGGCGGCAGGAGTGCCCGTAATTCAGCCTGCTGGCGGACACGCAGTATACATTGAAGGCTCAAGATTCTTCCCGCATATTCCTCGTGAGCAGTTTCCTGGGTTGATTATCAGCACAGCCCTGTATATCGAAGGAGGCATTCGATGCTGCGAATTAGGCGGCGTGGCCTTCGGAACCCGAGACACAGATGGCCAACATATCTTTCCTCCATTTGACCTTGTGCGCCTAGCCTTCCCTCGGCGCACCTACACCGAGGCCCATATCGGATTTGTAGTGCAATCTCTGATAAAGCTCTTTGAGGAACGGGAGCAGTATAAATACGGCTTTGACTTCCTAGAGGAAGCACCCATGCCTAGACATTTTAGGTCTAAATTCCGCTGGGCCAGGTAATCACAGAGTAACTGCTCAAAAACCCCGGGTAAATTACAAACGCGGCGCAGAGTAGGGATATTATGG
>CAZVWV010000047.1:0-23757 GCA_964631745.1 uncultured Bdellovibrionales bacterium
GCTGGCATCGCAGATCTCAAACTCACCCTCAACTTTTATGGATCCGTTATCCTTAATAGTAATCTTAGCACTCATATTAAATTTACCTTCTAACGCCTCTTAAATTTGAAACACTCGGCCGTGTGATCATCCACCATGCCCGTGGCCTGCATATGTGCGTAACATATAGTAGTACCCACAAACTTAAAACCGCGCTTCTTTAGATCCTTAGACATATTGTCGGATTCCAAAGAGCGACTGGGCATATTTATCTTAGAACGCTTCTGCTTGCTGCGCACGACCTTGTAATCGGTAAACTGCCAGATGTATTTATCAAAGCTGCCGAACTCTCGCACGGCTTCCAAAAAAGCTTTAGCATTTCCGATGGCGGCCTCAATCTTTGAGCGATTGCGCACTATGCCCGCGTTTTGCATAAGCCTGTGCACATCCTTTTTGGTAAAACGCGAGACTTTAACAGGATCGAAATTCGCAAAAGCCGCCCGGAAATTATCACGCTTCTTTAAAATCGTGATCCAGCTAAGCCCCGCCTGAAACCCCTCTAAAATAAGAAATTCAAAGAGCGTTCTGTCATCATGAATAGGAACGCCCCATTCCTCGTCATGATACTTAACGTAAATTGGGTCTTCCCCGCACCACCAGCATCTTGATTTTATTGACTTTGCCATGAAGGATACCATACATGAAGAGACGAGATTTTGTAAAATCCGGATTGGTTACCATTGGGACTATATATTTAACGGGATGTAAAGAGAACCTTATGGCTGAAAAAGTTGATGATACACCAGCGCATTTAAAAGAGATCGATGTCGACAAAGTCGACTGGAAGGCTAAGACGGATGAGTACTGGAAGAGCGTGCTATCCGACGATCAGTTTGCAATTTGTAGAAAAGCTGACACCGAGCGCCCCTTTAGCGGGAAGTACTGCCTCTCTAAATTCTCTGGCTCCTATGCCTGCGCCTGCTGCGGGCAAGTTTTATTTCAGTCTGACGATAAATTTGAGTCTGGCACCGGATGGCCTAGTTTCACGCAGTCAGTGAAAGATGGCGCTCTGACCGAAAAGGTAGATAGCTCGCACGGTATGGTCAGGACTGAAGTACTATGCGGCCGCTGCGGCGCGCATCTTGGGCATGTTTTTGACGACGGCCCGCCGCCCTCGCACAAGAGATTCTGCATCAACTCGCTGTGCTTGTTTTTGCGGAGCTGAAATCTGTTGCTGCGTAACGGGTAGAGGCGCTCAGTCTGGATGCAAGCAGGCCGATTAATGCTTGAGTGGACTCTTTGGCTTCTGATTGGGGAAGATCCTGGAGCGAGGCTTCGTCGGCGGGGGTCATTAAACGGGTTTTCGCTCCTGGGGTTTTCACGAGCGCCGGCGCTATTTCGCAAATCAACTGAAGTGACCCCAGAGCTATTTGCGAAGCGCCGGGCATGCGAACGCGAAAGTTAAATATCTCTTCTTGCCACAATCCAACCACAATCCCAAGAGCTTGCGCATTTGTGGCCCCCGGCATATCCAGGATCAACTCGTACTCGCTGGGAAAAATCTGAGCTAGGATTCGGACGCATTCTGGTAGGCGATCGCTTGCGAGCGGCCCGTGCGGGAAAACCTCGTCTAATTTGACAGTCATAATAGCGGCTTTATGTGGCGAGGCGTTGGGCGCTTGCGGATCAACGATATTGCATACCTTAACGTCAACGAGATTTCGGATCAGCTGCGCTTCATGGAGTACCTGAGGACGTACAGTCAGTCCAACTAGCTGCTGCCCGCCTGAATCCCAAGAACTAGTACTAGCCATCTCACTCATATATTCACCCTCCTAACGCCCCCTTAATCTTACACTAATAATTTTAACTAGTAACACAAAAATGACAAACCCTTTCAGCTATTTGTACATACGCGCCCACTATTAACCCCAAGCTCCCCAAATTAGCCCCAAACCATTCAGCCATTCAGAAATCCTGTCGAATAACGTAATGCTGGCAAACTTGTACCTAAAGGGCGGGGTATGTCGGCATCAAATTCGCCTGAGGATTCCGAAATGACCGAAGCAGGGGAAAGCACGCAAAACAGTGGCTATGCCATCCGCAGGCTTGATAAAGCCACACGCTACGTTTCCGATTATTGGTTTCCCGTTAATCCGGAATTACTTGAAAAAATTCGCCTCGGCATCTCAGCCGGTTCTTACGGCACAGACACTAAGTCACTAGTCGACGATATTCGCTCAGATTTTTCATTATTTACATTTTGCCTCAAGCGCTTAGTAGAAATGCTTCGCCAAGACGGCGCGCTCGAAAACACTCGCTTTGATCCGATCGCCATGCTGGAAAAAGCCGAGATGAAGCAACTTGAGCAGATTCTCAGCATAGAAACCCACGAGGTCTCTAAACATTCCATCGATTCCGGAGCGGAGTTTCAGGTGGCCCGTTTCAGAGAGGCGATGCTAAGTGCGACCACGGCAGAGAGTCTCGCCCAAAGTTACGCGGTTGATTCGGACTCGGCATATTCGGCAGCGCTGTTGCGACAATTGGGATATGTGCTAGTAGCTTGGAATTACCCTAGCCTTTATCAGGCAGCCTTAACGTCGCTGACAGCCGATGACAATCTCGATTTAGTTTTAGCAAGAAGCCTCGGCTTCTCCCCCGGGTTACTCGCCATGCGAGTGTTGCATCAGTGGGGCGTTCCCGAGCAATCGTTAAACGCTCTGGGGCTTTTTGGATTCGAGTCCCCTGAGGAAACAGAAGTTTTCGAAGCCATCGGCGAGACTATTGATAATCTATGTAAAGTCGGAGAAGCCCTGGCGCGCGCCAGCGATCCTGAACACTACCCCAGCGCTGCCGACGACTGGCAGGTGGCCAAGTTGGAAGTCACTTCCAGACTAGGACCTAAGGGTATGGAAATTATCCGGGAACGCTACACCCAAAACTGCGAGAGCTATCTGAACTTAGCCCCGGAGATGTTTAACCCGGCCCTGATTTGCGAAGAGGTGCTCGTCTCTGATTCCTCCCACCAAGATTTAGGCGGCAAGAACCCATTCCTGGTACTGTGTGACGAAAAGGTTCAAAATGAGCTGCGCAAACTCTATAAGTACATCGAAGAGCTACACGGTGCGCAGTCCAATGTGCGCTTCCTGGTAAGAGAGATTATTACCCGTTGCGGATTCTCTTGCGGCTGCGTTTACACAGTAGACCCGGCCTTGATGATGCTTGTCCCTCAAGCAGAGATCGGCACTTCAAAAGGAGTAAGTTATAAAGCTGTAGATTATTCCATAGTCAGATCTGACGCCGATCTAGTGGCGCTCGCGTTTCAGAACGCCGACCCGGTAATTGGTTACAAGAAAGGCATCTCAGGCGATACAAAGACGCTCTTTGCAGGCGTATTCGGCACATCCCAAAGGGTAGGGGTGCTGTACTTAGAATTCCCCAATTTCGTATCCAACCGGAACGACGCGCTCGAACTGGTACATTTCAAAGCCCTGCGCTTCGCGCTGAATGAGTGTTTGGGGATTTAGGTTTCTGCCGGAGATTAATTTAGAAGCAACACCCATCAGACTAAGAGATCAAATTAAGTTCTTCCCGCAACTTATCAAACACTGCCCAGTGCACCGGTAGCCGCTTACTCCCGTCAGCCGTCATATAACAACCAAGCGCGTCGGCTTTCTGCAGTAATCGCAAATTGCGCCAGTATGGCGAAACAATTATGCGTCGCTGAGTAGTCTGAGCCTCGCGCGGGAGGGAATGTGCCACCCCGTGTTCCCGCACCAAGAAATCCAATTTTGAATGCTCCTCACTGTTTAGCCCAAGCTTCCGAGCAAAATCTGGAACTCGCTCCGCAGCGACGCCCTCATGGCCCGGGAAACTAACTTCTCCGCTGGCTTTCTCGACGCGAGTTGCAACCTTGCCAATATCGTGAATCAGAGCAGCAACAAGATCTACATCATCAAACTGCGCTTGCGGATCCTCCTGCGAAATTTTTACCAAGTTACTCACAACCTTGGCCGTGTGCTTGGCAACATCTCCCTCAAAATGCATCTTAGAGCCCTGACTGCAACCGTGGCTCGACTGCAACCCCGGAAAGAAGACGTCAAACAACCCGTCTTGAATGTTTTGAAGTATCGTCGCTTCGTCTCCGGCTCGCAGAATTGAATGTAGTTCGGTTGGTGTCATGGCAGGTGCTCCGAGAAGTTTCTATCACATCGATTGGCGTACTACAGCATAATATAAGGCGTCGATGGCGCACGGCCAGCAATTTATTTCGTGATTTCGAATAATTATAGCTGATTAGCCGTGTTCTTCATATCGGGTGCCCCAAATCCTGGCCATACCCCCATAAGCAAGTTCATATTAGTGCAGATTTTAGCCAGCTAAAATCTGCACTAGATGCATAGAATAGGTACCATAAATCTGCAGATAGCCCAGATCGAAAATTGCAACTTAGCCTTACGTTTTTGATTTCTATCGTTGCCTAGAGCACTTTTTTCAAGGTTTCGTTATAACCCTCTGAGAAGATCCAGAGTACTGTTAGGCCCTTATCTGCTTGGGATACCTTGTGGACGATGCCACAAAGCTCAGTATTTTTCGGGAGAAACTTGGATGGAACCAGAACAAGCAAAGCCTAGCGATGCAGGAAGAACTGATGAACCGGGTCTCGTTGCAGCCGGAGGCGGTGAATGCCCTGGGGGTCTTCCAACTTCGCCTAGAGGGCTGACGCCTCAAGAGTTAGGAATAAGGCCGTACGTTCAGGAAACCGAACGGACAGGCTTTATCGTCGGTGGAGTCAACTCAAGTGATTTAATTCGAAGGTTGCCATCAATTAACGCGATGCCTATCGCCCAACTCGAAGCAGGCATGCGACCTGACAAGCTATCAATGGGCGGTTTCCTAGGTAGGAACGAATCGTTGTTGAGCGTTCTTGCGGCCGATAATGACTTCGTTCTGGGGAAAGGTCTTACGCATCAACAATTAGCAGAGCCCCTTCAATTCGCCTTGGCATGCCCAGATTCTCACTTCACATGGCGTGGGACGCCGATGGTTGCTTATTTTGAAGAATGGAGAGGAAGTCAATCATCGCCTTTTAACGATGGAACTCAAAGTAATCGAGATGTCGTCATCACAAATCTAGATACAGGCCATTCTCTAAGTTGTGCTTGTCTGCTTCCTGACATGATAGAACGATACGGATTCTACGAAGGCAGAGGAACTCCATATCGGCTCGAACCCCAAGACGTCATATCAACATTCGAACTTGATTCCGAGTCTCGACGGGCGAAAGAGCAAGATCCCGTAGCGAAGCTTAGCAGGGAACGAGAGAGTGCGGTTTCGATTACTACGTTTGACCAAATATCTAGAATGGCTGTTTTGTCTCGCAATAATGTCAATGTTTTTGCTGGTTCAAATTACACGATTCAAATCGAATCAAGTGAAATGCTGATACGTACCTGCTTCGCCGTAGCAAACGGAAGTATCCCCGGCCGCGTCTGGAATCGTGCTCAGCTTGGGATGTTTCCGACTACGCCCCTTTCGATTGTGGCTGCTGAGGCTCTAATTAACAGAGTGTTAGAAAAGTTGCCATCACGAGTTCAGGAGGCCGCAGTGGCTTCGATTGGCTCGATAACGTTTGGCAGACAAGGTCAATCGGATGAGGCAGGATGCCTGGCCAATCTTTTTAGCCTGGCATTCGTTGACAAAACTTCAAAAGGAACGGCGGCACGAGCTCTGCTTGAAAAGATTGTCATCGACAAATCAAATGTCGAGATCGCCGTTGCAGCTTTCAGTGAAGTTGTGAGGAAAGCGACAGACAATCATGCCCAGATTATCGACGCGTTAGATAACCGTTTCCCCTCTCTCCGTTCACTTGTAATCGGCCATTACAAAACTACAGGTGTAGAACTCTCCCCCGACACAAGTCTTTCGGTGCTTTTTACCGAAGGGCCAAAGCACGCAAAGTTTGCCGAGGATCGAAACGAGAATATAAAGTTTGCACGGAGAGTTGGTCAGAGAATAATCACAGAGCCAGCAGATATGACGGTGTTAATGAATATTATGAGTTTGACGCAACAAGGTCAGGGGCAGCGCCCATCAGATGCCGAACTGGCATCTTTAAACCGAATGGACGTCGATCCCGCGTTGATTCCAATTGCCGCTGGCATGTATAGAGACAGAGACTCGGCCATTAACCAACTTTTCAACGGAGCAGCCAAAAAGAAACAAGAAATTGAACAGCTTTTACAAGGGTTACCCGCAAATACAGCAGAAGGAGTGAAACTAGTTGTGCGTACGATAGTCACCGCCGAGCTCAATTCATCTCTGTCATCGTTTCCGGCAAGGAATTATATAGATTTTATCGCAAGGCATTCAGAGCTCACGGAGAAACAAGCTATGGCGGTGTATGTCAGTGGCAAGGCACCAAGCTTCGCCGCGGTTTTACGAAGCGACCTAGTTAATTACGAACTGAATAGCGGGTGGTCGAACCCAGTTAAAGTTTCCATCGCTCCAGCGGCTGTGAACGCGCTTCCCACCCACACAAGAAGCGACCTTGTCCATAGAGGAGAAGTTGTTCACATTGCTCGCCTGGGGAATGACACTTTCGAAATTGGGGAACACGAAATTGTTTTGATACAGGGGGTGGCACATGGGAGCCCAAGACTGACGGTAAGGGACGGCGTGATTTATCTTAATGAGGGCACGTTCTATTAGAATGCCCATCAACAAATTGATATTTTTCCAGTAATCGTTTCTCCTGTTGTTGTGCCGGTCTATTTGCATTTTGGAGCAACGCCGAACGGAGTTGAAATCTAGGCAATGGCAGAATGATTCCGATTTTTTAAGACCAGACTGTCGTGTGGAAACTTAAGAAAATGTGAAAAAGTAAAAATTAGAGTTAACCACTAACTCCGCAATCCGAGGATCTGGGTAATAGTCATCGCAAACGCCTGCCGACTACAACTCCGCCGCAATCAAGTACTTAGCCACAGGTGTCAGTTCTATAGTTGCGGCTCCTGATTTTATTTGGTCTTGCTCGTCTCGCGTCACGATGCGAAGCCGTTTTATCCTAAACCTCTTTCCAAGCTCAAAAAGCGCTTTAATTTCGCGTTGGCGGGTCTTTTGATCGGATAGATCATAGCACGCTTGAACCAGTTCGTATGGTTTATCATCTTTGACCACGCAAAAATCGACTTCGCAATTATCAACACGTAAATAGAAAACCTTTTGTGCTAGACGTAGCAGGTGCAAGTAAATCAGGGTCTCAAACTTTGCTCCTAGGTCAGGAGTGGGCTTTGTCCAGAGAGCGTTCATCATCCCAAGGTCGCACGCAAAAGTTTTGCGTCGTGAATTTGAGCGCTCTTTAAGTTTGTTTGAATAACCTTGCAACTGGTGGATCAAGAACACGTCCTCCAGAAGCTGTACATATTTTTGGGTAGTTACGATGCTACTCAGGCCGAAGGCGCTTTTAATATTCTCTAAGCTGATTAGCTGGGCCGAGTTTTGAATCAGGTAAGAGCTATCTGTCTATATCTAATACGTAGCTCAAGCGACTACACTTCTCGCTTGGGTTACATTGAAAGGAAGCATTAATAAAAGTATATCAGTATGATGATATGATATCTACGATATTTATATAGTACGATGTGATGCAACATAGCTGGATGCTGTCCCATTGGTGGTAATGCGTAAGAAGTAATCACCACGAAGTTCACGAAGGGGCACGAAGTTAAAGTTTGATGAAATGTCGGGCCGAGTCCTTGGGTGTGCGATAGAGGTACACCGTGAACTTGGACCGGGGTTGCTTGAATCGACCTATGAGCAATGCATGGCGTGCGAATTGAATAGAGCCGGCATACCGTTTAAGATTCAGCATCCGTTACCGGTCCTCCTTCGTGACTTCTTCGTGAACTTCGCGCTCTTCGTGGTGAATAAAATCAAAGGGATAACCATTAGCGCCTGACCGTTACGGATGGTTATTGGGGGCAATAAGTGCAAAAGCCCTGGCCAAAGTGCAAGTGCGGCCCCCGGGGCACGAATATTATGGAGCGCAGGCGACTCGCCTGCCGATGCCACTAAGCGGCACTGCATGATAGGCCGACAGGCAGCAGTAAGTGTGAGCAATTGCCAGAAACGTCATCTAACAGCCCTCTATAGGGCAGTGTTGCATAAACCTCTCAATCAGAAAGAGCGTAGCTCCTCGGTTCTTGCTCTTCGCTTAACAACCAGGGACTCCAGGTCCTTTCGGGCATTTCCCACGACTACAATTTTACTTGGCTCTAATATTCCTGCTCTGCCCACTTTGAATCCCCAAGTGAGATAAATATTTTGAGCGATTCAAGCGAGAAAGGTCAAAATTGGACCTTTCTATTCGGCTACTCCTGCAAGATTCACCCAGTGCGCAACGAAATAAACCCTTACAGAAGACATATAATGAGCAGATCAAAATATTCTCTAAGAACTACGAACTTGCGACCAATATGGTCATTGTTCCGCACAAGGTAATAATAGTTCAAACGGTAGATCCCGTGATGGCGCTGGTTATCGAGAACAAAAGCGTTGTCCAAATGAATCATATGCTATTTGAAATGATATGGGCATCTGTTAGCGAGTAGACCATAAGCCATCTACGTGAATCGAACACGTGACCCTCTCATTACGAATGAGATGCTCTACCAACTGAGCTAAGATGGCCGATACTGTTCCAGAGCGTATATCTTATACCGTATCGCGCACTCAAATTCAATTTAGTTTGGGCTCGCGGATGTGCCCGAGGCTTGCCACTTCTGCCAGGTGTTATTCTTAACGTGGTAGATCTCCTGCGGCAGGCCGGTGTAGACGTTGTGCTGGTCAAAGTCTATGCGCTTACCGTTTAGGGTTTGGCCTTGCTTGATGGTTGCGATTTGGTTCGGAACTTTTGTTAGAATTAGTCTGAAATTTCTCTCCGCTAATCTGCAACTCTTCGGCGGCCATCCGGGCGCCGTCCAGTACCGCCTGGCCGTAGTTTGCAGCCAAAGAAGAGAGGGAGCCGATATAGCCCAGACGAAGGGGCGCAGGCTTAGACGGTTCTGCCCACACGAGCGGCGACAAAAACGCGTGCCATAGGGTCGCGATAGTCATGTATTTTATCTGTATTTTAACCTAGAAAGAGCAGTTGAATCGTAGCGAGGTGGCGGAGATGGCTGAAGATCTTGAAGTTTTCGACGGAATTGGCACGGAACCCTAGCACCGCTAGGGTGAGTACCAATTCCTAGAAAACTTCAAGAGATTCAGCCATCTCCGCCACCGTAGTAGATTCAACTGCTCTTTCTAGGTTTAAGCATGTTGGGAGCGCTCCTCACATCTTTGTGCCTTCGCCTGAGCGTAGCAGAGCCCTGATTATCCACACTTATGATTCGCATGCAAATTACCATATAGACACACCGGAATCTCACGGTTACATTCCAACTATTACGTCCGTATTGATGTGGAGGTTTTATGGCGACTGAGAAGAGCGCCTTTACTAAACATATCGCCGAGGCTATTTATAGCGAGGTTACCGAGGATATTCGGGTTTCTGTTGTGTCAGAGCCAATTATCGTTAACTCGGATCCGCTTAGAAATGTCTTCGCTTTCTCTTACACGGTCACAATAGAGAACCTCGGGCGTGAAACCTCACAGCTGCTTGAGCGGCATTGGATTATAAAATCAAATGGCACCCAGATCGCGGAAGTTGTTGGCCCCGGTGTAGTGGGGGAGCAGCCTGTGCTTGAGCCAGGTTCGAGTTTCCAGTATGCCAGTGGGGCTGTGATACAAGACCCGATCGGTTCTATGGAAGGGGCCTACACCTTTCGCGCCGAGAGCGGGCGCTTTTTTAATGTGTTGATTCCTCGTTTCGAATTGTTGTTTCCGATCGTGTTACATTAGTTCTGGCTGAATTAACACTGGCCGAAATTACCCACTCCCGAACTTCGTTCAGTAGCTGCAATACGGCGGCATCGTAAGCGCTAACCGCGGCTTGGGCGTTGGGCTGTTCTACCGGAACTTCAATCTGGCTTAGATGCGAGGCTAGGATCTCTCTTGTTGGCAAATCAAGAATCTCGAAGCGCGCTGATATAACAATTTTCCCGGGCTGCGCACTGGCGTCATGATACAGATCGTTTAGTTCAGTATTTAACAGATACTGTGCACGCGCGCCGGGCGAGGTGTGAGTCACCATCCTAAAAGCGCCAGAACATTCCAGGTCGCGGGTCAACATCTCAGCCAGCTGATCGGAAAAGGGCAGGGCCCAGCTCGAATATTTGTATGCCGCGCGAATGTTGGCGGACTTTGCAAATATTATATTGTTGCCGGTAATAAAGCTGGGGCCGCGTGGGCTCGCCACGATGATTCCGGGCCCGCCTGACTTAAGCGCCGCAGCGCAATTTAATTTGGAAAGAACATATTTTGTCTGAACTTGTGGGGTGCGGGTAAGAAAGCTGCAACCGGCAATACACACCGCCAAAAGTAACAGAATTAAGAATTTGCAGTTATTATCGCGCCACATCTTCTTCTCCCGGACCCAGCGCCTCTTTATTAGGACCGAATATTAATTCAGCCGGATCGTCAAACTTTTCCATCGTGCCCCCAAATTTCTTTGAAGCCGCACCGGTTTCAGCGGCGATATTTTGCATGCTGCTTTCAAAAATCTGCGAGATGGAGTCGATCTTACTCGACAGAGTCGAAGTCACTCTCTGAATATCCCCTGTAATTTTTTGGAATTTCTCTAGTGCGGCGACAAAGTGTTCCTCGCCCTTCGCCAGCCGATCGGAGATGCTCCTAAGATTGGCGATAATTTCAGTGACCGCATTCTGATTCTCGTCGGAAAAGAAACGCGAAGCGCGCTCCACGAGCAGATTCGTATTTTGTAAAAGCTCAGGCAGGCTATTCTTGATGGCTTCCAGTCCGTTCGTGCCCTCTGGTATTACAGGAAAGTCTTCGTTTGGAGGCACCTGCAGTAGATACGGAGCCCCCTGACTGCTGCCAGTTAGATCGACGTTGGCCAAACCGGTCAGCAAATTACGATTTATTACCGCGCGCGTGTCGGTCTTCACCGGCGTTCCGGACTTAAGTCTGACATTCACCTTTACAAGCTCTATATCTTTCTCCGAGATCTGCCAATCGCTGACCGAGCCCACTTTAATTCCGCGCATGGTCACGTCGCTGTCGGCCTGAAGTCCGCTCAATGAATGCTGCTTGAAATAGATCGAGAAGTTGCGATATTCCCCGCGCTCGCTGTATTTTGAAAACCAAACGGCACAGGCAGCAATAGTCACAACCATGGCCACTACCACGACCCCCACCAATGTGTAACGTGCCTCCGGTTCCAACCTAAGTTACCCTTGCCGAAAAATATGAGCTAATCCAGGGATGAGCTACCTTAGATACCGCATCAACCGTCCCATCCGCCAGAACCTTGCCTTCTCCTAGCACTATAGCTCTATCAACGATACCCCAGAGGGTATCTAAGTCATGGGTTACAATTATCACAGTCAGCCCCAAACTGTCACATAAGGTGCGAATAAGCTTATCAAAAGCGCGCGCGTTCACAGGGTCTAGCCCGGACGTCGGCTCGTCTAAGAATAGGACCTGCGGCTCAAGCGCCAGAGCGCGTGCCAGGGCGGCACGTTTCCGCATACCCCCTGAGAGCTCACTTGGCATCTTGTAGGCGGCCGAGGCCGGCAAGCCACTCAGGCCAAGTCGCAGAAATACCAACTCAGAGAGCAGCTTCTGCTTAAGGTGGGATTGTTCACGGAACGGGGTGGCGATGTTATCGAAGACACTAAGAGCCGAAAAAAGCGCGCCGTTTTGGAATAGAACGCCGAAGCGTTTTCTCAATTCGACTAGATCTTCTTGTGAAGACTGCCACACATTTAGCCCCAGCAAAGAGATGTTGCCGGATGTCGGCCGCAAAAGCCCAATAATTTCTTTCAACAGAACGGACTTGCCACATCCGCTGCCGCCGATTAAGGCCAGGACTTGCGGCCGTTCTATCTTAAAAGAGATGCGCTCGTGCACGACGCTGTCGGCGAGCACGGTGCGAATATCTGCTACCTCCAAAAGAGTTTGGACCACTTTAAATCTTTAGCTCCACTAAAAGCACCGCGATAAAGGCGTTAAGTAAAATTACAGAGACGATGCTCTGCACCACGGTCGAGGTAGTGTGTAAACCAACGCTGCGCGCGTTGTCTTCTACGTTTAAACCCATGCGGCAAGAGATTATGCCGATGAACATGGCAAATATTGGGGCTTTGCAAAGACCGACCAATAAAGTCTTAAGCCTCATAATTAGATCCAACCTTTCAAGAAAAGTAACCGGGCTGATGCCCAGATATAGATTGGCGATTATTCCACCCGCAAAAATTCCGACGACGTCCCCTACGAATACCAGAATCGGCAGGGCGATGATAAGCGCTAAGACTCTCGGGACCACAAGCACATGCATGGGGGAGAGTCCTAGTGTAACTAGAGCATCCAGCTCTTCGTTAATTTTCATGATGCCGATCTGGGCTGTAAAGGCCGATCCGGATCGTCCGGCTACGAGGATGGCGGTAATGATTGGCGAGAGTTCGCGACACATCGCCAGTGCTAAGCCATCTACGACAAAAATATTGGCGCCATACTTCTCCATCTGGCTGGCGTACAAATAAGCGATCACTATTCCGATTAAACCAGTAACCAGCGCCACTATGGGGATGGCGTTCACGCAAGCGGTTTCAAGATGCACGAAAGTTTCTTTAAGGCGAAAACGTTTGGGGTTAACCAGCTCTTCCCAGAAGGATATCAGCGTACGCCCTAAAAAGTTCAAGGTGTCTCGGATGATTGCTAGAAATTTGATGGCGCCCAGGCCAACTTCCTGGAGCAAGCTCTGATGTTTGCCCGGTGGCGGCAGTGGCTCTAAAAGACGCTCTTTAACTAGATCTAGAATGTTCCTGTGCGAATCGGAGAAATTAATAAACGCAACCGACTTCGGAGCTGATAATTTTAGTAAGCCAAGCAGATGCATGGCTCCGGCGGTATCTAAGCTGGTGAGTTGTGAGCCATCGACTACAATCTCTGTCGTAGCTTTTTCCGGCAGAGCGCTTCCGAATTCTGGAATGGTTTCCAGAGTGCCTAGTCGCCAGTCACCAAAAATTCCAATCGTAGTAGTCGGACCAGCGCTTTTATTGATTTCCCAAAATACTGGGGTCATTGCTTCTCGTTAATGTGCATCTTCAGGAGCTTGTTTACTTGAGTTTCTATATCATATTTGCTGCCCTTTGGTCTAAGGCTAGCCAAAGTGGTCTTGTGGGCCCATTTTAGAAAGGAGTTTCGGGCTTTTTTCCACTCCTGATGCAAGACGCAGGGTTTTGAGTCACTGCAAGCGCTCCATCCAAAAACGCAGCGGGGATGCAAATAGTCTTCGTCGATAGAGACAATTACATGCCAAATTCGAATCTTAGAGGGTGGTTTGGCTAGCGTAAATCCGCCGCCGTGCCCCTTAGTAGCTGTTAAGATACCTGAGACCACTAGGCGGCGCAAAATTTTTGAGAGATAGGCGCGGGGAACATGCACGTCTTTTGATAGTTCGTTGGCCCGAATAGATCGCCGTCCAGCTTGCAGTGAAATATAAGCCATTATCCTAAGGGCATATTCCGCACTCGTTGATAACATATCTTAGTATTAGCATGCTGTTTGGGTGACTCTCAACTTTTTTTCTCTTGCGACCGAATTAAATCTGCGTCATTAATCAATGGACTTGCATGTCCATTAAGAGCATGCAAAAGTCAGCATGCGTTTTTGAGATAAAGAAGGAGTCAATTATGAATAAACTACTCAGAATAGCTGGTTTTGTTGTGGTAGCCTTGGGTCTCTCCGTGGCCACCTCGGTTAGAGCAGAAGGACCGTTTGGTCAGATGATCTCGCCAGTATCAAACCCGGTGAACTTTGAAGACCCCAGAATTAACACTGAGGTTCGTCCTATTTTTGTGCACCATGTTATCGACGATAAATTCGTTACACAGGGTGGAGATGTAAATATTTACGCGCTTCAATTGCGAGTCGCTGCAACGGATCGATTAGCTATCATCGCCACTAAAGATGGTTTTGTTGATTTGAATCCAAACGCAGTGGTTCCTGAAGATACCGGACTTGCGAATATAGCAGCTGGTGTGAAGTACGCATTCTATATGGATCCCGCGGCTGGAATGATCGGAACCGCAGGTATTCGATATGAAATTCCAACTGGAGACGAAGAGGTGTTGCAGGGTAACGGCGACGGAATCCTAAACACTTTCGGAAGTTTCGGTATGACCTGTGATCGTTTCAATATAATCGCCGGAACAGGACTTCGAATTCCTGCCGACGATGCTGACAGTATGTTTTGGGATTTCGATGCGCATATCGACACTAAGATCGATCGCGTATCTCCATTGCTAGAACTAAACCTTGTGCACGTTCTTTCGGCTGGCAAGAGATTGCCTATCCCGGACGAAGGCCAAGATTTCTTTAATATTGGTTCTTCTGGCTCAGACGGCGAAACCATGCTAACTGCCGCTGCTGGTGCTAGAGTTGAGCTTGCTAAGGATGTATCGCTAGGTGCAGCCTATCAGTTCCCTCTAATTACCGGTGCTGGTACTCGTATCACCGATTGGAGGCTTACTGCGGATCTCATAGTATCCTTCTAAAAATACGAAAAGCCCTAATACAGGGTAACAGGGGCGCTCATGCGCCCCTTTTTTTGTTGTATTTTGCGGGCTTTTTCTCTTTTAGGCCGATGTGTGTATACTTGCCACTACGAATTGCAGGCCTTTACTTAATCAGCATGACGCCTGTCATATAAGCAATAGTGATAACAGCTTAAGGTCTCGTAGTTCGCATTTTGTAAGGAGAAAAAGATGAATTGTAATGTTTTGGTGAAGTTCAGCAAGAAAATATTTGGTTACGCGATTTTGGCGAGCGCCGCGGTGTTTTTTGGGCAGCTCAGTGTAGCCATGGCGGACGAGCCCGGACCTGGGGCGGTTTATCCACACAAGAAGATGGCGCCTCGGCCAGTAGCAGAGGCTCCTAAGATGGAACAGGCTCCCGTGCGAGCAGCCGAGCCGATGGAAGAGGGCTGTGAATGGGGCGTTCGAGTCGCAGGTGGTGTGCCGGTTTGGTTCTTTGATGACGAGAGCAACTTGCCTGGAGCAGGTGCATATGTAGACGTATTTAACAACGATCGCCGCATAAATCTGCGCTTGGGAGTTGAAGGGCGTCATATGTATCTGAGCCAAGATGCCGCCGCCTCGGCAGCAGAGTGGTCAGACAAAACCACACGTATCACGTATATGCGCATACCATTGTCGGTAGAGTACATTGTGCCGCTCCAGATGGAAGGCACACAGTTGTTCCTTGGTGGCGGACCGGACCTGGTGCATACCGCCAACGATATCGAATCAACAGAGGTGGGTGGACATCTTTCCGCTCGCATGCTGTATGATTTTTATGAGAACTGGGGCGTAGCAGTCGAAGGCGGCTACATGTGGGGTAACGCTCACCGCTCTGGTAAAGATGTTAATTTAGACGGAGCCTATATCACTCCGACTCTGAATTATACTTTCTAGTTTTGTAACCGTTACAGAGCTGTAATTTAAGGCCGCTCGCGCCAACTTAGGTTGGCGCGAGCGGTTTTTTTTGTGATTGCTCACAAACTCAGGGTAGTTCTTCCTGCCGTCTAACTCCGTGTCACTGCTGTCCGGTAAAACATTGTAATTTGGGTCTTTAACCACGGAGGCCACGGGGAACACGGAGAAAACGCGGAGGGGGCCAATTCATACCTGGAGTTAGCTTGGGTTAATGAGTAGTTACGTTTTTTTATTCAGCGTCTTTTTGGGTCCTTCCGGTATCGAGCTTAAATGTAATTTTGGCGCTCATCTCCGGTAGCACATGCGCATTGAGATCGGTAAACTGAATCTTGGTAAGTACGGTCGATTTGGCCCTATCCACTGTCGGCACTATTTTCTTAACGCTGCCATGATAAGTTTGGCCTTGCACCGAGTCCAAGGTAATCTCCACTTCTTGGCCAATTTGCACCTTGGCGATGTCGGCTTCAGAGACATCTGCCTGAACTTCCAGCGAAGTCATATCGGCTATGGTCACAACCGTGGCGCGCGCATCTGCGGAAGACCCAAAGGGAGCCACGATTTCGCCCACGTCGGCATTCTTAGATAGCACCGTGCCACTAAAGGGAGCCACGATGTATGTGTAACTTAAGTCCACTCGTGATCTCTCTAACTGGGCTTCTGCCAATGCCAGCGCGGCGCGTGCGCCCGTTAGTTCCGCCTGGCTTCGCTTTAAACGCGTTTCTGACGGGGCGAGCTCGGCTTGCGAGACCACGCGTTCTTCCTTCAGTTCCTTAACGCGGTTATTTTGTAAAAGTGCGTCGTTTAGATCGGCTTCAGCGGAACTGATGCCAGCTTGTAGCGCGGCCACATTGGCCTCGCGTTCTCTTACCGTAGCAGCCAGGTCGTCGTTTTCCAGCACAGCTAAAACATCGCCTGCTTTTACTTCGTCGCCCTCAGCGACACGTAAATCTTTTAATCGTCCGGTGGCGTTTGATGAAACCGAAGCTTTACGCTCGGCTACGACATATCCGTCAGCGGTAAAGGCGGGCGTTGTGAAGGTCAGAGAGTTGATGGGTTGAGGGGCTAACCCCTGAACGCTGGTGACTTGGCCCTCGCCTCCACGCGCTCGTCCGGATGAGGAAAAAAATGAGCCGATTGCGATTGCCAGCCCAAGAATTATAAATGCAAATGTCGGCAAGAATAACTTGCGAAGCGGAATCGAATCATCCGCGAATCTGGCATCGCGTTTATCAGGAGCAATGCTAAGTTTGGATAGCTCCGTTTTGGGCCTTGTGTCTGGCATACAGTCCTCACTGAGAACCATGATATCTTAAGGGCAGGCCGGAGGTGGCTTATTTAGCTCAAGGTGATAGTTAGGCCTCCGCTCTACTTACATATCGACCTTCCTCTGTATCGACTACAATCTTTTCTCCAACTTTTACAAAGGCCGGCACAGTTATGGTTAAACCAGTGTTCATTTTGGCTGGCTTGGGGGAGTTGCTGGCGGTTGAGCCCCTAATTTCCGGCTCTGTATCGGCAACGGTCAGAGTCACGGTTTTGGGCAGGGTTACCCCAACTGGCTCGCTGTTGTAGGTTAAAACGTCCACCTCCATGCCGTCTTGAAGATATAGCTTGCCGTTGCCTAAAAGTTCGCCGGAAATGGCGATCTCTTCATAAGATTCTGAATTCATAAAGTAGTAGATGCCGCCGGTTTCGTAAGTGAATGTGGCGCGAGATGTATAAACATCGGCCTCAGGGATATCTTCAGTGGAAGAGAAACGGGTGTCACACTGGACGCCCGTGATGACGCTTCGCATCGTAACCTGTACGAATGCGCGCAAATTCCCCGGGGTGCGGTGTTCAAATTCCATGACTTTGTGGGGCGCGCCCTTAAACAATAGTATAGCGCCTTTCCTAATTTCTTTGGCTTTCATAGTCCCATTAACTCCATCAAATAGGCCCAATATCGTACTTCGAATTGCGGATTAACTCAACTTGAGGTCGCGTGCACGTTGAAGCAGAGTGCGAAAGGGCACCAGAAGGTTCTTTAGAATCTCAGGATTATTTTCTAACTCACTTAAGCAGTTTCCAATAGCTTCGAGGGTCGAGAGGCTCTCTCGCTTCGGTTCTCGTCTCAGTTTACCGTAGATCGATGGGATCTTGGGGGTAAGTGCGATGCGCTGTAACTTATTTAACCAGGCGTTGCGCCACCAAATTGTTTTTGCCTGACTCCAAGTTCCATCTATGGCGATGATGCCTCTTATAGCCTTTAAAATTTTCTCTGTTTCCTCTAATGCCTTACCATCTTTTGCGATGGCATGAACGACTCTGCCGTTCGGCACGATTTTCTTGGCGTTTCCTAGATAAAGCACGGCCCATTCTTTCGGATTAGCTTCGCGGCCGAGGGCTTTCTTCAAGTTTGGCCAAGAGAGACCAACCGCAAGCGTGCTTGCGGGTAACGCCAAGGTCACAATCTTTGCGCTGCCAAGTTTGAAGTCAGGCTCTTGCGGGTGTTGTAATATCAAAATTTGTGTTTTGCATTTGAGAGGTTTGACGGCGTCGCAGATGCACAAGCCCTGTGGTTTTAAACATTTGTGGCAGCGCTCATCTTCGGGCTTCATGGCAAAGGACTCTACCTCAGCCTTAAGCTGTGAGCAATTGCAGGGCGTTTGGTTGGCCTGAGCCAAGATGGCGCCACATAATATAAGTGCTTCGCCCGCGCACTTTGAGCCTTCACTTAACGCGCAAACAACTTAAACTGCGCAAACAACAAGTTCAGGCTGCGCGCTCTGTATCGGAAGGGCCACCTGGTCTTCCTTGCTGTACAGGTAATCGTTGAACACGTGCTCGGCCGTCAGAAGCTGATAGCTGCCGTCCGGATTTTGCCGGGACGTATCTTTGAGACGATAAACATAATGTCCACAGGTGTAACAGTTGTACCGGCTGAAATGGTAACAGAGACAGATTTTATCTTTAACCGGGAGTTTTTGTCCGGCCTCATTTCTGGGGGTAGCCTCCCAAGCATCTATATATTGGCACTGGCCCTTATCGTTTAGCACGTAGCCGTATGCTTCACAGCTTGGTCTAACATTCGAGCTAAGGCAGGGACTGTATTTGAGCATACGTAGGGGATATCCAGTGGGGCTCTGGGTGGTAACCTCTACATCCGATTCATGTGCCTCGAAGTAACGTTGCTTCACATCTTTTGGGAGTCCGCATTCATCAGTAATTGTGAAGCGCGTCGCCACTTGCACCCCGGCAGCGCCGAGCTCCATCATTCTCACCGCATCGGTACCCGTGAATATACCGCCCGCCGGTATAACAGGAATATTTAGCTCTTCTTTCTTAAGCATGTTGATAACTTCAATCACGATGCCCTTCAGATCGTGCTCGCGCCAATCGTCGCCGAACCCGAGATGTCCACCGGCTAAGGGGCCTTCGACTACTATGTAGTCAGGCAAGCGTTTTTCTCTGGCAGCGCTACGGAGAAATATTTTCAAGGCACGTGCGCTGGATACGATTATTCCGATCATAGCGTCGTGGAAGCGCGGGTTGTCGCGCATAAGCCCTAAGCTTGCCATATGCAAACCAGCAGAAAGCGTAATGCCGTCTATGCCGCCGTCAAGCGCGGCGTTTAAACGCACGCCCAAAGTCTGATTGGCGGCGCCCATGTTTAGTTTCTCCATTACGTTAATGAAGACCATGCCATCGCCACGCTTTTTATTCATGGTGGCGGAGACGTGCCGCATCTGGGCGTCCCGCAAATCGGCTAAATCAAAATGCACCTGAGACTTATCCAGGTTTGGAACATTGTCATGATAGGTAGCGCTTTTCTTCCTGACAAACTTTGTGTCAAAGCGCTTATCAGAAACAAATGGAGACATGGCGTCTGAGATATGGCCAATGCCACCAAGACGGGAAGCCTCCAAAGCTAAAGTGGCGCTGGAGATATCCACGCCCATTCCACCAATAAGAATTGGTCTTAGCTCTCTGTTCTTCAGTTTTAAAGAAAAATCAGCTAGTGCACGATCCGAAAAGTTAACCACATCCACCTTGAGAGCCACAGTTTAGACAAACATAACAGCCACCCTGACGGACCATCATCCCCGAGCCGCAGCTCGTGCAAGGGGGCGCGTCTTCCCAATTATGAAAGGCCGGACGCAATGAGGCGCTATCAGCTTTGTGACCGCTCATCTTAGCTGATTCGGGCTCGCTTTTCAAAGAGGGTGATTTAGTATCCTTAAGACCCACACTTTCTCGCTCCTCTTGACCCAAGAATCTGAGGGCTAACCACTTGAATACATAATCAATTACGGACTTTGCCATCGGAATTTCGGTGTTTTTTGTGAAGCCGGCCGGCTCAAATCTGGAATGGGTGAACTTTCTGCAAAGGTCAACCAAGGGCACTCCGTACTGAAGAGCTATAGATACGCTTGTTGCAAAGGCATCCATAACTCCCGAGAGAGTCGAGCCCTCTTTCGCCACGACTAAGAAGATTTCGCCTGGCATGCCGCTTTCATAGAGGCCCACCGTTAGGTACCCTTCAAGGCCCGCTACGCTAAACTTGTGAGTGATGGCTTTTCGTTCATCTGGTAAACGCCGACGCACGGGCGTTGGCAAAATATCTTTTGTCTCGCTCTGCTCGGAGGTGTTCAATGGCTGGGTGCGCTTTGATCCGTCCCGGTAAAGTGCCACGGCTTTGATTCCCATCTTCCAGGCGTTTAGATAGATTTCAAAAATCTCATCGACATTTGTGTCCTTCGGAAGATTCACGGTCTTTGAAATAGCGCCGGAAATGAAAGGTTGGGTAGCGGCCATCATCTTTAGGTGACCCATGTAAGATATGAATCTGCTACCGGCTTCCGGACGCAGGGCGCAATCAAAAACAGGCAAATCTTGATCTTTTAGAGCGGGCGCGCCTTCGATGGTGCCAGTGCGATCGATATGCTCTGTGATCGCCATCCGCTCCTCGGCTGTGTATCCCAGCGTCTTAAGAGCGCGGATCACACTTTGATTTACTAGTTTTAAGTATCCACCACCAACTAACTTTTTATATTTTACCAAAGCGATATCGGGCTCAACGCCAGTGGTATCGCAATCCATCATGAAAGAGATAGTTCCGGTAGGGGCCAGCACCGTCGTTTGTGAATTTCTAAGGCCATGCTTCTTGCCAAGTTTAACGGCCTCGGCCCAGGCAAGATTGGCATCCTCTTGCAAATTGCTCAGGGACTCGAGTGGCAGCTTCAACGATTGCGCTCGGTGCATCTCCAGCACCTTCAGCATTTCGTGTTCGTTTTTCTTGTAGCCAGCAAAGCTGCCTAATTGTCCCGCGATTAAGCTGGAAGTCTTGTAGGCTTCAGCGGACATCAAGGAAGTTACCGCGGCTGCAAGAGCGCGGCCCTGGTCTGAATCGTAGGGTAATCCGAGATTCATCAACAAAGCGCCTAAATTGGCGTAGCCCAAACCGAGCGCCCGAAATTTGTGAGCGTTTTTCTCAATCTCATGTGTGGGGTAGCTAGAGTTATCAATTAAGATATCTTGGGCCATTATCAATATGCGCACCGAATGCGAAAAAGCCTGCGTGTCAAAACTTCCGTCTTCGCGCAGGAATTTTAAAAGGTTAAGGCTGGCCAAGTTGCAGGCAGAGTTGTCGAGATGCATATATTCGCTGCAGGGGTTTGAGGCGTTAATGCGCCCCGAGCGTGGGCAGGTGTGCCAACGATTAATAGTGTCGTCAAACTGCAGGCCTGGATCCCCGCACACGTAAGTGCACTCTGAGACTAGTCGCAAGACATCTCGGGCGTTTAGCTCCTGAGAGCGCTTCTGTCCGGCTACCGTTACCGTCGAATAGTTCTGATTTGTTTCGGCGGCGCGCATAAAATCATCGCCGGCGCGCACACTCAAGTTCACGTTTTGGAAGGCCACCGAGTCATAGGCGCCGCCTTGGGCGCTGAAGTGGCCATCGTAGCCCTGCTCAATCAGGGCCCAAGCTTTCTCCTCTTCCTTCTTTTTGCAGGAGATAAATTCCAGGATGTCCGGGTGGGTGGCGTTTAGAATTTGCATCTTGGCTGCGCGACGTGTTTTGCCGCCGCTCTTTACCACGCTGGCCCATGCGTCGAAGGCACGCATGAACGATACCGGCCCGGAGGGCTTGCCGCCACCGGAGAGTTTTTCCTTGCTAGATCTAAGCGACGATAAATTGGTGCCGGTGCCGGAGCCATACTTAAAGAGCCGCGCTTCGGTCGTTTGAAGATTTAGGATGGAGTCCAAGCTGTCATCCACGGAAACAATAAAGCAGGCGCTGCATTGCGGATGCTCGCGAACGCCTACGTTAAACCAAACTGGAGAATTGAAGGCAGCGTATTGATGTAAAAGAATGTGTGTGAGTTCGTCACGAAAGCTGGCGCAGTCTTCGTCGCTCTGGAAATATCTTCCTTGTTTGCCCCACGCTGTTACGGTGTCCACCACACGCGCAATTAATTGTCGCACGCTCGATTCGCGTGCTGGGCCCTTTAAATCCCCGTGAAAATATTTGGAAGCAACTATGCTTGTGGCCATCTCGCTCCAAAACTTCGGAGCTTCGACGCCCTTTTGTTCGAAAACAGTTTCGCCGTTGCTGCCCTGGAGGATCACGTCCCGTTGCTCCCACTCGATTTGGTCAAACGGTGCCTTTCCAGCTGTCGTGAAGAATCGTCTAAGAATTTCATTCGATCGAGACTTGTCGGTTGAGCTCTCACTGTGAACTGCATCTTGGGAATTAGTGAAATCAATTTGGTTCATAATCTGGGGTACCTCTTAGTTTGATGGTAATAGTAGTACCAGAAACAAAGTGCTGGCGGCAACAAGAGATAGAGTATATAAAAGATAGAAGTATCGTTAATAGGGGCGCATTGAATCTAAGTTCTGGAGGAGGCTGTGGGAAACTCGTTAATCACGATAGGTAAGGGCCCGAAATTGCAGGGCGCTTCGACTCTTTCGCTGATTGCCCCCTGCTATTTCTGCGCTGGGATCCTGTCGTCATGGCTCGGCGGGATCTGGCTTGGTGTGCGATTGTGGTTAACTAGGCACGGAATCTTGAGCACGCCGGTCAATTATGCTGAGCTACTAAGCGCGCATGCCTTGATTCAAATTTATCTTTCGCTCGGATTCTTTTTGATAGGGTTTTGCTACCACGCTGTCCCCAAAGTTTTGCAGGTAAAGATCAACGTCTCGCAAAGGCTTGCTTGGTCTACGTTTCTCTTGCTGATACTCGGGGCAATGCTGATCACATTAACGCCGCGTGAGCAGGTGGGCAGGTTTTTGCTGATGTTGGGGTACTGCTGCGTTTCTATCTTCCTCGTCAGGCTTCTTCTTGTAGCAGAAAAGAGCGCGCAACTTAGAGTTGGCCTGCACCTACTTGTCGGTTTATGCGTTTTGACCGTGGGAACTCTTTTGAATCCCCGCAAACCCGAAGTTGCTTTGACATTACTTTGGTCAGGAGTAGGGGCGATGGTGTTTGGGGCCTCTCAGCAATTTCTCTTCGCGTTTCTCGGTTGTGAAAAATTAAGAGAGAGAGCTGCGTTGCGTAGTTGCGGATTTCATCTAGTAGCCGCATCCTTGTTACTGAGCCAGCACTTTAAAACTTTTGGCATTCTTGCTTTGGTACAGGTCTTTGGTTTCATTTTTGCCACCAAGTCCTGGCGTCTCCTCCCTAAGATCTTGACATCGATGGGCTCCTCATTTGCCTTTAGTTTTTTCTGGATGGTCGTGGCTGCATTCTGCCTTATGAAAGATGAACCGAACTACGACGCCGCGGTCCACGCCCTAAGTTTAGGGATGGCTTACACCGTCATAATCGGAACCAGCTCACAGATCCTGGGCTTCATGAACTTAAAGCAGATACTCCCTGAGCGTTGGCTGACTCTCTTAATTCTAGTCTGGCAGCTAGCTGTGCTGGGCAGGGTATGGAGTGTCTGGAGCCCCGGCAACCCATGGCAAGTCGGCCTGACCGGAGTGGCGAGCTCTATAGTGTTATTAACCTGGGGCGCCGCCCTGATAAGCTCGGCGCTGGAACTCTTTCAAAAGACCCGACGCACGGGTTCCTTCTCGAAATAACTAATAGAGTTAAATGGTTAAGAGGCTAGGAGGTAATTGCTCAAAAACCCCGGGCGAAGCAGGGATATTAAGTAGCGCCGACGAC
>CAZVWV010000048.1:0-9990 GCA_964631745.1 uncultured Bdellovibrionales bacterium
ATAACCATCGGCGGACGAGTCGTCCGCGCTACGTAATATCTCGTGCTTTACCCCGAGGTTTTGAGCAATTAGGGGCGAAGCACGAATATGACTTAGCGCCGCCGTAGCCACCGCCTGCTCGCACCCGGTACTGCCTGTCGGCCTAACATTTAGTGCCACCCCGTGGCACCGGCCGGCGGAGTTGCCGGCGCTCCATAATATTTCGTGCTCTGCGGCGCACTTGCACTTTACACGGAGTCTGTGAGCCAACAAGACCGAAACTCCGATTGCTTACATCATGACTGGAGCATTTGCCTCTCGCTTTGAAGGTTTGATTACCCGAAACAAGTCTGACTATAAGGCGATTTTCACTGAGTTGAGATTAAGGTAAGATCCCCCTGAAGTTTATGGCGATCAAAATTCGATACCAGATAGAGCACTTCGCGTATCTTACGGTTTTATTAGCGCTGATGTTTTTCCCTCAGGAGGCCCATTTGAGTCAGGAATTCTATGAATCTATTGCGCTTAAAGACTTAGTCGCTATGTCTGATGTGGTGGCGGTGGCTGTTTTTGAAAATCCTCCTACCACAAAGCGCACTTTTCAATACACCGTTAAGCGTCAAGTCGAGAAAGACATCGCCAAACTAAGTTTCGAAGGGCAAATTTATCATTTCAAGCTGACTGAAATTTTAAAGGACAAGCGCACCGACAAAGCGGGAAACAAAGTTTCGCTTGTAGATCCTAGATTGAGGCAAGACTTCAATGAAACTTACCAGTATGCATCCACCGGCGAAATGAAGTCCCCCATAATCTTTACCTATACCGGTAGAATCGGCGAGAATCAGATTGAGGACTTAGCTAAGACCGGCCAACCCGTAATTTTGTTTTTTTGTAAGAATAATCTTGAGCTGAAGGAGCCGCACTTTAAGGAGTTTAACGAGACTTTTGGTGGATACGATTTATTTAGCGCTTGGTTTAGCATCGATGAGGTTGCTTTAAAAGAGAAAGTTCAATCGATGATTAGCAAAGAAGTTCCGTATCATCTGTAATGAATTGGCGCGAGTTGACGGCCACAACGCAGTTGCCCCTAATTGATGCCTGTCGGCACTCAACATCTAGTCCTACTTTGTAGCCTCGGCGGGCGGGGTCCGCCCGCGCTCCATAACGGCGACGATTAATGCAATTTAGACTCGCCCGAACACTACCGAGGCGTTCGTGCCGCCGAACCCGAAGGAATTTGACATGGCTGTCTTGACCTCTGCTTTACGGGCCGTGTGCGGAACGTAGTCTAGATCTAGCCCTTCGCCAGGATTATCAAGGTTAATGGTCGGCGGAACTATGTTGTCTTGAATCGCCAAAATACTAAAGACGGCTTCTATGGCACCGGCGCCACCTAAGAGATGCCCGGTCATCGATTTGGTCGAGCTAACTAACAATCCTGAATGCGCCCACTCGCCGAACAACTTCTTGATCGCCAACGTCTCTGTGGCGTCATTGGCATCGGTCGAAGTTCCGTGAGCGTTAATGTAACTGATCTGGCTGGGCTTTAGGCCTGCAGCTTCTAAGGCTTGAGACATGCAATCTATTGCACCCTCACCGTCAACACAGGGCGAAGTTATATGATATGCATCGCAACTTGCGCCGTATCCCAAAACTTCAGCATAAATTTTGGCGCCACGTGCCTTAGCTGAATCTAGCGATTCAAGCACTAAGATGGCAGCTCCCTCACCCATCACGAATCCATCTCTATCTTTATCAAAAGGACGCGAGGCCTTTTCGGGTTCTTCGTTTCGCGTAGATAACGCGCGCATAGCACAGAACCCGCCGATTCCAAGTGGAGTGATAGCAGCCTCGGCGCCGCCTGTTACCATAAGGTCCTGAACGCCTTCTGCGATCATGCGACATGATTCACCTATGGCATGCGTGCCCGAGGCGCAGGCGCTAGTGAGTGCATAATTAATACCTTTTAGGCCAAAGCGCATGGCCACGTTCCCGGGACCCAAATTACTGATCATGGCCGGCACAAGAAAGGGAGAGATCTTACGCGGACCGCTCTCCATCAATATTGCGTGATATCTTTCCACGGTCGCGAGGCCACCGATTCCATGCCCCAACACGCACCCCATGCGGCTCTGTGCGAATGTTCCCGCGGACAACTTTGCGTCATCCCAAGCTTGCTGCGCTGCGGCGATTGAGAATTGCGAGAAAAGATCTAACTTTTTTACTTCCTTCGGTTCGATCCAGACGGTCGCATCAAAATTACGCACCTCTCCAGCGATTTTGGCAGGGAACTGCGAGCAATCGAAACGGGTTAGTTTCCCAATCCCTGATCTGCCAGCCTTAACTCCCTCCCAAGTAGAAGCCATCTCGTTTCCAAGCGGACTCACTACTCCCATTCCGGTAACTACAACTCTGCGTTTACTCATATAAGACCCAAATCTATAACATATCTTTGGAAAACCGGAAAATTCATAGACTAGTTTTTATGCAAGTCTAATAAGCGTGACAAGCCCGCTAAATCATTCCAGATTCTGGCCTCATAACGCCCACCTAAGACCTGGTTGGCTAGCTCCAGGACTTGTTCGGACTGAGTTGCGCCGATTTCACACAGAAATCTCCCGCCCTGATGCAGGTGCAAGGGCAGAGCTGTTAGGATGGCGCGAATCTCAGCAAGCCCGTTCTCTTCCGCATAAAGCGCACTCTCAGGCTCGAATTTTAGCTCCCGCCCGACTTGAGTGTCAGCACCGGCAATATAGGGCGGATTTGCCAGGATTAGGTCGAACTGCTCTCTCTTTAAAGCAGAGAACCAGTCTGAATTCAAAAATGTGATCTTATCTCGCAGCCCGTGATTTCGGGCGTTCTTTTCGGCCATATCTAACGCTTCGCTGGATTTATCCACCGCCACGATCTCAAACTCACGCCTGGCTTTTTGTAGTTCATGCGAGAGCGCTACGGCGATGCATCCTGAGCCCGTGCCGAGATCCAATAATTTTAGCGCACTTCCAAAACCACTGGCATACTCCAGCGCTTTCTCAACCAAAAGTTCCGTCTCGGGCCGCGGAACAAGGCAAGCACTCGACACTTGAAACTCTAAGCCATAGAATTCCTTGCGGCCAAGGATATAGGCGATGGGTTCTCCCGCGAGGCGCCTTTCTACAAAGCCACTAAGTCGCGCTTCGGCCCCCGCATCAACTTCTTCGTTCGAACGTAGAAGCAAATCGATCTTTGAAACCCCCAACACCTCACACAACAACAGCTCGGCATCCAATCTAGGACTCTCGGAAAATCCCGTCAGTTCTTTAGTCGCGCTATGCAGCAGCTCTATTAGCAGCATTATCTCTATTGAATGTTTTTATCGGCTCCACGCAGGGCTTCGGCCTGATGGTGCGTTACTAACGGATCGATTAACTGATTAAGATCTCCGTTTAAGATCTCGTTTATGGCATGCACCGATAGTCCGATGCGATGGTCGGTGATTCGCGACTGCGGAAAGTTGTATGTGCGGATCTTCTCTGAACGATCCCCGCTGCCCACCTGACTTCGTCTGGCGTCGCGTCGTTCGCGTTCCTGCTCCTCAAGTTTCAGCTCATAAAGTCTGGCTCTTAAAACACGCATGGCTTTATCTTTATTCTTGTGTTGAGACTTTTCATCCTGCATCGCCACCACCAAACCGGTGGGAAGATGTGTTATGCGCACGGCAGAATCGGTAGTATTGACGCTCTGCCCGCCTGGCCCGCCTGAACGATATACATCGATGCGCAGGTCTTTGTCTTGGATATCCACCTCGACCTCTTCAACCTCGGGCAGGACGGCTACAGTTACGGTTGATGTGTGCACGCGGCCGGAACCTTCAGTGGCCGGTACGCGCTGCACACGGTGCACACCACGCTCATATTTCAACCGGCTAAAGGCGCCCTCCCCATTTATCATGGCGATCACTTCTTTATATCCACCCATGGAACCGGAACTTGTGCTCATGAGTTCGACCTTCCATCCCCTCACTTCGGAGTATCGCAAATACATCCGAAACAGCTCCCCCGCAAACAAACTGGCTTCATCTCCCCCGGTGCCAGCTCGAATTTCAAGAATTACGTTCTTGTGATCGTTTGGATCTTTCGGAAGCAGCAGCAATTTAAGATTCTCGGCCAAGCCCTCCATCTCTTTCTCAAGCAAGCCGATCTCTTCCTTGGCCATCTCCAAAAGGCCTGCGTCTTTCTCTGTGTCGACTAACTTGCGGCTGCTTTCGTACTCTTCTTGGGCTTTTTTATAAGCCCGATAATTGGCCACGATTTCGCGTAGCTCCTTATGCTCTTTCGAATATTTAGTTAAGAGCTCTCTGTTGGCTATCACATCCGGAGATGACAGCATCTCGGTCAGCTCCTCAAAACGCCGCTCTACTTCTTCGAGTTTATGCCACACGACCTAGTCCTTAAGTACATAGTTATAGTATTTCTACAATTTGCCGATTGCGTCGACGACAGCCGAGTGCAGCTCCGGCCGCAATGCGCGAATTTTTTTATTAGATCTACTTGGATTAATTCTGTTGGACATTAGAACTATATCCAAATTGCTGGCGGGCTCGATCCACAGTGAGCAGCCCGTAAAACCACACATCCCAACGGCATCACTACTAAGCTTGCTTTCATCCATGCCGTTCTCTTTGGAAGGCGTATCCCAGCCAAACTGCCATCCGGCACTATCTAGGTTCTCAACTCCGCCCCAAAGCGTGGCCACGGACTCGCTCGTTAAAAAGCTGCTTTGCCCGCGATAGGCGGCGATAAGCTCCGACGCAAATCGGTGTACATCGGAAGCGGTCGAGAAAAGTCCGCTGTGTCCCGCAATGCCGCCCATGGCCCAGGCGTTATCGTCATGCACCTCGCCGCACAGCACGCGCTTTCGCCAAGAACAATCCTCGGTGGGCGCGATCATATCTTTGACCGGATGAATGCCGCGCCTACGGATTAACGAGAGATCAACAAAGCTCGTGGTTCTCAAACCAAGCGCGTGAAAGATTTGGTGGTAAGCGGCGCGATCGAGACTCATACCCGTTAAAAGCTCGACTATATGTCCAAGCAAAATGTAGCCCAGGTCGCTGTAAATCTGTCTGGACCCCGGGGCGGATTTCAACTGCGAGCGCTTAAGTTGCGTGACGATATATTCACGCGCGCCGCGGCTTGTCATAATTCCCATACGAGATCCGGCGTTTGCCCGCAGCAACTCCTCAAAGTATGGAGCCCAATGCGGCAATCCCGAGGAATGCGATAGCAGGTGCGCAATGGTTACATCTGATTTGTTATAAACCGAAAAGCCCTCGATGAAGCGTGGTATTTTATCTTCCAGCTTTAGCTTGCCGCTCTCAACCAATTTCATGACGAGCGTGGCGGTTACCATTATATGGGTAAGGGAAGCCACATCGAAGACAGTATCAAACTGCATCACGGAGCCATCTGAACCTTTATAACGCGCGCTGCGTTCCCCAAAAGCGCGCGCGTAAAGCTCGTGCCCGGCTTGCCCAACAATCAAAACCGCGCCGGGGAAGACTCCCTCTTCAACGCCACGCTGCATGATTTTCTCGACTTCGGAGAAGATCCCACTCGCGCTGGCTGCTTGATTATCTATGGCTACACTCATATGGCTTGCAGATTAGATCCTACTATAGAGCTAGCGCGAATGAAACATGGCAGAGAGTAGCTCAAGTCCCTTACCAGAGAGGCGCGCTGATACACCAAATGGCAGCGGGAGATTAAGCGCTTCATGCCCGAAGGGACCAAAGCCCACCACCGGAAAGGGCGCTTCGCGAAAGGAGTCCTTTACTACTTCGAGCATGGTTGGCGCGTTTTTGTTAGGGTCGATGCAATTACTGAAGTTACCTAAATAGATACCCTTTACCTTCTTAAAACAGCCCGCCAACCTGAGCTGCATAAGTTGCCGGTGGATCCTGTAGGGCTTCTCGCCTACGTCCTCCAAAAAAAGGATCTTTCCGGCGCAATCTAGCTGATAACTGGTGCCCAGGAGACTTGCCAAAATCGCCAAGTTTCCCCCTACGATAGGAGCGCGCGCTTCACGATTCCTGCCCGCAAGTAGTTTTCCAGGAAGCTTCGTTAAAATATCCGGAAGATCTCCCTCTAATAACGCCAGGAGCGTATCAGCGCTCTTTTTTCGTTCGGCGCTCTTTGAATACTCTCCAAACCCCCCTTCGATACCGGGCCCATGGATGACCGGAACCCCCGATTTTTGGTACAACGCCACTAAAATGGCGGTAATATCAGAAAATCCCACGAAGGGCTTCGGATTTTTCTCAATCTTCGAATAATTAAGCTTGCCTAGAAGCTCCATGGAACTGTAACCGCCGCGGGATGAAACGATTGCATGCACTGACTTATCAGAAAAAAGCTCCTCTAACGCCCTGACCCTTGTAGACACTGAAGCGCAACCGAACAGAAATCGCTTACTTCCATAAAATTTGGATGGGTCAAACGGCACTTTAACTTCATGGCCTAACCTGTTGATCTCACGTAATGCTCTCCGGAACCGTACAGGCTCACTAGGCGAAGCAAGGCCGCACACTCCGATTTTTAGAGCAAAATTTGGCCCCAGTTTACGACCAGTGATCTTCACGATATTGGCTCAATTTGATTAAGACACCACTTTTGTACTATAAACTGGGGGCATCCTGAAAGTTAACTCCGCCTCTTTTATGAATATATTTTGAGGCAAGAAGCAGAATTTTGAGAAACTTTGGAATTTCCAACTTGAAATTCGGTCTTCGAGTGTGCATATAAGGGGCGGCTCGTTTCTAGGATTTAGAGCAGAGCTTTTAGTTTTTTTCGGCGAATTTATGCTAATCCGCCGAAATCAATGAAATTTTTGGAGGAAGGAACATTATGGCAAAAGAAGGTGCTACAAAAATCAGACCACTTCAAGACCGTCTGATTGTGATGCGTATCGAAGGTGATGACAAAACCGCTGGTGGAATTATCATCCCTGATTCGGCTAAAGAGAAGCCACAACAGGGTAAAGTGGTTTCCGTTGGTAAAGGTAAATTTAGAGAAGACGGCACAATTATTCCGCTCGATCTAAAGAAGGGTGACACCATCCTTTTCGGAAAATATTCTGGCTCAGAAATCAAGATCGATGGCCAAGAGTATTTGATCATGCGCGAGGACGACGTCCTGGGCGTATTGGAAGCTGCTTAATTTATTACAACAATCTTAATATTAATCTAAGAGGAAACAATGGCTAAGAAAATTACATTCGGATTCGACGCTCGCGAGCAGATGCTCGAAGGCGTGGAGACTTTGGCCAAAGCTGTTGGCGCAACCATGGGACCACGCGGTCGCAACGTTGTGA
The DNA here is from genome assembly GCA_964631745.1 of uncultured Bdellovibrionales bacterium. Classification (GTDB taxonomy): domain Bacteria; phylum Bdellovibrionota_C; class UBA2361; order UBA2361; family JBGSMV01; genus CAZVWV01. The sequence continues at coordinate 7,330 of CAZVWV010000048.1, forward strand.
TCGACAAGAGCTTTGGCGCGCCAACTGTCACTAAAGATGGTGTCACAGTTGCAAAAGAGATCGAGCTTAAGGGTAAATTCCAGAACATGGGTGCCCAAATGCTTAAAGAAGCTGCGTCCAAGACTTCGGATGTTGCCGGTGACGGAACAACAACCGCGACCGTACTTGCACACGCAATGTACAGCGAAGGCTTGAAGCTTGTAGCTGCCGGGCATGCTCCTATCGATCTAAAGCGTGGCATGGATGCCGCAGTTGCTTTGGTGGTTGAGGGCTTAAAAGAGCTTAGCCGCCAGACCAAGGGCAAAGAAGAGATCGCCCAGGTTGGCTCGATTTCCGCTAACTCTGACAAAGAGATCGGCGATATTATCGCTGAAGCCATGGACAAGGTCGGCAAAGAAGGCGTCATCACGGTTGAAGAGGCTAAAGGCCTTGAGACAACTCTCGAAGTTGTTGAAGGTATGCAGTTTGACCGCGGCTATGTCTCTCCATACTTCGTCACCAACCCAGACAAGATGGAAGCAGAGCTTGAGAATCCGCTTATCCTAATCAACGAAAAGAAGATCTCCGCTATGAAGGATCTGCTTCCGATTCTTGAGCAAGTTGCCAAGTCCGGAAAGCCGCTTCTTCTTATCGCAGAGGATATCGAAGGCGAAGCTCTTGCCACACTAGTTGTGAACAAGATCCGCGGCACCTTGAATGTTTGCGCTGTTAAAGCCCCTGGCTTTGGCGACAGACGCAAAGCCATGCTGGAAGACATTGCTACCCTCACAGGCGGCAAGTGCATCAGCGAAGACCTTGGCACCAAGCTTGAGAACGTTCAGATGAGCGAGCTCGGCAAGGCCAAGAGAATCGTGATCAGCAAAGATACCTGCACAGTCATCGACGGAGCTGGAAAAGGCGATGCTATCAAGGCTCGCGTTCAGCAGATTCGCAATCAGATCGACGAGACAACCTCGGATTACGATCGCGAGAAACTTCAGGAGCGTTTGGCTAAGTTGGTTGGCGGCGTAGCCGTTATCCATGTTGGCGCTGCGACCGAAGTTGAGATGAAAGAGAAGAAGGCTCGCGTTGAGGACGCCTTGCATGCCACCCGCGCTGCGGTTGAAGAAGGCATCGTTCCTGGCGGCGGCGTAGCTCTCTTACGTGCAGTCGAGAGGCTTGAGAAGTTAAAACTCAAGAACGAGGATGAGCTTTGGGGCGTGAAGATTGTGAGACTCGCTTGCGAGGCTCCACTTCGCACGATCGTTACTAACGCAGGTTACGAACCAGCAGTGGTTGCAAACCGCGTGAAGAGCGAGAAGGGCTCAATCGGCTTTAATGCTGCGACGGAAGAATACGTCGACATGTACAAGGCCGGTATCATCGACCCAACCAAGGTTGTTCGCACAGCTCTACAGAACGCAGCTTCTGTGGCCAGCATGATGCTCACAACTGAGGCTCTTATCACTGACGAACCTAAGGAAGAGAAAGAGCACTCTCATGGCGGCGGCGGAATGCCAGGCGGCATGGGTGGAATGGGCGGCATGATGTAATCTTACATCGTCGCTTATGACAGAAACCCGCGTCCTCAAAAGAGGGCGCGGGTTTTTTTGTGCCTTGAGCTTGATGGCTTAACTATCTTTCTTTCACCACCAAGACTCAAAGGGGCACGAATACTAAAAGGTCCACTTTCTTCGTGCCCCTTTGAGTCTTGGTGTCTTCGTGGTGAAAGAGAATATTAGCAACCAGGAAAACTAACGATGACGCGATAGATCCACCCCGAAATCCGAAGCTCCAAATCCGATCGGCAATAGCTTAGCAATCGTGCTCTTGATAAATCTATCGAAGTTGCTCGATAGCATTATAACTTCGATATCCACTCCGGAAAGCTGCCCGGCTTCGAAGATCAGTTGGCGACATAAGCCGCAAGGGGTGACGATGGAGTTAGTTTTTGCAACCGCTGGCTTACCGAAAGTTGCGATGGCCTGAATTCCGCTCTCGCCACTTGCTCGCGCAGTTGTGATGGCGCACTGCTCGGCATGGGTGGTGAGAGTATAAGTGGCGCTCTCATAATTTGTACCGCAAACAATCTTTCCGCTCTTGGTCAGAAGCGCCGCGCCCACATTGAAGTTAGAAAAAGGCGCGAATGCTCGCTTGGAGGCCTCGCGCGCAGCTTCTGCGAGCGCTAAATCACTTCCGCTCAGGTCGTTAATAGATTGTTCAATAAACTGGTGCATCGTCACTAAGCCTAGAAAGAGCAGTTAAACCGTAGCACGGTATCAAGTTGGGCGCGATAACTATATTGAACCAACGCCTGCGCCTCTGCTATTTTACCTACATGACACAAACAACCTTTAAGAACTACTCCATCGATCACATCGCCATGGCGGTTAAGGACATGACCGAATCCATCAAGTTCTATTCCCAGAACTTCTCGTTTCCGGTGACTCATCGCGAGACCATCGAAGCGCGCGGGCTGGAGCTGGCTTTTATTGATGTGGGCAACACGCGCTTTGAGCTACTAGCCTCGATCGCTCCCGGTAGCCAGGTCGAGGCCTTCCTCGCAAAGCACGGCGAGGGGCTGCATCATATCTGCTACCGCGTGAAAGATATTAGAGCCGAAATGACTCGGCTTCAGGGGTTAGGATTTACGCTAATAGATCAGGCCCCGCGCCCCGGTGC
>CAZVWV010000048.1:10000-23590 GCA_964631745.1 uncultured Bdellovibrionales bacterium
CCGTTACTGCGGGAGGCCGGAAAAGAATTGCCAGGAGGAGGCCGGCGGCCGCTGACCCCGCGCCCCGGTGCCCACGGCAGTATGATAGCCTTTATACACCCCAAAAGTTGCCAGGGCGTGCTTACAGAGCTTTGCCAATATTGACAAGGACTTAGCCCTTGAGATTCCGAGAGCAGCTACGTAATACGTAAGTACATGCTGCATTCGCTTAGGGCTAGATCTGGTGTTATAATATCCACGGCATCGGAGAAACTTATGAGAAAAACAGTCGTCCTATTTTCTTTGCTAATTATTGCTTGCCCACTTTTTGCTGAAGTCAGCACCGACCTCGGGCCTGATTCTAATATTGGACATGTTTCTAACAGTAATAGTCGCGCCGACGGGCAATGCGCAGCCATAGTACAAGAGTGCTTTGGCCGTGAAGACTCTGAGCGCTCGAACTGTTTATACACCGCTTCCACACACGCAGACTGTGACGGTACGGAACTTGGGAAGCTCGTGCATTCACGCTGGGAGGTTTCTCCAATAAAATTTGCTGGCCAAGAAGAGCCGCCTGCGTTACTTGGACCCCAGTCGGTCGATTTAGAGTGCGTGGCCAACTTTGACAATCGCCTTTATGGCCTGATGACCAATAAGAAATTGGACAAGAAGCAGATCTCTCAACTTTCCAAAGAGCTCGAAGAGTGCAGGCGCAAAACCCCCATGGAACTTCCGCGGCCATAGCATTTGATATATCAGCCTAGCCCAGAAAATATTAATAACGCCTGCGCCATTTTGCGACAGGGCGGATTAGTTGCGTTCCCGACTGAAACTGTTTATGGGCTGGGCGCCGATGCCTTTAATGAGCGTGCGCTTGCAAAAATATTTGAAGTAAAGGGGCGCCCCAAGCTCGATCCCTTAATTTTACATGTAAGCTGCTTTGCGGATCTCGCCAAGGTATCAGAGATAGATCTGCGCGATAAACGTTTGCAGCTTCTAAAAGCGCTCTGGCCCGGGCCGCTCACACTTATTCTCCCAAAGAAAAGTACAGTTCCCGCTATTGCGACATCTGGCTTACCATCTGTGGCCGTACGAATTCCGGCAAATCCGGTTGCGAGCGCTCTCTTAGAGAGCTTTGGCGGCCCGATCGCTGCGCCGAGCGCTAATCCTTTCTCATACGTTAGCCCAACCACGGCGCAGCATGTTGAGGCGCAGCTTGGCGAAAAAATCGAAATGATCTTGGACGGGGGAGAATGCCAGATCGGGCTCGAGTCAACGATTCTATCAATACTGGAGCCCACGCCCAAACTTTTGCGCCCGGGTGGCGTACCGCTTGAAAGGCTTGAGGAAATACTTGGCAAAATCGAGATCGCTGGGAAGGATTCATGTGTACTGGCCCCGGGAATGCTCCCGGAACATTACTCGCCCAGAACCAAGCTTGAATTCTTGCGAGATATAAATTTAGCTTCTCTCGATCCAAAGCGCACGGGGCTAGTACTTTTTAGCCGCAAGGCCGAGCTTGAAAAACTTGGGTTTGCCTCACTAGCGATTCTTAGTGAAAATGGTGATTTAGGTGAGATTTCACACGGGCTCTTTTCGGCCATGCGGGATTTAGACAGACTAAGGCTGGACCTGATTGTGGTCGATTCCTGTGCGACAGCGGGGCTAGGCCGCGCTATAATGGACCGGCTAGAGCGGGCGGCAAAACGTTTGGCACCTCCGACCAAATAAATATCGTAAATAAACATCGGGTAAAGATATGGCAACCTGTTCACAGTGCGGAATATCAGAGGCTAAAATAGGACTTCTCTGCCCAACATGCGTTGCGCAAAACAAGAGTCGAAAGGTTGAAGCGCAAGCTATGTACACCTCATCCGCTACTCCATCGGCAAACTCCGCAAGTATGAGTCCCGGACTGCAAGTCACGGCTTACATCGCCGTCGGTGTCATAGTTTCTTTCATGCTACTGCGGGCCCTCGGAATATTTGGATACGGCACGCTGCCCATGCTTAAAGCCGCAGGCGGTTACCTTACCCAAGACGCCTGTGCCGGAAAGAGTCGCTGCCTAGTGGTAGTGATGGCGCCATGGTGCCCGGCCTGTAAGGCCAGCATTCCGTTTCTTAGATCGGTTAGTAGTTACGCAAGCACAAACTCCGAGATCGGTATACAAGTTTTTGTGGGCCTGGACGAAGAGTCCAAGTTAAGAGATATGGCGGGCCAGATCAATCTTAACGCGCTTATCGATCCGGCTGACACAATTTATAGCGCCTTAGGCGGCGGCGGCGTGCCACGCTGGGGTGTGATCGACAGCGAGCGTAATATCATTAACCGCGGCGGCGGCCTGGCGGCCGGGTTGACCGAGGCGCATCCCCAGTTTGTGGAGTATCTTCGAACTCAGTTGGGACTTCTGTAGATCTTGGTCCAGGCCAGAACCAAACGAAAGCTTTGCGCTTGCACTAGGTGCTGTGTTAAAAGGTACCCATTCAGATGTGTTTAGAATTGAAGTGGGTAGTTGTATGAGAGAAATATTCGATGCAGGTCGCACACAGTCCGGTAGCGCTTCGCGAGAGGCTTATATTTGGGCAACCCCAAAGGTAGTCGATGCGGCCACTAAGGGGCTTTTAAGTAATTGGGTTGCAACGACTTTCCCAGATGAAATGGCGACACTTTCGAAAGTTGGAGTGAATTTAGCGAGTTCGCCGGTTCCGAATATTTTTGCGCCGAGTCTTACAAGCCCAGGACGTCCCAACTTATTCCTACACGGAGCACTCGCAGCGCGAATCGCAGTGGAGATTTGTCAGGGGTTAGTAAAGTCGGGAGCGATAGATGCAGATGCGGCTTTGGAACTCTCTAAGGACTGCGGCGCTATGAATCTCTTTGAGGTGGGCGTAAAGCGGGCAAATCTAATGCGTAGAGAGGCCATAGAGGCCGGCTTCTCGCCGGGGGACGATCCTGAAATAGCTCTAATAAAGCTTGCCGAATCAGTGGACGCGACCACTACTCTCGAAAAGCGAGAGATCGAACTCATGACCACGGCTCAGAGAATGATAGACAGCTTTGTTGTCATGGAGGCATTGATCGATACTTCCGGAACAAGTCCCACGCTACGGGAGGGTGACTTGACTAGAATGATTGTGCACATAGCGGATATACTTTCCGCAACTAGTTTACCCAGCGAGAATATTTGGGCTGCTGTCGTTACCCCATCTGATAAGATCATTATCGCTGATTGGCGCAAGGCTTATGCAGAGAGTGAACAAGTTGATATGATCTCAGTCGATGGCAAAGTCTCAGGCTGGGAGAGATCCCAAGGCGATATTCCTAAGAACGCCGTAAAATTACTCCCCTTCCTCGATACCCAGTGTAAACTGGATGAGGCTATTTGCGAAGAACTGGCCGAAAAAGTCGGGATAGAGCCCCCAACTGTTGCCGGTTTCATTGATTGGGTGCGAGTCCAAGTACAATTTGAAACGCCGCATGGTACCGTGCTTAATACCTCTTCAGGTGTCTAATTTTCGCATGCGAATCTCCACGGACACAGCCACAGCCAAGCAGCGGGTCAACCCGCTAAAGCCCATGGAAGATTCGATCATCTCTAACCCAGATATCGGGCTGTTTGGAATCTGCGATGGCGGAACGCGTGTACCTTTTGATGGGTCACCCTACCCCAACCCAAGTCCTGCCGCTGAGGGTAGCAGGCTTTTTGCAGAGACTGTTCTCACTGCATTTGAGCGCGGCATGTCGCCCACTAAGGAGAATCTTTGCGAAGCGCTCGCTTTGGCCAATCAAGAGCTTGGGAAACTTCGAACGATACTCGTGCCCGAAGTCAATTACTACGAGAACGATCTGATTGAGGTCTCAGGGGTATTTGGGCTGGTATGTGGAAGTAGTCTCTATGTGGCCTCACTGGGAGATTCTCCGGGGTATCTATTTAGATCCACGGGCGAGGTTCTAGATTTAAACACTTCGATGACCGCCAAGGTCATGCCGCTTGTGGAGGAATGGTCCAAGAGCATCGGTTTATGGGAAGCGCGAATTAAAATCCGGAAAAGTATTCGTAATCGGCCTGAGGCGCCGGAAAGATTTGGCATCTTTACCGGAGAAGAGATCTGCTTACAGCTTTTAGAGTGCAGGGAGTTTCAGTTGCGAGCTGGCGATACTGTATTGATTACATCAGACGGAATTCCGCCGGAAGTCGCCCGGACGTTGCATGCAAACTCGGCCCAAGAGATCATAAGAGCTGCTGAAGCTGCGGTTGATATAGCAAACGGCGCAATCAAGGAAGATGATAAAGCTGTTATCAAGATCTCGGTAAAGCTTTAAATCAGAATCTGACTCTTAACTTGGAAAGATAGAACTAGTCGTCTCAGTACCCAACCAAGATTTGACCCGGGGCTTATTACTCTGAAGTGCATTCAACAACCATTCACGCTCCGCGCGCATATTTTGAGCAGCAATTTCTAAGAGCCGCTGTTCCGCTTTGGAGCTTAGCTTCCCAGTAACTTCAGGAGCGTGAGGAATGGGATCGCCCTCTAAAATAATCGGGGGCAGCACCCCGTGACAGAGCTCTCTCACAACAAAGAGAGATTTCATAACTGCCTCTCGGTTACTAGCAAATAGCAACGAAGCATGGCGTTGGACTTGATTGCCGCTTGAGTCTAAGACTTCGCCGCTTAGATGAATGTGTTTAATACCGTGCGCGTTAAAGGCGGCTCTCACAAAATCCTCAGCCAAGTTTCTGCATTCGCGCGGATTGTCGAGCGCGCACTCATAAGTATGTTGAAGATCAAGAACCAATGGCAGCGCAAAATCGTTACAAAGTGAGATGACCTCATTTACCGATTTACCGTAAGTCTTGGCGCGATCCATATTCTCGATCGCAATCGGAATCTCCAAATTCTTTAACCAGGCGAGGGCCTCAGGCGTAACTAGATCGGGATGCACCGAAGCACCGCTCACTTTGTAACGCAGCATGGCATCCAATATAATATTGCTAAAATTTAAGCGCTCACTCGCGGGCCAAGAATTAAATTCTCTAAAATCTCCTAAATGAAACGATAGATATCTCATGGCGGGCAGAGCAGAGCCCGTTCGCAGCGCCTCGATCCGTTCAGCGCTCACGGGCACAAGCTCAGCCGCGTCATCGCCTGCCAGACGAAGCGCCTCTGCTTGCACTGAAATTTGAGGGGAGATCTTTCCCGCAATCCAGCCGGTGCTGTGTCCGATAGGGGGGATTCGATACTTCATTTGGTCCAAAGCCAAGTAATTGCTAAACCTATAGCTGTTATGAGGGCGAATCGGGAAGTGGTTACTTACGCCAAATCTAACGGGGCGAATGAAAAAAGCGCTAAACGCTAACAGTTTGACACCCCCACACACTTCCCCCTAGACTCATCTAAATATGGCACTACCTAACCCAAACACCATCCAAGGCGTAGAATTCAAACCGCTTAAGTCGCACGGAGACTCGCGCGGATTCTTTCGCGAAATTATCCGATCAACCGACACGCTCTTCGCAGAGGGCATCTTTGGCCAGTGGAGTCACAGCAAGATGCAGCAGAACGTAGTAAAAGCCTGGCATTATCATCACGCGCAAACAGATTGGTGGTATGTGCCGATAGGCCAGATCGAAACCGTGCTTTTTGATAACCGCGAGGAGAGCCCCACTTATAAAACCAAACTCGTAGTAAAGATGGGAGATTCGTCAGAGTTCGGTCCGGAAACTTACGAAACCTGCGTACGTATCCCGCCCGGCGTGCTGCACGGCTGCAAAGTGCTAAGCCAAGAGGCACATTTATTTTACATCACCAGTATGACTTACGATCCCAACGAGGAAGGGCGCTTTAGATTTGACTCAAAAATCGTACCGCATGATTGGGGCAAAGGCGTGATTGTCGCGGAGAATGATATGCGAGATTTTGTGCCCACTTCGGTGCGGGCAAAATGCAACTGCGCCGGTAGCGCGGGAGTAATAGGGAGCATGAATATTAGGTAGCGCCGCCGACCCATCGGCCGGCGCCACGAGGTGGCACTAGTTCTTAGGCCGATAGGCAGAACCAGGTGCGAGCAGGTGGTGGCTACGCCCTAAAAAACAGTGCCACTATACACACCGGCCGACGAGTCGTCGGCGCTCCATAATATCTCGTGCTTTACCCGGCCCGGTTCACACCAACTCCACATTCGCGCGCGGCACCGTTACCACCCGGCCATTTTCCAGCTTGGCGCGCAGCACTCGCGCGGTGCTGCCGGTTTCAATTCTTTCGGGGGTATGAGGCAGCTCTGTCACTACGGCAGTCAGGCCAAAATACGGAACTCGGATTAGGCGCACGGTTCTGCCCACTTCCAGTGACGACTCTGCCTGCCTAATAGCCTCGTCACTTTGGGCATGCGACACTATCACCTCCGGCCGCAAGGCCCCTGCCCTTACCTGAGTGGCGCCGTTTAGTGAGGCTTCTCGGCCTTGCAGTGCGTCCAGCACGGAGAGCACTCTGCCTGAGATTGCTAGCGGCCCGAACCCTTCAGTTACAATTAGCGACATGGAGATGTCTTCATCCCCGGTCATGGCTATGCCGATATCGAAACCTAAATAACCCGATAGAGCTTTATCATCAATCGAACCGGTTACAAATCCTTTAGCTCCGCGTTGAGCGGCGATCTTTAACGCCTCGCTGTCCGGTGACATCCCCCCAAATAGTATCTGGCCGGAACAATCTGTGGGAATATCAGTGACGCGTACGGCCTGCCCCGGGTCAACTGCTAATTTCGTGAGTTTGCCGTGACGCTCTCCTCCCACACCAAAAATGCCTTGCACAAAGGCTGCCTTGGTCTCAATAGTTACAGAGCTCCCCTCAACTAGGTCGACTACCTTACCCCCCACATACGCATCCAGCGCTAAGGTTTCAGGTTTCAAGCGCACTCCCACATGCCCAGTGCTTGAGATAAGCTCTACCGATCCGCTACAGGGAGACTCGTACCGCGAAACAAACAAACCAAAGAAAGCGCGCCGTTCAAATAGAAGATCACCTTCCTTAACTAAATCCCCTTCTTTAACCTTCAGATCTTCAATAACTTCACTGGGGTGTAGTCCCAGTTTTTCCGGAATTCTTAGAATTTGAATCTCGCCCTGCATCTCAGCTTGAGCGACAATATCCGATGCCTTCACAACTTCCCCGAGTTGCTTCAAGATCCTCCCTTTAATGGGCAGCTCGCGCACTTTTCTCAAAGTGGCACGAGCTTCTACTCTTAGGCCCGGAGTTAATACCCTGCTCATGATATTCCTAAGTTCAGCATGACTTTCGCTTGTCCTACTACTCTCGCTTTAGACTCCAACGGAAGCTGAACCGGACGATTCCTGCCATCCAGTATGATTCCGCACTCTCCAAGCCAGACTTTCTTTTCACAGATCTGGCCCGGGCCCGCACCAACATCCACGCCAGTGGCATGCGGTACGACCTTTACAAGTGCCGCTCTAGGCGAGCCGGTATCAATCTTGGATACCTCTCCAGCTCTTACGACCCCTAGCTCCTCTCCGTCCACGCTAATTTTTGCCAACTCGCCGGAGACTCCTTTCCCGTAGACCGGCACTACCGAGACCCCGAGTTTAATCAAACAGTCGTGTAAAAAGATCTCCTGCGCCGCCTTAGGATGCACAGAAGCCAGCACTCCAAGATGCGGCATCATGAATATCGAATCCACGGCGAGCTCGGTTATTCCCTCGAGTCCAAAACCATCGATCATCATCAAGGCCGCTTGCATTCTATTGGGAGCGTGACTTAGTACTCCGCCTGAGCCGATTACTAGATCTAATTTCTTCAGATCCACTAGCTCGTAGCGGCTCTCTGTTTGTGCGAATATATCAGCGATACCGCGTTGCTTCTGCGCGCCGGAAAGCCCAAGGGCGAGCGAGCGATGGTGCTTTAGGGAAAGTCTTAAGGCTTCGCGGCAAACAGCTTGCTCTAACCAGAGATCTTCCTTAGTTTGCGGGATCGATGTGGGACGAATCATCTTGTTTCTCAAGCGATCGCGAAGTTCAGATGCGGGCAACTCGTAGCATAGCCAACGGGCGATGTTGGCTGCTCCAGCTTCCACTAACACATTTGCCACAGAGTAGCTCATGCCAAGGTTTGCGCTGACGGTGCGGTTAAATACTTGCAGCCCTTCTCTGTTTGGGAAAACGGAGAAAACATCTGTGGTTGCGCCGCCTATATCGGCACATAAGACGCTAATATTGGCCGCCTTGGCGTGCGATAGTACGATATCACCGACCGCCGCGGGAGTCGGCATGACCGGCACGGGGGTCCACTTTAAAAGTTTCGAGTAGCCCGGCGAATGGCTCATGACATGCGTTAAAAAGAATTCATGGATGGCTTCGCGTGCCGGAACTAAATTTTCGCTGCCTAAATCGGGGCGCACATTTTCAACTACGGATACTTGCGCCACGCGCTCCAAAACTTTTGAGACTTCCTCAGCAGACTCTACGTTACCTGCATATATCACGGGGAGCTTAAGGGTATCGCCAAAACGCGGCCTGGGGTTGGCAGCTAGTAAGATCTCTGCCATTTCAACCACGTGAGTCTTTGAGCCGGCATTGACTCCACCCGTCAGCAAGACGATATCGGGCTTTACGTGCCGAATGCGTTCGATCTTCTCATGCTCTTCGCGACCATCATCGTAAGAGATCGCATCCATCACGATGGCACCGGCGCCCAAGGCAGCACGCTCAGCTGATTCGGTGGAGATTTTCTGAGCGATTCCCATTACTAGCATCTGCAATCCACCACCGGCGGAACTGGTGGAGAGATACAGATCGATGCCGCCTTTTTCGGAGAGGGCAAGAAAGGGGTTCTCACCCTCGTGCGATCTCTCGTCCAAAATCATTCGACCACTAAGTTCTTGCACCTCTGAGAAAGCGTTGATCGCTCCAACGGTTACGTCTGCCACGGGATCCTCGACTGTGGTGGGCGATTCACCACGGAAGGTTTGGCGCCAGCCGTCTTTGGTCTTCTCAAAGAGCAGCGCTTTGGTAGTGGTTGAACCGCAGTCCGTAACCAACACCACTTTCAATTTGTCTAAATCAATAGCGTTCATACGATTGAGATTAGAGCTTTATACCAGTCGTCTATTAGAAATTGTAGGCGCTCCACCAAGAGCGCCATGCGTGCCATGACGGTTGAGCCGAAAAAGGCGCCAAACGAGATCATCATAAGCCAGCGGCCGCTGCGCGAAAGTGTCTTAGCAACTTTCCCCTCTGACTTAAAGGAAAAGAAGAAATAGTACATGACTGAAATTAAGGTGCCCACAAAAACGATATTACTAAAACTTTGAAGCCACATAATCTTTGAATCCGAAAGAACCACAAGCGGCTTAAATGTTCCAAACAGCTGCGGCATCATCTCGCTAAAAAACCCCTTAAAAGCGATGCCGCCACTCATTCCTAGCGAAAATCCGATCACGAGTTTTGCCAGCCAGGAGTGACGCTTTGAATAGATTGTGTAGTAGAGCAATCCAAAACACATCGGCAGAATGTAAAGCAGGAGCCAGTAGTTGTATTCCTTAGAGGTAGTGCCATCCGGAAAGCGCACGATATCTAATCCCAAGAGTGGCACTAAGATCTTCGGCCAAAGAAAATTCTTGATCGATATTACAAGACCTAAGCCCGTAGCGATGCCGATGAAGAGATGCTCAAAGAATCTATAAAATGCATTCTCTTTAACTAGAAAACTAAAGATGGCCAGGGTAGCGATTCCGCCTGCCAAAGTAGTTGCCAATATCCAGGATTGATAACTCACGCTCTTACACCCTAAAGAATTTTAGAAATATACCGGAGAGATTTCCCAGCAGGACAAGTGCGATAATTACAAGATGGGCTACGCCCAGGCCGGTGTTGATTAAGGCCGAGGTGTCGATCTTTCTGTTGGGGAACTCCTGCTTCAGGCGGTCTGAATACCAGGCTGCGCCAGCGATCCCCTCAAAGAGCCCATCTAGCTGGCCGGAATCCATATATATATAAGCTTCAGGGATGGTAATGGATGTGCAACCATGCACAAAGAGTGGTCGATAGCCGCCACTTTGAAAAAATTGTACGTAATTATCAAACATCCCCATCAACCCGGTTACCTCTCCTAAAAACTTTATATCTTTAAGAGTGCGCACCTTTTGGAAGGCCGGAAGGTCGGCGAGATTATTACCGCGAGCATCGCGTTTAAAGAGCTCTATTAAGTTTTCGGATTTGGGAATAGCTTGCACAATTAAAAATCCGCCGGGGTTATAGCCCAGGTTCACCCAATCTTTACCGTATTCCCACTTCTGGCCTGGGTTTTCTTGCATTAAGCGGTTGGCGACGCCCTCGGGGATCGATACCAAAAACGGCTCAGCTAAAACATACAGGGAAAAGAAGGCGATCGGAATGCGGCGGCGCATCAAGTGCTCGACCATCACTTCCGCTTGAGGGAAGTTCTCCGCTTTGGTGTTGGCACCAAAATCGAGAGCCACGAAAGCTATTTGGCCCTCTTCAACCTTAAGTGAATCGATTAAGGAGAAAGCCTTATCAGCTGCCTGCATGCGAGCCGGTCTGAGGGTGTAGCCATATATTAGAGGCAATGATAATGAAAGAATCACAAGTAGGTAGATAACGCGTCGATCGATTCGCACTACTCAACACCTCCGCGTTTAGAAAACGACTCAGATTCAATCGAGAGCCACATCCTAAAGGCCATCACCAGGCCTGCCACGGCGGCGCCAAACTTAACCGCGCGAAAGGCTGCGGCGTTTGGAACCTGAAGCACCCATAGTCGAATTTCCGGGAGGCTTTCCGAGATCCAGAGTCCAAAGGGGATCTGTCCTAACATAACTATTAGGGCCGCGCCTAACATTAGCGCCGACTCTGTAGATTTTATGCGAAAGGCTCTGTAGGCGGCTGAGGCGATGTAGAATCCGAGCAGGGCAAACATGGCGGAGCCAAGCGAGATAAATATGCCATCGTAAAGGAAAGTATAGAGGAGTTTTGTTTGAGTAAAGTTGTAGTACTGGCTAAGAATTTCACGCAAGCTAACCCCGCAAGCGCCAAACTTTTGGGCGATGGTTTGTAATTGACTAGGAAGCACGCTTGGCGCGTCTAAGCGTTGCAGCAACGCACCTATCTCCGAGGCACAACCTACATAATCCGCCTTGGCGTGGGAGATAAGAGAGAATGCGGGAGCCTGCGTCGGTACGATTGTTAGATCCAGAGCCGTTATCTGCGGCGACCAAGTATGAATCAGGTTTGCGCCTTGTTGTTGCAACATCTTTATGCTTTCGTGAAAAGCTGGAGCAAGAGGGTTGCTGGTGGCGCGCTCTGAGAGCACCTTAGAAAAATCCCGCAGCTTAAAAAACTCTTCGCTACGTGAAGCGTTCAAGGAAGATGCGCGCCAATCGAGCGCGCAGGCCGTGGCCATTAAGAAAAGACCGGTTAGTAGCGCCAAGCTGTTGCTCCACCCCTTGCGTACAAAAACGAGGGTACTGCCGTGTAGCATCAAGATGTTGACTATTCCGAGTCCGATCGCCAGAGCGCCGATGGCCACAAAGCCATCAGAGATGGCGTCATGATAAGTATCCACCTTGAATCCGAAAACGGTGTCGGGCAGAACAAATTCCAGAAAAAAATAGATTCCGCCAAGGAAGGTGAATAACTTTATCCATGCAGCTCGGGAGTTCATAAATACTCCCCCCAACCTTTCAAGATATAGGTGTCAATGTTGCTAATATTCCATTCAAATACGGAATTTAGAGTTGCGATAATCACACCACACACAATCATGAGGACGAATAATAATTTGGCCCGATCCTGCGCAATTAAGCTTCCAAGTTGCACGGGTTCATGCGTGAGATATGCAGAGGCGGCGAAAAGCTCCTCCCCGATCAGGGTGTAATCGCAGGTGCAGATGAAAAATGCTACCTGCTCGGGACTTACTGTAGCGGAGACCTGCATGGCGCCAATCTGTTGTCCCGCCTCTGCCAAAATTAAGGACTCTGCCGCAAAGCTTCCGAATAAAAATGCGCTCGCCACCTTTTCGCGCTGCACCATGCCCACATATCCGGCTGCGTAGGCGAACTGTTCGTCCGATAAATACATGACCGATGATGGGTCGAACTGGCCGAGCTTTCCAGCATCCCTGTAAGCGTCATGCACGGTATCTTCGGCGATCGCCATCACCTCAGGCGCAGATTGTGGTACTAAGAGTTTGCTCTTAAAGACCGAGGCCTTTTTAGCGACGTAGTACAAAACCCCCAAACATGCATACAGCACCGGACCAATTCCAGAGAGCCCCAAAGAGAATGCCACTGGGCGCCCGACTTCGGCCGCACGCGCCGTGGCTTCGTCGATAGCGTCTATTCCGGGGATGCGCCGCACGTATAAGTTAGCTCCGTCCCGCGCAACCTTAATGTAGTAAAGGACCGGGCCGACTAAGGCGACCATCAAGAGTAAAATGACCGGCGTAGCGTGCTCAATGCCCATGCGGCTCTTCCAATTTTGCGATCAAAAGTTCAACCGCCCGCGGTGAGTCCAAAAGCGAAGTAATCTGAGATACCCGCTCACTCCCAAGGGCCAACCCAAGCACAGGAGCGCAAAGCGGAGCCAAAGCACGCCCCAGGCTAATCAAAGGCTTATGCATCTCCAGAAACAAGATCGCGGGCATTTCAAGCCCGCGCGCGCGAATAGCAGAAGCGATAGTTTCAACGTCCATTTATTTCTCAGCGCTTTTAGATAGTGTTGAATATGAGTTTCGATCACGGGCGCGTTTCTAGCAATTGGGGAAAGGTTGTAGCTCCAGATTGCACAGCCACCTCTCACCCCAGGGATGACCTGGCTAGATGGTCTTTCTAAGGCCGACCCTAAAATGGCCCTTAGGGAAATCAGGAAAGCGAGCAAATTCTATATAACCAAGACGTGCGTAAAAATCAGCGGCCTGCCAGCTCTGTGTCCAAAGCCAAAGACCGCTGAGCTTGTTTGACTGGACATAATCTTCGGCCTGCCTCATCAATCTATGGCCTAGTCCTTTGCCACGATGATCTTCGCTGACCCACAGCTCGTCAACATAAAGCCAGTCCCAAAGTAAGTCCGCCGTAAGAGCACCAACTAGGGAATTCTCGGCCTCATATGCAAGCCAATTGAGCCTCTCTTTCTTAAAACCCGGAGCTCCACATTGTTCCGTATGCCTGGCGAAACCAGCAGTAATCGTCTCCTGTTCACCAGGTGTAAGCTCGCCATTCTTAATTTTGACATCAACCATACGATCGTTGAGATACCACCTAACGTGAAGTGACTAGCGGATCTAACCCGACTTGATTACCCCCTGAACAGATACCACTATTTTAATTCAGCGCCTAACCCAAACTTTTCTGCTCAGAGACCATGCGCAACCAAAAATCAAAATAAATCCAAAAAACTTCCCCACCCCACGCAACATTTCCAAATAATCCACGATTAATTATTAAGGGGTAAGAACTACCCCCCCCCGTAACTTTAACCCAGTGACCACACTCCCCAGTGCCATGGGGGAGCTGTGCACTGTCATTTTAGAGAGCTAACACACACATGGGCTACCATCCACGCATAGAGGTCTCAGACATCGG
>CAZVWV010000049.1:0-23489 GCA_964631745.1 uncultured Bdellovibrionales bacterium
TATCCCTACTCTGCGCCGCGTTTGTAATTTGCCCGGGGTTTTTGAGCAGCTACATCTTTTTATGTCCTATTACAAAATATTCTGCGAAAATTACTATAAAAACTCATTGCTGTCCGGTAGAACATTGCAATTTGGGTCTTTAACCACGGAGAACACGGCGAACACGGAGAAAACATTGAGGATTTCTCTCTCCGTGACCTCCGTGTTCTCCGTGGTTAAATTCAAATCGCGACAACTGCAAACTCCTGTTTTTCCTTTTGAAATCAAGAAATTACAGCATCACCGCCACCTTTCTACCGGACAGCTGTGATAAAAACTATATTTTCGCACTTTTTTAAAACTAGAAAAAAAGCGAAACCTCCCTTTAGCGCAGTACTTTCGCAGTTTTTTTTGTGAGCAATTACTCGCCTGTGAGTCAGAGCAAGAGTTTATTTAACCACCGATTATCTCGTTCAACCCCTCAATGACCGCCTGCACTTCTTCGGGGGTCGCTGAGCCAAGACGGCCAGATATCCTTTCGTTGGAGAGAGTTCGGACCTGACTCATTTTAACCCATGATCCTAGAAAGAGCAGTTGAATCTACTACGGTTGCGAATATGTCTGAATCTCTTGAAGTTTTCTAGGAATTGGTACTCACCCTAGCGGTGCTAGGGTTCCGTGCCAATTCCGTCGAAAACTTCAAGATCTTCAGCCATCTCCGCAACCTCGCTACGATTCAACTGCTCTTTCTAGGATGATTTTTTCGGAAGTCTTTTGCCGGAAAGTTCCAGTGTCAGCGGAAAGGCAGCTTTTTGCGGCTGGCTAGTTAACGCCACTCCAAAAATTGTCCCAGATCTTTGATTAAAGACATCATGGCTAAGAACAAGTACGGGGCGTCTGCCGGCCTGCTCGTTTCCTTTGGTTGGGTCCAAATCACCCCAAACTATATCGCCACGATGGATTCTCAGTAGACGGGCCATGACTCAAGATCCTTCCTTAGCCCTTCATCTGCTATAGTGCGCTCATCGTGTTTTGACAATTTTGCGCATTCTGATGCTAGCCTGGTCTTATCGAGCCTAGCAATTTTTTCTCGGACAGCCGCTTGAAATGCCTCACTTCGACTGGCAAACTTTCTGGCTTTCACCAGGCCATCCACGCGCTGAAGAAGTTCCGAATCGATTGAAATTGCTACCTTTGCGGATCTCATTCGTTAATCATACCATTGGTCATACCGGTGGTCATACCGATGGTCAAATTTGATATTGAGCGCCAAAGACTGGTTGGCGCTTTGTTCGGCAGTCGCGGCCGTGCTTGTGTTTGCATCTGCTGAGGTGGATCGGGGGGCGTTGAAATTGAGCGGGGCGGGGTTGCCGGGAGCGGCCCTTACGGGCCGCGATGTTTAATGCGGCGCGCTAGGCGGTTTTGCAACCAGCACGTAGGGCGAATAGTTCATCACACTTGATACACACTGCGTAGCTTGCTCGGCGCGCGATTGCCACAAGAGGGATTTATGCAAGAAGGCAGCGTTTCGGGTCCATGGATTAGGCCTTTCCTCGGTGGGGGGATGATAGTCGCAATCGCCGTTAAGGCCATTAGATAAAATGCAACGTTGGGAATCTTTAAGTCGCAGCGGTGTTTGATTGTCCGTGTCGTGGTCTTCGTAGTCACCAGCAGCGCCAGTGGCGAGCAATGGGCAAAATCTGCCATTCGTATCCATGGTGATACCACCAAAGACTAAATTTGGCTCACGAAAAACATATCCGGGTTTACCGCACTTCTTATAGGCACTTCTGGACTGGCAACTGTCGCGGCAGGTGTTCTGGCACCTCACAATGCATGCGACGCAAGCATCGCTTGGTAAGTTGTCATCAATACCGTCGCACTGGGGGGCATTGCCTTCATGACAGCCGTCATAGCAGCTCTGATACCACTCTCCCTCATTGTCGTCCTGGTCACAGAGGCTTCTGCAAGTGTTGTCATCAGAGGGCACGGCATTTGTTTTATCGAAAAACCGGCTATCGGACTCCACATCCATCCCGCCAAAACCCAACGCCTTTGCCTCTCTCTGATCGATGTAACGCCCAGGCGGTGGATCGACTACTTTTACATCTCTGGTGCTCGGATCAAGCGCTGCTCCCGACGCGACCATGGTGAAGCTGATTTGAGCTTGCTTGAGGCGGCTGACCACCGATTTATCATTGGGGTCCGTGAGATCTTTCCTGTTCGGGAGCCAGGTGTCGTCATAGTTCCGCCGACAAATGTACTTAGCTGGATCTGTAGTTTCCAGAATAGACTCCTGCTCCGGCGTGTCGGGATCATCAGCTCTGCAAGTCGCTATCCCATCTGAGAACATCACGATACCCTTGATAGAATTCGCCGGGCACGAAGTAGTAATAGCTTGTATTGCTGAACGTATAGCTAGCACTGGATTTGTGTTAGGCAAGAAAGCATCTTCTTGATCAGTTAGCGCCACCGGGAAGATTCCCGAACTGAGATAATTCGGAATTGCTTTAGGAGCAATTTCTGTTCCGGTAGCGTCGTACACTCCTCGATTAAACAGATTCGAGATCTGAATCAGTGGCCCTAAATCGTTAGTGGTAGTATATTGAGGTGGATTTGCGCCGGTTGGAGGCGGATACGAACCGATTATTTGTCCCGAAAATCCCATCAGTAATGCCCTATCGGCCGAAGTCTGTGTGGTGTTTAGGGCGCGCAGAGATGTATTAATCGCCACCATAAATGTAGAAAACGGCTCCTCGCCGTAATAATAGGGCTGAGTGGGATCTGATGGATCGGATGGGATATTCACCAAGGAGTCGACCAAAACCCGTTCCAGCTCCGGGCGCTTTCCTGGTGAAGAGGGGCCATAGGGTGTTTCTGTATGGAGCCGATAGTCGGATTTGAAGTGATAGGTGGTGTTATTCTCGTACCAGTTTGGATCATCAATTGCGCCGCGACTGGGAGGCATATTACACCAAAGAATAGATTCGGCGGAGGTGTATTGAGTCTTGTCTGTGCAATCTATAGCAGTTTGTATCTGTCTAAAAACCGGCACGCCAAGTTTGGGCACATAATGTGAGCTTTGGTCGGCAGGCACCACACACTTAGCGATGTTGTTGACACCACGGCACCTGTGATTATTTGGAAGGTTCTCCCATCCCCCCTCGCCTCGCGTAAGTGTCAGTGGCGCCGACGCAGAATGTGTGTCGTAAACAGACGAGGGTGAAGCATCGACCAAGAACGCAAAACAGCGTGGGATCACGTTCGAGATGGCTTCTGCTTTTGTTACCTGATTGCAGCTACCTACTAAGTTACAAATCGGCGCAAGTATAGAATTTGCAATTGGATTCTTAAGCTTAACTTCAAGGGCATCAGCATTGGTTGATAAGCCATCGCTCGGCACGAAACAGGGGTATCCATTGTATAATGCGCAAACATCAGGACCATTGGTAGGCTGTGCGGTGAACCAGGTGCCAGTTCGCATCGATCCCGCACTATCAGGGTGAAGAGCGCCATCATCCAAGAGAATCGAGCCCAGATGCCCTAGCTTAATAAACGGAACTACATTAGTAGCGAGAATTTGATTCGCCCTGAGCAACGCTGCATTGGTACGTTCATCCATAGTGGGCGGGCCATTTTGACCGGTAGCCTCTGTAAAGCCCTGAGCTGCCGCCAAACTCACGGAGTTTGCAAGCCCCTGGAGTCGTTCCTGTGTGTACCCGAGATAAGAAACGGAGAGAAATAATCCTACCAGCGCGAGAAGCGCCACGATAAGGATGGAGGTGATGACCATGTAAACACCGCGCTGTTTCATCTCTTACTCTCCGCAACTGTTTTCAAAACAATATGACCAGTCATTGCCCTCGTCCGGTGCGCCGCCGCAATGAAGTTGATCGTCGTAGCAACAATCGCACGGATCGGGCGGCTCGGGAGGGTGTTCGTTTTCGTTACCGTTATTTCCGGCGCCACCAGTGCCACCCGGTGGTGAAGGAACTGTATTGTTAGCGAATCCAATCCCCCAGAGAGCCGATCTTCGCGTGCCGTATATCTGTGACCGGACTCTCAAGTTTGGAATAAATGGTGTCACAGGGTCAAATGATGCTTCGATGGCCATTGATATTGGTGCGGCCAGAAAGACTTCCTTCCAGGTTTCAGAACCTTTGGGCCATCCCATTCCGACGTCATTTTCACCTGACCCGTTGTAGTTCCCATCATTATTGGTATCGGTAGGACACGGCCGCAGGGAAGGATAACATTCGATTTCATTCGTGCTGACTCTCATAACCTCTTCGCCTGGTCGCATGAAGGCGACATCCCAAACCTGCGGCGGAAGTAAATTGTTAGTGTGCGGGGGGATAAAATAATGCCGAAATGCAACGCGCTGAACACCGCTAGGAATATTAGGGGGAGTACTCACAAGGTTTGCGATCGCGTCGACTCTATTAACTATCGCAGCGACATCGTTAAGATACTGAGTGCAAGGATTCACCCCGGGCGGAGGCGCGGTTATACAGGTCGCCTGATTGGTATAAACCTCAAGCTGCGTTTTTGTGGCCAGATCTATGCCGACCCCAAGGGCATGATTGAAAACGGATTGAGTATAAAAATATCGAGCAAGATCTATGATAAAAAATACAGTAAGGAGAAATGTCAAAACAGTCAGCGCCGCTTCAACATAGCTTGCACCGCGTTTGTTTCGCAGATTACATTTTAATACTGTCATACTCGGAATCGTTACTATGAACAGTCCTGTCCACTGGGCCCATCAGTTCGGTTAAAATCACAATCGTAGTATGCTGTTTGGTCAAAAATCGATGTGTTTGTTAAAATGAAATTGGCATCCTTAATTAATGACGGCGCACTATAATTTATCTGGAAACCTTGCGAGCCGCCAGTACCCAGTATCGGCACTATTCCAGAAGCGCTAATGGCATAGGAGCGGGTATTGGTATCGTAAGTTGAGGTAATATTCTTTTCGCTAACCATATTCGTGCTGTATATTGAGAAAAATTCATCAAATTTTTGTGAGATCTGGTGACCCGCAAACTGCGCGGTTGTATCTGCCGCAGACAAGGAGACCTCGTAAACTGCACGTTGATACCAGAAATATTGTGAGAGAGTCACTCCAAATTGATACACGCCAAGAACAATAAGCATAAAAATCGGGAAAGTAATAGCGAACTCTACCAGGACGCCGCCCCGCTCTTTGCACATTCGGGTCGCATCTGGGTGCTGGGAGTACGAAATTTTATTACTACTAATGATCATATCTAAAATCGCCTTACAAGCTCGTTCTATAGATCAATCTCAAAACGGCCCCAACCTGCTCCACCAAATCCGCTCTATCAGCACGCACCCCAAAACCAACCCTAAAACCAACCGCCACTACTGCCAGGAAACCTAAATCAATACAGCCTCTTACTGCCATTTTGGGCATCAGATAATGTGCTAACTCATTAATACTGCAAGGGTTATGCCTAGGGGAAACTTGGTGATGGGCCTAAACGTTACTCTTGGAGCACAAGTTAGCCGCGGGATGGTATCTGTGTTTACTGTGGATCGAATTCGGGAGCCCTGGCTGTATATCGAGACGCTGCGCGCGCTCTGGGTGCGACGCTTGCTGGCAGGAAGATTGGAACGATGCATGGCGGTGGCCCCCCCTAAAGTCTTTAATCCCCTAAGCCGATGGAGTCCTAAGGCCATTTGGGGGAATTCATGAAAAATCTAATAATTTTCGTCGCTTTGATAGCTTTCGCAACTAGCAGCTTTGCTGCGAATTACACTTTAAAGCCTGCGCAGGTGCAGAAAGTATCCGGGGGATTATGCGCCCTGTTTAATGGCAAAAGCTGGAAACCGGCCGCAAAGGTCAGGGGCAAGAAGAATACATATAAATCAATTGCGGGCTCTTCTTCTCTAAAGCGGACCTGCAAAGAATTTTATGTGGCTAAGACTAAACTTAAACTTAGTGATTTTCCTGGGGCTGATGGCTTGGTGGCGGCCGGAGCCTCGGCTAGCTCGATTGGCGTGAGTTCGGTTTCGGGTACGCCCCCCACGATCTCGGAGATAGCTTCAACGGGAGCGGCAACATATTTCTGGCAAGATGGGGTTTTAAGCGGAATCATTGGCGGAAGCCCGACTGATGATCAGTGTATCCAGTTGTTTAGTAGTAATACGGACGGGCAATCTGCCGGGTTCCCCGGATGTTACATGACTCAAGAGACTGCTTATGTCACCGGAAATATTATTCAGGCAGGAAATACCCTTTGTTACATGAAAAATTTCCCGACACGGGAAGTTCAGGACGGGGGCGGATTTACAGTTGCGAGCGGGTCACTTCCGGCTGGCGGCATCACGCAGCTATTCGCAGCGCCCGCTTCGACCCCGCGATTTGTTAAGATTAATATATCTTCCGGGCAGAATACTCAAATTGGGGTGATAAAGATCTATTCTCAGGCTCAGAACGCGGCCAACGGTGACCAATATCGTTATGATATGATTTTTTGTCACGGCGATGATGCAAGCCCAACCGAATTCGAGAAAACGAGGGTGACCTTGGCGGGGGAATTTATCGCAAGAAGCTCATCCTCATTCGGTGGTCAAGACGAATCAAGCGGCCATGGGGAAGGCGTAGTGCGTGCCTTCCTTACAAGAGTGGATGGCGATTTGGTCTTCAACCCAGAGCTTGCGCGTAGCGCCGTATTCACCGGAGTAAACACTGGCTTTAGCTATAAGTCTTCAATGACTCTTGTGGGCGACGAGGTCACCAACAAAGTTTACTCTGTAGAAGGTGGTGGTACCAGAAAGGGCTACGGCGTGTCGCATATTGATGGCACAGGTGCTGGCTCTCTTAGATTCTTAGAAGGTGCTTACAAGGAAGAAAACCTCGCATTTGGATCGTTCGCGACTGCCATCGAGTATCGTGATTCAAAGTACGTGGCTGCGCCCTCAAATTCTTATGCGGAAAGGCTTTCAGAGGTTGATTTTGGAACTGACAGCTTCTACGACAGCGCGCCTGCTTTATCCGATAGCTCGGCTCCTTTTGCTTGTAACCATGCCGTTTCGGTTGAGATCGCGCTTGATATGCAATCTACCGTCATGCAAGCAGTTCAGGAGCTTTGCGAAGGCGAACGTTTAGACGGCATGAACTTTTGCAGCGATGACAGCATACAGCAGGCTGCAAACCAGTACGGGGCAGTTTGCCATCTTGGGACGCCGGACTAATACCAGGTAAGATAATATTGTTGCGGCGGGTAGGAGCGTCTCTGCCCGCCGTATTCAGTCACAGACTTACAGATTTAAGCAAGCAGCAATTCGAAAGTCTTATGGAATTTATCGAAAGAGACAATTCCATCTAATGAGTGAATATTGGCGAGCGCGATGTTTAGGCAGTCCGGCCATGATGTGCCTTTACTATTCTGCTCCAAAAATATTCGGTCAGCTTCCAAATTTGATTCAAAATCCAGCTCCAACTCTTGTAGTCGGCGTTTCCATTTTCCGCGATTAGAGAAGCGGCTTCCGTCGGCTTTCGTGCTCCGCTTGCTGCGCTACATAGCTAAGCCGGGCACAAAGTATCGATATAAATATCGTCTGGGAATCTATTCTTGAAGTTCTCGAAAAGCTTTCGCTGTTCTTGACGCAAACCAAGATTTCTATACAGCAGGCCTAAGCCGAACATAACCAAGCGATTATCGGGGTACCTTTCCAGTAAAAGCTCCAGTTGCGGTCGGCTTCGGAGCTGATCGTTACCTTGCAAGATATTTTCACGAATCTCCCAATAAGAGTTACTCGGTCTGGTTTTTTCAGGCGCAGGCCAAAGGTATTCTAGAAAATGCAATGCCGTAAGTCCCCTGGCCCATTGCATGCCCAGCATAGATTTTTGGTGCATCAGCTCTGGATTGGCTTTTAGTTCCAGGACCTGTCTTGCGACATCTTGCCAATTGTTACCGAAAACACACGCTTCTGCGCCTTTTCCAAGCAAGACTTTAACGAGAGGGTTGATAGAAAGAGGAATGCAGCCACGCGCCATGCTCTTGCAGAAGCGCGACGGTAAGAAAGATACCAAGTCTGGAAGCTGCGGCACCGGCATCCACCGACAGACGCTATAAATCTTATGAACTAAGGATGGGTTCCAGGTTTCTGTGAATTCATAAGCAACTCCAATCGATGCAAACAACCCCTTTAACTCCTCATGTTGCCGCATAAAGGAAGTTGAGTAGGGGCTACCTATGAAGCAGGCCAGCTCGTTCTCCTTGACCTGAAGACAGACAGGATCGTACTCATGAGGCAAGAGATCCGTAGGGTATGGCAGCGTGATCCCAGGATAACAAGTTGATGGCGTACAATATTGCCCATAAGGGAAGACTTTGCACTGCCATCTCGATATTTCAAATTCATTGTGGACTATTACTATATCGTCTGAACGAATATGCGGTACAATCTTTGCGCCCACTCCTTCATTTCCGGTTATGTAGATTCGCGGCGAGGGAAGATTCGCCAAGACGGAATCGGGATCCTCGTTAGATGAAAACCAATGAGTGTCAAATCCCAAATACCTAAACGCACGCCTTAGGCTTTCGTGCTCAAAGCACATCGTATTTCCCTCCTGTGGAGCCCACCCCCACAAGACTACCGGTCGTCCGCGTAGTTCGAGCCAGTTGTTCAACGATATATTCCGCTGGGCATTGATGGCGTCTGGCTGGAGCGGGTCCGGTTCGGGAAACCTTCCAACAAAGAAATCTCTGATCATGTTAGGTAGAGAATCCACTCGTATTAGTCATTAAAAGCTTACATATTACTATAGGTCTCTCGGACCACCGCTTAACTTTAAGTTAGATAAGGACATCAGCTCTGCTTCCTGCTCGTCTGAACCTTGCGCAAGAAGGGTGCGACTTAGCACATCCCTGATTATTGAAGCAATCGACTGCTTACGCTGTCTACGGAGCTCGAAAAATACTTGAAATGTCGATTCTTGAAGATAAATCTGAGTTCGACGCATTTTGTCACCAGAATGTAATGTATACATCACCTCTTACGGATGGCCAAGATATTGAAATACAGTAACAGATTAAGATATGTTGGTCGAAAAGAGAGGCTGCGCTTTCTTTTACCGGCGATTAGGTCAGCTATTACCGTCTGATTTTCTTTGAACTCTAAAGCCCCAAAACAAAATATCTCGTTTTTGGGCCCTTTCCGACCCGCTTAATCTGATTCGAAGCGATCAATTTTTCTAAGTAAGCTATGGCGGTAGCCTTGCTGACTGATAGGGCTTTCATTACGTCTGTGCTGGTTATGGATGGGGAATCGCCAAAGAGGTCTAAGATGATCTCGCTGGTATTAGAACCAACATTCATAGGTATTCTCTCAGTTGAGAGAGTAACCTTAAACCAGTTCGGACCTTCCTCGAAAATTGGGTCATTCAATTGAGCATCCTTGACTGAACGCTTTATTACCATTATTCCTGTGCCGCGTTTCTCAATTAGATTCATTCTTCTAGCGAGCAGACAGATTACCCTGTTGCGAATATAACTCGTGCCATCACCGAGCGAATCGGGAATAAAGGGGCCCGCAAAGGCGCCAGGACTAAATATTTCAAGTCGATTAGCGTATAAGGCGATCTTTACCGGGCCAGGAATACTATATTGCCGATGAAATAGGGCGTTGTGAACGGCTTCTCTTAGGGCAACTTGGGGTATCTTGCTCTTTTGATTTACCATTCGGGAACGTGACAGTTTGGGATTCGTCCCCAACCATCTACCCAGGATGTCCATGGCTTGCTCAGCTTGTGCGACTAAAGGGCCAGTTAAATCGTGTGATTCTATTGTGTCACGGCCGCTCTCGCCCCGCATACGGCTTATGATAGTTTCCGCTCCAGAAACATATTTCGTGGGCTCTTCGCATAGCATTAATACTGCGCCACGTGTAGGGGATACTTGTCCGGTATGTGGATCTTGATGATATAGATCGAGAGAGAAAAGAGCCTTTTTGCTTCTTAAGGTTGGTGGCAATAAGGATAACTCGAGGGCGGTGATTGGGCAGTTCGTTACAGGCGCCTCGTCATACGACATGTGGGAGCGCATAAGCCGAAGCTCTTCTAATAATGAACCTTCTGCTCTGCGCGTGTGTGCTCCGACTCGTACGTACACCCCCTTTTCAGCCCCTTCTGAGGTAAGAAAATAAGGTTTTTGTGATCCCGGGAAAACCCGAATGATTAGCAGTTCTTTCTTGTCGATAGTGCGGGTGTAGACATTTGGAATTAGAGCGGGGGTGATTTGATCGGCTAGAGACTGAGGGAGGGTCTCGAGAAGGTGGTCTAAAGTTTGCGAGCTAAGCCCTCTAATGGTGAGAGCAGCATCATCTACGCCCACTATTATCTCGCCGCCCAAACCATTTGCAAAAGCAATCGCCGTCTTGGCAATTTTGCGGAGATCGGTAATTTCTCTTTTATATTCTATTGTACGTGATTCTCTTTCCATGTAACGAACCGTAAAAGCTGATAAGGCCTTGTTTTAAGTCAATAGGCTATCGTTTAATCGTTTAGCTATATTCCTAACATATGACCTAAAATCCTACAATACGATTAAACGATTAAACGATTAAACGATCGATTTACAGTACTTCTCGGACGAGATTGGGCCTTGCCCCCACACATGACGCCTTGTCCCTATCCTATCTGCCTATACTATACTGGGCCTGAACGGTAATGAACTGTGGGGCGCCGCGCGAGCTAAGCGAACCTGAAACAGTCCAAACCATAAACGAGAGAGCATAATGGGCAACGCACTAGAGAGTGAGATTAATTATTTTTGCGATACTTTCCAACAGATTCAAACTGAGGTTGGCCGTGTAATCGTGGGCATGGAAGAGGTAGTGCAGCGCACGCTGGTCTCCATCTTTGCGGGCGGGCATGTGCTGCTAGAGGGCGTGCCGGGTGTGGGCAAGACTCTTTTGGTGAAGTCGATTGCGCGTACATTGGGGCTCACCTTTAAGCGCATTCAGTTTACTCCAGATCTGATGCCCTCGGATGTTACCGGCACTCAGGTCTTAACGGAAGACGATAGCGGCAAGAGAAGATTTGTTTTTAAGCCTGGACCGATCTTTGGAAGTATTATTCTGGCCGATGAAATCAATCGTGCCACTCCTAAGACTCAGGCGGCCTTGCTTGAAGCCATGGAGGAGCGTCAGGTGACTGTGCTTGGGGAAACCCACCCGCTTCCGCAACCGTTTTTTGTATTGGCTACGCAAAACCCGGTGGAACTAGAAGGAACTTATCCGTTGCCCGAAGCCCAGTTAGATCGTTTTATTATGAAGCTTTTGGTAAACGCTCCAAGTTCCGGGGAGCTAAAGCAGATCTTGCAGCGTACTACCGGCGCTGAGGTGCCCGAGGCTAGCTGTGTTATTGATCCGGCCTCTGTCGCCGAAACAATATTTCGCATGCGCCGCCTGGTGCGCCAGGTTGTAGTGCCTGACCATATGCAAGAGGTGTTAGTTAGAATAATGTCGGCTCTTACACCTGGCAGCCAGTACGCAACCGAGCGCACAAAACGGTATGTGCGTTTTGGCCCCGGTCCGCGCGGCGCCCAGGGGTTAATGCTCTCTGCTAAGGTGCTGGCGATATTAGATGGCAGAATCAACTTATCGCTAGAAGATATTCGGGCGTCGGTCACACACACCTTGCGGCATAGATTGATCTTAAACTTTCAGGCTGAAGCGGATGAGATCTCATCCGATCGTATCCTTGAAGAGGTGCAGAACGCCCGTTAGCTGCTTTCGGTAGATAGTTTAATTAACATGTTACCACAAAGCTTCACACCAGAGTTTCTCCGTCAACTTGAACTGGTCAAGATTCGATCGCGTAGACAGTTTTTGGGGTCGCGTCAGGGCGGCCACGTCTCTTTAAAAAAGGGGCATGGCATCGAGTTTTCTGACTATCGTGAATACGAACTGGGAGATAACCCCCGACACATCGACTGGGGGGTATACGCGCGTAGCGAGCGGCTGTATGTAAAGAAATATCAGGAGGAGCAAGACTTAAACGTTTACATAATTTTAGATACAAGTAGATCTATGCTCATGCCTGAAGCGGAGTCTAAATGGCCAAAGGCAGTTGAGATTGCGCTGGCGCTGGCCTATGTGGCGCTGATGGAACAAGATTCTGTCACGTTGCTAGCCCCTGGCTATCTCAGATCGCCTAGCTACTACGGTGGCCGCGCGATTCATCAGCTCTCGAAGTCTTTAATGCAGCTTGCTCCGACTGGGCATGAAGACTTCGTGACTCCTTTGCGGGCGCAGTCTGCGCGTCTTAAGTTTCCGGGAGTAGCGGTAGTGATCTCCGATCTCTTAATGCCGCAAGCCGAGATCCGCGAGGCCTTTAATCTTTTGCGTTCAAGAAACCTGGATATAACCGCCATACAATTGCTAAGTCAGGGCGAGAAAAGCCCGCTGCCCGCCACAGAGAGCGCGCGCGTAGTCGATAGTGAAACCGGCGAAGAGCTAGATCTCGCCCTTACCCCTGAATTTAGGCAAGATTACGCCATCTTGCTCTCGGATCACCTGAACGCCGTCAGAGAATTTCTGAACTCCTCCCGCATTCCGCTGGTTGAAACTAGCAACACAGAACCATTAGCGAGTTTCATTACGCAAAACTTACTCACGATCGGACTGTTAAGATGAATCAGCTTTTATCAGGAGCCTTTGGGTTAAATTCCCCCTTGCTCTTAGCGGGTGGGATGGCCGCAGTCGCAGCGCTTCTTTACTGGGCCTACCTAAGGCGTGGTCGCATGACTCAAGTCATAGTTTCAACCACCATGCTGTTAAAAAAATTGGCAGGACATGCGCATTCGCGAAAAAAATTCGTGCCGCCTTTTAGATTTTTCTTCGAACTTCTGATGCTTTTCTTGCTGTGCTTAAGTTTGTCGGGTTTATACCATACAACCAAGAGAGAGACCCTGGCGATCTTAGTTGATAATTCATTAAGCATGGGGCGAAACGATGGGCTTGGCCAAAGCTTACTAGAGCTGGCTAAAGAGAAGGTTGCTGCACTATTAACGGAGTCCGAAGATGGAGCTCTCGTAAAGATCTATCAGAGCTCTCCGACATTAAGAGCTTTGGCGGAGGATGCCGAGGGGCCCGGCCCCGCCGCCTCAAGCGCTTACAAGATCAAGATAAGTTACGCCGAAGATGATCTCTCTCAAGCGCTCTCACGCTTACTGCATGATCCGGAGCTCTTTAAAATTCATGTATTCTCTGATAAAGCCTTGCAGATCCCGGCTCAGATGAGTGCGCGCGTGGTCTCTCATCTTGTTAGAAGCGAGACGGCCCAGAACGGAAACTTAGCTATTACCGGGATACGGAGAGAGGCTCAGAGTATTTTGGTCGAAGTCGCAAATTTTGGAGAAAAGGACGCTATTGCGACTTTAAAACTTATTCAGCTAGCGGGGGAAGGGGCGCGCTTTGCTTCCTTCGAAAACAGCTCGCATAACCTTAGGCTTAAACCAAGAGCGAAGAGCTCTGGTTCTTTCGTTCTTCCACAAACTGGCGCACTGTTTCAGATCTCTTTGGAGCCGGATCGGGCATCTTCCCCCACATCCGACTCGAACGCCATGGATAATCAGGCGTATCTTAGTGTGCTGGGCGGGACGACCATTGTAGTAAACTCTGATCTGACCCTCGCAGAGCTAGGGCTTACTAGAATTGAGCGTTTTTCATTCCGGGCCGGTTCTACGACAGGCTCACAAATAGCCGCTCAAATTCTGCATCGTCGCGCGCTTGATGGTGAACCCAATCTGAACTCTATCTTGATTATGCCGAGCTCAACCCCTTGGTCTAAAGGTGAGGTCCAATTTGAACGGGCCCAGATCACAAGCTGGGATAAAAGCAGCCCGATTCTTGATTATCTTAATTTATCTTCACTGCAATTAAATTCCGGGAACGTTCTAACGCCCCCGGCTTGGGCGAAGGTGCTTATCAGAAGCGACAAAGGTGTGGTGGCTTGGGTGGGTGAAAGGCAGGGGCGGCGCATAATTTGTTTCGGTTTTGAACTCTTTCCGTATCAGGGGGCAAACGATGCCACTTTAAGTATTCTTACCATCAATGCTCTCAAATATCTTACCGAGAACTCGCTGGACCTTACGAATGTTTCTCCAGGGGAATTAATACATCTATTACCCCATGAAACCGGATACGCCGCCAACCAAGACGATCTGCTCTCTTCCCAGAATGCGCAAACGTTTGCCGCCACGGCCCCAGGTGTTATTCGCACTCTTAAAGACGATGCAACCTCACGGGAGCTGGCGGTAAATTTCTTTGACGAGGCTGAATCAAACCCAACCTCGAGCCCGGCGCTGAGTGTTCCGGTGGTGGCGTTGGGCCAGGCTGCAATGCCTAAGCGTGAGAGTCTGGTCGATCTTCTTTCCAAGCTGGTTTTAGTTCTTCTGGCGCTAGATCTCTTGTTGAGTATGACACTCTTTCAAAAGAGGCCGATTAAATGAAATTTGAGGCCCTAGAACTTTGGTATTTTTATGTTGCCTGCGGACTAGCTGTATTGGCGCTCGCCTACTATGGGATTCAAACTAAGAGCTTTAAGAAAAGTTTGATTTTTGCGCTCAAAGTTTTGGCCTGCTTGCTGATTGCGGCTTCCGTTTTTAATCCGGTGTATGAGCGTTTCAAGAGTTTCTCTGATGCTATCTTACTTTTAGATGTCTCAGGCAGTATCGATAGCGGAGTTGCGCAGGATTTACTGACGCGCGCGCGGGAGCTGGAATCACAGGGGATCGGTATCAAGATGCTCCCTTTTGCAAAAAAAAGCCTGGGGCTGCCGTTGGCGCTGCCCGGGTCTAGCAGCTATCAAGAGATTCGAGGTTCATTCGGCGCTCTTGATACGGGCGGCACCGATCTCGAAGCGGCCTTGCAGACACTTAAGGGTTATCAGAATGCAAAGGTGCTTTTAATTTCAGATGGATTTTCGACGCAAGGGGACGAGACCAGAGCCCTCTCTGAGTTAGCAACTGGCGCGGTCTCGATGTTCCCGCTTACAAAAGAAGTCCCCACAAATTTTGGTGAATTTAGTATCGTAGATTTAAATCTTCCGCTCTTGGCGGCCGCTCAAAAAAGTGTCGATATCAGAGTAACGGTGAGGAACACGACCAAGCGCAGCCAAGCGGGAACTTTGCAGGTAAAGCACTCAAACAAAATAGTATATCAACGAGAGATTCAGCTCGCGGCGGGCTCAGAGCAGCAATTTTTGGCGAAGAGCGATCCAACGAAGGAAGGTATCGGGGAGGTGCAAGCTACCTTGACTCCACTAGATAAAGCCACAGCGCCAAGCGATCAGATCGCTTACCTATCTTCTGAAGAGCGTGAGAAGGTTCTTATGGTCGAGGGGGCGAGTGAAGATGGGCAGTTTTTACGAGAGGTGTTAAAGGAGCAGCGTTATAAACTGACGAGTGTCGAGGCCGCAGGGGCCAAAGAGTCATTTGCAGAACTTAAGAGTTTCAAGAGTGTCATTTTTAACAACGTCGCCCTTAATCAGTTGCCGAGCGGTACGGATCGCTTAGTCGAGCAGTACATCAACGATGGCGGTGGATTTATTATGTTGGGTGGCCCCAGAAGTTTTGGTTTGGGGGGCTATAAGGATACGGCCATTGAGTCGGCCATGCCGCTTGATTTTCAGCCACCGCAAACGGAACAAAAGCGGCTAAATATCGCGCTTGAGCTTGTGCTGGATAAATCAAAGAGCATGGCTGAAGGAGAGAAGTTGGAGTTCGCCAAAGAGGCCGCCCGCGAAGTTGTACGCAAAATGAAGGACGACGATTTGGTGGGCGTGATGGGATTTGATACGGCGCCCTTTGAAATCGTGAGACTTGGGCAGCTTGCGAATATTCGTGAACAAGCGCTGGAGCGTATCGGTAGATTGTTTCCAGCTGGTAAGACAAACTTAATGCCCGCCATGGATGAGGCTAGACGTAGACTCGAAGTTGCACCAGCGGGCCGTAAACATATGATCGTGCTGACGGACGGCCAGGTGCCAGACGGCGGGCCGTATTATATCGAGATGGCCAAACAGCTAAGGTATTCCGGAATAACGCTCTCTACTATCATGTTGGGCGCCGAGTCAGATCTTGGGCTTTTGCAATCCATGGGTGAGGCTGGCGGCGGTGGGTACTATCAGGTTACAGACCCGCGCTCGCTGCCCAGTATCTTCTTAAGAGATATCAAAATCTCGACCGGCGAGAAAACCATGAAAGAGCAGCAAGATTTTCCTGTGAGAGCCGGTCCCGATGATATCGTTAGCACCTCGGTGAGAAACTTTCCACCACTAAGGGGGTATGTGCAAACACGCAAAAAAGATCGCGCCACGCTGGAGCTTGTCACTCTTGTGGCGGATAAGGCCGAGCCGCTCTTGGCCTCTTGGAGTTACGGAAAGGGCAGGGCTATCGCCTTTACGTCTGATGCCAGCGGGCGTTGGTCGAATTATTGGGTAAGCTGGCCAAAATTTCAGATGTTTTGGGGAGAATTGGTGGAGGCCTCCGAGACCAAGAGTGAGAGCGCAGGCGCCTCGATTGATTATGATTTGAAGCACTATCTTAAAAACGGCTCATTATTTTTGGATTTTACCGTTTACAACCACGACTTAGAGCAAGCTCTAGAAGCCAACCTTTCTTTGCCCTCTAGTAAAGATACCCGGATGGAGTTTGAAAAAATCTCTGCCGGGCATTACATTGGCAGATTAGATCAGCCACTTGCGGGCAAATACGTATTTAACGCAAGAGTCGGAGAGCAAGCTCTTACCGCCGCAGCCTTCAACTTAAGTCCGGAGCTATTTGGCGAAAAAAAATGGCAAGGCTTTAATCTGCCCCTCTTAAATGAGCTAGCAGATCGCAGTGGGGGAAAGCTAAATCCCGATGCAAATGAACTGAAGTCGGAATCAGCAGGTAAATTAGAGAGGGTAGAGCTTAAGGGATATTTCATCGGTCTAGCGTTAGTCTTGTTGATGCTAGAGATTGCGCTTCGCGAAGGGTTGCTGCGCATGCGAACTATAAAGATTTTACCAACTCGAAGAACTCAGTATAGGGCATGATGGGGTAACCATCGTAGGTGGTGGAGGAACGGCCGGGGAATACGCATATACACTTTGCCTTGGGCACAATGACTTTTAAGGCTGAAAAACCAGCGCCAAAATCCCGTATGTCCGGATTATCCTTGGTCTTTATTTCCACCCCCAGAATATCTCCCCTGGGCGTTTCGATAACTAAATCGACCTCTACGTCATTTTCAGTGCGTATGAAGGAAAGCCTTAGATCCTTTCTAAGATAGTTCGAGATTGTAATCACTTGATTTATGATCCAGGTTTCGAAGTAGTTTCCGTATGCAAAAGTTTTTGGTAGCAGCTTTGCGCTAAGCTGCCCCTGCAATGCTCGAAGGACCCCAGTGTCAAAGAAATAGAATTTTGGGCTAACTTTAAAGCGCTTTCTTTCGGAATATGAAAAAGCAGGGAGAAATGAGCCTACCAAAGTTTCCTCGAGGATTGAAAAGTATCCTTTTACCGTTGGAGCTGACATAACTACATCGCGCGCAAGGTTTGCATAGTTTAGTTGCTCGCCATTACATTGCGCTGCAATCCGCAAGAATCGAATAAAGGCACCAAGGTTTCTACTGGCACCTTCCGCGATAATTTCCTCATTCAGATACACCTCAGCATACGATCTAAGATTCTTTTCAGACTCCAACTCACTTTCTGCCAAAACATTTGGAATCAGGGTGCCTCGGCTTAGAATTCGATCCAGGAAGAAATTGTTCGGCAGTTCGTCCAGGGTTAAGGGAAAGAGGGTTTCTTTCCAGGCGCGTCCGCCAAGCAGGTTTGCCTGACCGCGCTTAAGTTTGCGCGCGCTGGACCCACTGAGAATAAATTTTTGGGGAATCTTTTCGTCGATTAGTCTTTGAATCTCATCTAATAACTCTGGAATTTTTTGCACCTCGTCTAGAAACACGTGCGTGTATTTTTGATTGAGGGCTTTAAGTTCAGAATAAATACTTGCAGGATTGGCCTTAAGTTGGGAATACGTGGCGGTATTTAGTAAATCTAGTTCATAAAGCGAATCTTTAGAGAAGGTGTTCCTAACTAGTGTGGTTTTCCCAGTCTGCCTAGGACCGAATAGAAAAAAATGTTGATTTTTCGGGAGGTTAAGCTGTCGTGAAATCATACTTTAGATATACCACGGAAATCTAAAATAGGCAATCGCTGCTTTGGAGTTACTTTCTTGGATGTTTGCCTGGAAATGTTTGGGTGCCCTAGCGGCTATCTCACATTTGAACCCTAATAGTGCAAAACATGGTTGAACGCGTGAATACTTTAGACTAAATGATTTCACATATTCGCTATGGAAATTTCCAATCATAACGGCGGGCGTGGGGCACAGGGTGCCTCTGCTGAAGCTAAGCGTGCGTTAAGTGCAGTTTACATCGGACTGAACAGACCGTATCTTCTTGGACATAGGGAGCATTTGCTCGGAATTGATCAAGCAATTCCTGGCAGATTGAAGGATCTCAGGGTGTGGTGCTCGCAATTGGACCGGGCCGTCATCGAACGCTCTTCGATGTTTAAGCTTCCGACCCATACCTCGGAGCCAGGGCGCCCTGGTACCTTTATGAATCGGTTCTATTTTGAAGCGCGAGACCAGAAGCTGATTTCAGATTTAGATATACTAGATAAACAAAGGGAATTATTTCCAGATATGCTGCAAGGCTTCGCACAAAACACGCTTTCCGATGGAGCAGTATTAAATATCGCCAACCTGAAATCGCCCGAGAGTATTGCAAGACATGGGGAGAGCCACGCGGATCAACGTTTCGTGTACGATCGGCTGCGCTCAAGAATAGTCTGCCAAGATCTGCGACAGGTGGAGACTACCGTGCGGGAGCTACTTGGAAACTTGCCGTTGGCAATGTGGGGCGCGCCCGGCCACAAGCTAGACGAAGCTTTTCCCAGCCTGGTCAGATTTAGGAACTACTTCAAAGAGGGATCGTTTTATGGGGGAGTTGGCAGGCCGCTTCGTATGTGCTCGCTGGTCGTTGCCATGGATCAGGACTTCTGCTTCGAAGTCCAGGTCATGACCCAGGATGCGCACTTGGGCACCAAGCTAGATCATCCGTTTCATGTGGCAAAAACGAAAACACTTCCGGAGCATGCCGATAGCTGGCTCAATCGCCTCCTCTTCAAAATCAGCATTCAAGACTCTGAACGCTACCTAGCCTCATCTGAAAACCCCGCCAACACGACCCTTTAGCCGAACACAATCCCGGCCGAATACTAAACCCAGAGGTAGCAGCACAGTGAAAAGCATTCTTGTAATCGACGATTGCCCCGAATATCGTTCTATAATCTCTACTATATTGCTGGACGCCGAATACGACGTTTGGGAAGCCTCCTCGCCTGATGAGGCTTTTGCGATATTGCGAGTGGAGAATATGGATATGATCATATGCGATCTGCATATGCCCTTTACCTCAGATGAGCGCTTTCAGGAATATGAAGTCTCTTACAGAGTCGGCATTAACACCATAAAAGAGCTCTCGGGCGTGTTTCCGTTTAAGCCAATTATTGCAATAAGCGCCGCGCCGCCCTCAGAGCTGCGAGCTATGACCTGTGATCTCGGTCTGGTTCCGGCGCTGAACAAGCCTTTTCAGGCCGAGGAGCTTTTGTTGGTGGTAGCGCGCTCTTTTGCCGATCCCCTGGGCGATGTAGTGCATTAGGTATTCGCCTAAAGTTATTCGCTGAACACTCCGATCTAAGAGGAGGACGACAAGGAATAGTCGATGTACAAAGTCACAGCAAATAATAGCTTTGGCAGGGCCCAATACTCAGTCTTTGCTCAAAAGTCGCGTCAAGGGTTAGGCCGCGAACTAACCATAGAGATGAATCTTAAGGGGAGAGAAGACGACGCTGTCAAAGTAAGTCTAAGCAAGAATGCGAAAGAGGCGGCATCGGCCGCAGATGCTGCTCTGCAACCTAAGCAGGAAGGTTACATCGTGGGAGCCCTCAAGCAGATTGCAGGTGTTTCCAAACGCATCTCTGATCTTAAGAAAACTTTAGAGACTGGCGCTTTGACCGATGCTCAGAGGCAGGCCACCGAAACTGAAATTACCAATCTATCCACAGAATATTCCTCCATTGTAGGCAGTGATCAGTATCATGAGCTCTTGCGTATAGTTGATGCGGTAAATCAAGGGATTCAATCGGGACAAGATCCAAGAAAGTTCTATAAAACCTTGGCGTCGCAGCGCGGACTGCTTGGCGATGATATTCTTGGTCTAATTCAGCACGGAACTTCTTTTAACTTAGGAGTTATCAGTGGTTCACTAAGCACGTTAGGCAGCGCTGACTTATCAAATGTGCTAAATGACGGGAGTGTGCTCGGTACGATTTCTAGTGCGGTAAATACTGCCTGGAACGCGCTGTCCGGCCCAGATGTTCAGACTACCCAAACGGCCCCTGTTGCGGCAGAGGTAATAAAAACGCTTCCGAATGAGATTAATCCCCAAGTTACCTCATTCGTTGGTCCAGATGACGTGACGCTTTCCTTGAGGAGCTTTTCAACAGACGACTTACTGACGGCTGCGCTTAACGGCTTGGATATCGGGCCTGTATCGGTGCTCACTCTAACTACCAAGCCTGATAAAGACAGCAAAACAGACGAAAAGCTCAACTCCTAAAGCTCGCTTCGGTTCAACTGCGCGTTCCAGGTTAAAACACCATTATTTCCTAAAATCTGTAGAGAAACCTGGCGATATTACAGAAGCGACTTCCATTTTATTGGACATGACCGGATATGACCATTAAGACGACTCAGTTTAGCTATGACGGCGGTGCCATCTCACCTGTGCCCCCTCAGCTGGGCGCATCTTCTACGCTGCTCCTCGCCTTTGGCGCGCGTGAGCTAATGGCCGATCCGAGCTTCTCGACAAAACTGCGCAAACTATTCCCCGATACTATTATTTGCGGATGTTCAAGCGCTGGCGAAATCCTTGGTGAGTGCGTGAGCGACGGGACTGTCGCCATAACGGTTGTGGCTTTCGAGAAAACAAGAATAAGATCTGCTGAGCAGAGAATCTCCCATCCTAGTGATAGCAATCAAGCAGGAGTAGCATTGGCGCAGAATCTTATCGCCCCAAATCTTGTGCATGTCTTTGTTCTTAGTGAAGGACTATCTATTGACGGAAGCGCCCTGCTCAATGGGATCTCCTCAGTGCTGCCGAAGGGGGTCGCTATCACTGGAGGGCTGGCCGCCGATGGCAACGCATTCAAAGAAACTTTTGTTCTTTCTGATAAAGAATCTGGAAGTCGTTTAATCACGGCCATCGGATTCTATAGCGATTCTCTGGCTGTTGGTTACGGATCCTTAGGCGGTTGGGACTCCTTCGGTCCTGAGCGCGTTGTCACACGCGCAGAGAAAAACGTTCTTTATGAACTTGACGGCCAGTCGGCGCTAACGCTTTACAAGCGCTATCTCGGCGCCTATGCCGACCAGCTTCCAGCATCTGGTCTTTTATTTCCACTGGCTCTAAGAGTGCCAGACCAGCGCGAGCCGCTGGTGCGAACTATTCTTGCTGTGGACGAAGCCAATCAATCGATAACGTTTGCCGGTGATATTCCTACGAACAGCATGGTTCGGCTTATGAAAGCCAATGTTGAACGCTTAGTAGATGGAGCTACTGATGCCGCCGGAATCGCGCGGGTTTCGCTGGGCGATATGCAGCCTGAACTGGCAATATTGATAAGCTGTGTCGGAAGAAAGCTGGTGCTTAAACAACGCGTTGAAGACGAGGTGGAATCGGCCGCGCGGGTGTTGGGCCGAGAGGCTGTGCTTACGGGGTTCTACTCTTACGGTGAGATTGCGCCGTTTGTGCGGGATGCTAAATGCCAGCTTCATAATCAAACTATGACTATTACCGCCTTTAGGGAAACTTAACGGATGGATCACCCAAGGCATCGTCTATTAATAAGGCAGCTCAGGAATTCAAAGACCCATTTTGAAGGTCTCACGCCAAACGTTCAGCAACTGCTTGCTCAAGTTGACCGAGCATATTTTGATTTCGATGAAGATCGCAGGTTGCTTGAACATGCCACCAATGTGAGCTCTAACGAACTGATGGAGATCAATCGCCAGCTAAAGCAAGCTTCGCTGGAGGCGCAACAGGCCGCAGAGAACAAGGCCCAGTTTTTGGCCAGCATGAGCCATGAAATTAGAACGCCCATGAATGGTGTACTGGGGATGTTGGGGATACTTTCAGAGCAGATCACGGATCAAGTTTCACTCGATACGGTAGAATTAGCTAAGCGCTCCGCTAAGAGTTTGCTCACAATTATCAACGATATCTTAGATCTTTCTAAGATGGAGGCCGGTAAGTTCACTATCGATGCCCAACCAGTTTCCGTGCGACAGATAACAGACGAACTGATTGCGGTTTTTTCGGCGGCCTTTAGGGAGCGATCTTTGCAGTTCGTGGCGCATACAACCGAACGCGTGCCGCAGATTGTTGTCAGCGATGGTGGCAGGCTGCGTCAGATTATTAATAATCTCCTTGGTAATGCGGCCAAGTTCTCTCCGGCGGGGGGCGCGGTTGTTATGTGGGTTGATTTTCAAAGATCGGATACCGAGAATAGACTTTATGTCGCGGTGGCTGATACCGGTCCGGGAATTAAATCTGATAAGCTTGATCTGATTTTTGAGTCTTTTTCGCAGGCGGATAGCTCGATTTCAAGAAATTACGGCGGAACTGGTTTGGGCCTCACCATTTGCAAACAGTTGGTTGAGCTAATGGGCGGACACATCTGGGTGACTAGTATGCCCGAAGTCGGTTCTACCTTTAGGTTTTTTGTAAATTGCCAGGTGCTCGAAGATAACATCGCCAGCAGTCAAGAGGCGTGTGTTCAGACACAATCAGCAGGAGCGTTTCCGCCGGGGGCACTGGAGAACTTGTCGATTTTGGTGGCGGAAGATAATTTAATTAATCAGAAGATTATTACGCATGCTCTTAAGAAATATGGTTGCAAGTTAACCATGGCTCAAAATGGGTTAGAAGCCACTCAAAAATTTCTAGAAAATGAATTTGATTTGGTCTTAATGGATTGTCAGATGCCTATCATGTCAGGCTTTGAAGCAGCCAAGATGATTAGAAATTCCAAGAAAGGGAAGTCCATTCCTATAATTGCGCTAACGGCCCTGGCCATGGAAAACGACCGCGAGCGTTGTCGAGCAGCAGGGATGAATGATTATCTTTCAAAACCATACGAGATCGGAGCCGTGGTAGATAAGATTATGCGCTACTGTCCGAAGCGTTCGAGATAGCGCCGTTCGGCCTTGTCGACCGGCCCCAAAAAGTTGCACTAAATATTAAGCCGAAAGGCAGTACCAAATGCGAACGGGTGGTGGCTTCGCCCTAAAAGGCCGTGCCGCTATGCGGCACCGGCCGACGAGTCGTCCAATGCCACTTAGCTTAATTGCGTAATAAGGCCC
>CAZVWV010000050.1:0-20766 GCA_964631745.1 uncultured Bdellovibrionales bacterium
TTCGTGTGCGTAATGCATCCAGAGGTGATTTCTAAAAAATCTGGTAATTGCCCTAAATGCGGCATGAAGCTGGTCTTAAGTGAAAAGAAGTAGTTAATTTTTAAAGGAGAAAAAAATGAAAGTTAAATTAGTAATTGCATTAATCGTGAGTGTGCTTATGCCATTTTCCTTGGCGATAGCCTTAGACGGCAACGTTACCGATAAGAGTAAAGTTTGCATGATGCAAGACTCAATAATGGAGACACCAGGCATACCAATCGAACATGCGGGGAAAACTTATTACGGCTGCTGTTCAATGTGTAGCGGAAAAATAAAAAGTGATCCTGAGAGGTATACTAAGGCCCTTGACCCAGTAAGTAGCAAAATGGTCGATAAAGCGCTTGCGTTTATATACAACGATAATGGCCGCGCCCTTTACTTTGAGTCAGAAGCAAATCGCAGTGCATTTGTAAAAAACCTGTAAGCACAACTTAGGAGAACTTTATGAATACAGCAAAGAAAGAGGACTTGGCGGCTTGTGCACAGATTTGTTTGGACTGTTCCAGAGTCTGTGCGCAGACACTAACGAGTTGTTTGGGCAAGGGAGGGCCACATGCCGAGGTTGGACACATTCAGGAACTCGTCGACGGTATTTTGATGTGCCAAACTACGGCTTGTCTTTTATTACGAGGCTCAAACTCTTTTTCAGCCGTCTGTGCAAGTTGCGCTGAGGTGTGTGATCGATGTGCAAATGGATGCGAGGGCTGGAATGATCCGGAGATGGACTTGTGCGCAGTCGAATGTCGCAGTTGCTCAGAGGGGTGTCGAAGTTTAACTTAGAGATTCTCTGAGACTGGTAGGACTCAAGCGTTGGAGGCGCCCTGAGAGTTTGTAGCCTCCGATGCTCTATCTTTGAGCGGTTCCTAACCGGACAATCTCACGCCGCTCGAAGGCTGCTAAATCTTTTATGGTAGTTTTTTGAAGGAATTTAATTTCTTTGCTCCTTTGGGAAGTCCAGAATTTGTGAAGCGGGCAAGCTCGTTCATCTGAACATTCTGCGTTTCCTAGCATACATCGCTCTCCAAGGACCGGGTCATCAAAGCATTTACATAGATCATACAAAGAAATTTTATTTGGATCTTTCTTGAGTAACACACCTCCGCCAATACCACGTTGGGTTTCAACAATACCTTTTCGACCAAGTATATGAATTAATTTTGCAAGATAGGGGCCTGGAATGTTGCCCAACTGAGCAATCTCCTTCACTAGCATCGGCTTGTCTTTCGCTTCAGCTATGATACCCAAGGCAACTGCAGAGTAACCTACGGACTGACTTAACATCTGAGATAATCCCTATACCTGAAAACATTAATCATTCTTCAGAAATTTGCCCTACTGAAAAACTAGCCGTGGTCGTATCGCGTGCGTGTAAAGGCAAGCAATGAGTACTCGTCATTTTAATGTGATTCGGTATGACGCGGGACATACCGTCAAATGAATGCCATGCGTAGGATACTATTACTTCTTGACTTAAAGGTCAACAAGTAATATTTAAGATAGACCTGATTAAGGGAACTTTTATTGATCAAAAAGGATAATGTCATGAATAGAAAAGTAATTGTTATAGGGACAATGTTGTTAGTTCTCTCGGTTTCGACGACTGCGCCTGTGTTTGCAGAGACTAGTAAGGATGCAGCTCGAATTGAAAAGTTGGAAGAACGTACGCTGAATCTTGAAGCCCGTATGGCCAAGGCAGAAGCCGCTTCGAATAAACAAATGGGGATGATGCAAGGCCACGACATGATGCAAAAGGGGCAAAAAATGGGACAAGACATGATGCAACAAGGAATGAATAACCCGATGGGACAAGTTCCGCAGCAAGTCCCTCAACAACAGAACCAACCTCCGGCAGCTGGCATGCAGCAAGGTGGTGCTGCTATGCCACCAATGGGTGACATGTAGGGGTGTGTGTTGAGGCTGCCTCAGAGTGCGGCCTAAACATTGCCCTCATACTTTTAAAAGGGAAATTTATGAAAAATTGCCATAAATGGATGATTGTCTGTGCGGTAGCCGCACTCGCACTTGTCTTTGTATTACCAAAATTAGGAGTGCCGCTTGGGGGAGGAGCCTCGCTTCTGATTCCTCTACTTATGATTGGTTGCTGTGTGCTTCCAATGCTTTTCATGATGAAGGCAGGTAGCGATGGAAAGGGCGATTCGTGTTGTTCAAAGAAAAGTAAAAGTGAACTGAAAAGCGAAGGTGTAGCAGAAAAAGGTAAGAGTGGGTCTGGATGTTGCGGCTGAAAATAAACTGAGTCTAGTTCGAAAAAAAAGGTTATGACATGCAGTAGCTGCGCACCAGGAGACTTGTCAGTAAAAAGAGAAAGAACACCGATGCAAGAAGGTGCGATGCTTGATACGCTTCAGAATCGAGCCTTTTCGTATTTTGCCGAGTACTCAAATCCAGAAACTGGTCTAGTCGCTGACTCTAACAAACCGCAGTCACCGTCCAGCATAGCGGCAATTGGTATGGGTATTGCTTCCATGGTGGTGGCAGCGGAGCGCGGATTTATAACACGAACCTTATCACTACAAATAGCAACTCGTGCAATTAAATATTTGTGGGACGCTCCACAAGGACCCGATTTAAATTCTACTGGATATAGGGGCTTCTTATATCATTTTCTTGACAGCTCAGCTGGTAAAAGAGCTTGGCAATCAGAAGTTTCTACAATTGACACAGCGCTCTTTATCGCGGGAGCGCTGGTTGCTGCTGCGTATTTTGACCGGGATACGGGCGAAGAGCGTGAATTGCGAGAACTGGTAGACAGACTATATCGTAGAATTGAATGGGATTGGGCGCTAAATGATGGCCTTACATTTACTCATGGATGGACTCCTGAGAATGGTTTTATGCAATACAGGTGGCAGGGCTACGATGAAGCTATGATCTTGTATGTCTTAGCCCTTGGTTCACCAACATTTCCCATCCTTCCAGAAAGCTACTCAGAATGGACAAAAAGTTTTTCATGGAAATCTATATACGGTCACGATGTGCTCTATGCCGGACCATTATTTATCCATCAGTATTCGCATTTATGGATTGATCTGCGCGACATACAAGATGCTGTAATGCGGGAACATCAAAGCGACTACTTTAAAAACAGTCGTCTAGCTACTTTGATTCATCAAGAATATGGCCGCCTTAATCCACTTAAGTTTGATGGTTGCTGCGGATGTTGTTGGGGGATCACAGCAACCGACGGACCCGGTCCAGCCACTATGACGGTCGACGGAATCGAACGCACCTTCTTTGATTATTGTGGAAGAGGCGCCCCTTTTGGTCCAGATGATGGAACGATTGCTCCTTGGGTTGCTATAGCTTCACTACCATTCGCACCGGAGATAGTCCTTTCGGCTATCGAGCACTTTACTCATCTTGGTGTT
Source organism: uncultured Bdellovibrionales bacterium (assembly GCA_964631745.1). GTDB lineage: Bacteria > Bdellovibrionota_C > UBA2361 > UBA2361 > JBGSMV01 > CAZVWV01. The sequence goes on from CAZVWV010000050.1 coordinate 3,426, forward strand.
GTAACCAGTTGCCAATTTGGATTTGAAACTTCATTTAACAGAACATTCGTTGATGCGTCTGGCAAAAAGGGTTGGATCTCATCGGGAAATTACGGTCTTAATCAGGGCCCGGTTGTCATTATGGTGGAAAACTACCGCACTCAAATGATTTGGAATCTGTTAAGAAAATCTACATACATTTCAACCGGTCTTAGACGTGCAGGGTTTAGTGGAGGATGGCTCTTATGAAAGACGCTTTGACTCGTAATATTAAGAATAATTATTTTTTATCGCTGACGGTTGCGGTGATAGTGTTGTGCCCTTCTTTTGCCAGCGCTCAGGTCCCGCCTCCTGGAGCAAATATGGAAAGGGAGCACCAACAAGAGATGCCTTCCAAAACACTTTCTGAGCAGATTGGGGATCTAAGTCATCAAGTTTCAGAATTACAAGCCAAAGTAAGAGAGCAAGGTGTGGATATGGTAGCGATGAAGGCCAATGGTGACGAACTCCGCTTAAAAATGTCGATGGGGACTATGGGTGGAGTTCCGCAAGCACCGCCTTCACAGCCCATGGCTCTTGCTGGAATTAATCAGGGGCCAGATGTAGGCATGATGGCTGGGATGATGAGCATGATGAATTCCATGATGGGCGGAATGGGTGGCGGCGCTCCCATGGGACAGGCGGCCAGTATGGGGCCAAGCAGCTTTTTCTCAGAACTTCCAGGGTTCCCAGGTGCCTCACATCTGTATCACATTGGATCGACCAATTTCTTTCTTGATCATCCTCAGCACATAACGCTCTCATTAGAACAACAAAGCCGCTTGGGGGAGATTCGCATGAGGGCACTTTTAGAACGGTCAGATTTTAATCGTAAAATTCAAGAAGCCGAAGAGCAAGTGTGGTTACTTACAGCTTCTGATCAGCCAAATTCTGTCAATATTGAAGCGAAGGTTAGAGAAAGTGAGAAGTTACAAGGAGATTTCAGGCTGGCATTTATTAAGCATGTTGGTGAGGCGGCTATGCTTTTAAGTATTGAACAACGAAACGCACTACTGGGGCAAGTTTCTTCAGCGGTACAAGCTCTGCCCGTTACTCCACCTGCTTCGCAGAACATGATGGGGGGTATGTAAATTATGTTGCATTATTCCCAAATCATACTGTCAGCCGTTTTTGGTAGCATCACCGTATTATTACTGATTGCAAGTCCTGGTTTCACACAATCTGAAGCAGAGCATTTAAGTCATCACCCTGAGCTTGCTGCCCAGGCAGGAACTCAACCTCAACCTGGACAACAGCAAGCACCCGCCGCGGCGAGTTCTGGTCAACAAGCTGCACCAAATATGCAAATTGCTGCGCCGCAAATGCTTCCGGGTGCTGCCGTTCCACCCGGTGGAGCTGGAGGCATGATGAAGGGAATGGGAGAGATGATGAAGCAAATGGGGCTCCCTCCGAAGAAAGATTTCTATCCATCCTTAGTGGAAATTCCAAATCTTCCCCCGGAACGTTGGGATGAGATTCAACATGTAGCGCATGCTCGAATGATTAATGGGCTCGGGATGGTATCAACTGGTCTCGGATCGCTTTCGGCGGCAGTTAACGCCGATAACTTCGCTCTCATGCAGCAGTCGCTCGCCGAGATGCGACAAGGAATGCGCATGGTCGAAAGTGGACTCTCTGCTCATCGTCTCCTAGCCGAAGGTGAATCACCTCGCAATATTGCGCTTAACTGGTTCAAGACTGAAATGAATCTACGTGATGAGGGAGTTATGCTCCCGCAAGAGTTTTTTGGGCTGTCGCTTTTTCACTTGCTGGTCATGTTGTTGCTATCATTATTTTCAGCGACAATGATTATAATGTATTTTTTCAAGATGCGCCGGGCTACGGCACTTCTGGAAAGACTTACCACGCAAGGAGTGGGGGTACCTTCACCCCCAACTCCTCCTGAAGGTGGAGGTGGGCAGACTCCTCCAAGTGGTGGAACTCCGCCCTCGTCCGATCCGGGTCCGACAAAGCCAGTTAACGGCACTCAGGCAGGAGCCAAGGCAGAATCAAAGAAAAAAGAGAACTGGGCTGGACGACTCAAAGTCAGTAAGATTATTAGTGAGTCATCTAATGTAAAAACATTTCGGCTCGTTAATCCGTCAGGTGATAAATTCCCTTTTACCTTTTTGCCCGGGCAGTTTCTTACTCTTTTTGCCTTAATTGATAAAAAGATTGTTGCACGGGCATATACTATCGCCTCATCCCCGACTGAGATTTCATTTTGTGACCTGACCATTAAGAGAGAAGATCAAGGTACATTCTCCCGGTATCTGCACGATCTGATTAAAGAAGGAGATTTGATTGATGCACAGGGCCCTAGTGGCCTTTTTGTTTTTACTGGGGAGGAGGCCAAATCTATCGTGCTTATCGGGGCCGGAATCGGGGTTACTCCAATGATGAGCGTACTTCGTTTTCTAATTATCAAAGCATGGCCTGGGAAAATAACACTTCTTTTTACCTACCGTAATTCAGAAGACTACCTCTTCCGGCGCGAGCTTGAAGAGCTGACATCCAGATGTCCAAACTTCAAATTAATTGTCACTGCCACCGGTAAAGTTGGATCAGATTGGAGCGGTGCTCGAGGGCGCTTTACAAAGGAAATTATTGCGACAGTGCCCGATTTAGTTTCCTCACGCGTCCACATCTGCGGACCTACCCCCTTTATGGATGATATAAGAAAGCTTCTATCCGAATTGAGTGTTCCAAAGGAAGCGATAAAGATTGAAGCCTTTGGGTCCATGAGAAAAGATGAGCCGGCCACGCCATTAGGCCGCGAGGGGAAAACCAATATTGTTAATACAACAACGACGGTGGATTTTACATCATCCGGCAAAAAGGCAGCTTTACCGCCTAGCATGTCAGTTCTAGAAGCGGCTGAATCCATCGGAGTGCAGATTGAAAATTCCTGTCGTGTCGGCACCTGCGGAATTTGCAAGATTAGACTCGTCTCCGGGCATGTGACCATGGAAATAGACGATGGGATAACTGCAGAGGAAAAAGACAGCGGGTTTATTTTGGCCTGCACGGCCAAATCGACCGAGAATATAGGGGTTGAGGCATAAAAAATGAAAGGGCAAAGGAGTATTATTGGACTCGCTCTTTTGACACTCATTCTTATGAGCTGGCTTAGTTTTTGGTTACATGAAGATCCACGCTTTGCCGGTAGTTATTACGGAGGGATTATTGGAATTGCAGCAGCTCTTCTGATTCTCTCGACATATTTGTATGTAGCGATTAGACGCATCAATTGGTTTAAGAGAATAATGATGCGAGTTGTATCGCAGGGAACTTTTCTAAAACTCCATGTTTATGCCGGAATTTTTGGTTCTATTCTAGCGCTTATACATACGGGCCATAAATTTGAGAGCCCCCTAGGGATAGCGCTCACAGCGGTTATGCTTGGGGTAGTATTTAGTGGTTTTGTCGGGCAATACCTCATGGTGTTTATTTCTGAGGAGACAAGAGAAAAGAGAATTAGCCTGAGCATGCTTGAGCAGCGCTATCGCGTTAGCGCGCTTGCACTTGCCGAGCACCCGGATCGGCGAAATATTGTGCGTGCGCTGTCAAGTAAATGGTATTTATTTTGGCTCAGAGCAGTGTCGCCGGATATTCAAATAGCGAAAGAAGCGCACGATCTAAGCGAATCGATTGCGGACCTGGAATACGCTCTTCAAAGTCATGCCGTGATGAAAAAAATCTTTGTTTATTGGATTAAGTTCCATATTGTTTTGTCTGTCTTACTTCTTATTTTTCTGGCCATGCATATCTGGGGTAGTTTTTATTTCGGTATACGGTGGCTCCAATGATACGCTTGATTATCTTGATGGGCATTGTCTTGCTTGTCCTTGCAACAGCGGGATGGTTTGTCTTCCGAAAGCCGGAGATTTTAAAATCTGCTCCCGAAAAATGGGCAGTTTCTATTCAGCCTGGAGAGCTTTCGAAATATCACTTCGATTTAGAAAAAAACTGCAAAGAATGTCATGTGCCCTACAAAGGAGTGGTTAAAGAGCAGTGTGTGACCTGTCACGCAGCTGAAACGGAGATCTTGAAGAAACAAAACACCTCTTTTCATAGTTCGGTGACCTCATGCACGGGTTGTCACTTTGAGCACCAGGGGAGAGACGCTTTAATTACTAAAATGGACCACACCCATCTTGCCCTTGTTGCAACAGAAATGTTGAAGAAAAAGACTTCAAATACAAAAAACGCCGAAAATGCCGTAACATCAATCCTACAAGCTGCAAGAAAAGGTTATCACGATATTGACGACGTCCTAGAGAATACACTGAACTGTATGACTTGCCATGCAAATCAGGATAAACACCGCTCACTTTTGGGAAGCGATTGCAGCTCCTGCCATGCGACAGACAAGTGGAGTATCACTTCCTATCGTCACCCGTTGCCAACGTCGCGTGACTGTTCGCAATGTCATCAAGCTCCGCCCAGCCATTACATGATGCACTTCGAGATGATCTCAAAGAAGGTTGCAAGCACTGGCGCCGCGCCGGGTAGCGGGTGTTGTAGCTCAGTACAAGTCTCTCAGTGTTATGCATGTCATCAAACTACCTCTTGGAACGATATTAAGGGAGTGGGGTGGTATAAGCATCACTGACTTTAGAGATAAATACTTAAATAAGGAATGAAAGGAAAAAAATGAAAACAAAATATTTAGTGGCAATTATAACTTTGAGCATCGTCACCGGCTGTACTGGTACCGTTCATCGCGGTGTTGTTGCGATGAAGATTAGCGATACTAAAGCCCATGTCTGTTTAAATAAGGATGAAGTGGAAGTTGGGAATAAGATAAAAATATATAGGAGTGTTTGCACTCCAACTAGCGGAATCAAGTCAGGGGCTCCTAGTTGTAAAAAGCAGTTAGTTGGCACTGGAGCCGTGACAGAAATCTTAAACGAGCATTATTCGGTAGTTTCTGTTGCAGCCGGGACGGATTTGAAGGAAGGAGATTTAGTCGAACGATAGATTGGGTCAACTCTTTGGGCCGCAAGCTTTTTCGGGCTTGAGGCCAAAGTGAATGCGGTGTGATCGGGTATCTTCTTACGCGTTTAAAACAAAATGCTCCCGACTAGAAAGGATGGATTATGCTAGACTATATAGTATCTCGAAGAAAATTTCTTCTTAGTGCTGGAGCATTTGGACTCTATAGTGCCTTATCGCCTCCGTTACCGGCATGGGCAGCGTCGGGCACTGACGTTAAACGGTTAGATGGAAAAAACTTCCCAATCGATCTTTCTATCGCAAAGTATCCATTTGTCGTAAATGGCCGTACCGGCAACGCGCTTGCAATTAATGGTTCAATTCCCGGGCCACTCATCCGCTTAAAAGAAGGCGAGGATGCCGTAATTCGTGTGACAAATAAACTTCAGGAATCATCGTCGATTCACTGGCACGGCATTTTGCTTCCGCCAGAAATGGATGGGGTACCTGGCGTGAGCTTTGCGGGAATTAGTCCGGGTGAAACCTTTATTTATCAATTTCCAGTAAAACAAAGTGGAACCTACTGGTGCCACAGCCACTCTGGTGGTCAAGAACTGTTGGGGGTTTATGCTCCACTTATAGTTGATCCCAGAGATCCTGATCCATTTCATTATGACAGAGACTATATCGTGATGCTCTCGGACTGGAGCTTTGAGTCCCCCATGGAGATCATAGGAAACCTAAAAAACTATGCAGGCTATTACAATCGCCAAATGCGCACGTCCATAGACCTTCTAGAGGATATAAGAAAACAAGGCTTCTCTGCGGCGGTAAACGAACGACTCATGTGGGCAGAGATGAATATGGATCCGACAGATATCGCTGATGTAACAGGAGAAACCTATACCTATCTATTAAATGGACTTCCATCCCATGCAAACTGGACTGCGCTCTTTCAACCGGGCGAGCGGGTAAGGCTGCGATTTATTGACGCAGCCGCAATGACGCTTTTTGATGTGAGAATTCCTGGGCTAAAAATGACATTAGTTCAGGCTGATGGGCAAAACATTCAACCTATCGAGGTCGATGAATTTCGGATTGGTCCAGGTGAAACCTACGATGTGATCGTTGAACCGAAAGATGAGGGCGCATACACAATTTTTGGGGAAGCTACGGATCGAAGTGGATGGGCAGGTGGTACTCTCGCACTTCGTCTGGGTATGACAGCTCCTGTCCCTGAGAGACGCAAACGACCGATTCGTTCCATGGGAGATATGGGAATGGAGATGAAGGGTATGCCAGGTATGGAGAGTCAGGAGGGAAAGGGCTCGGCGCCATCAAGTCACAAAATGTCCCAAAACCCTGCTGACTCAGCTCCCATGGGAGATGGAATGAAAAATCCAGTCGTAAAGCCGCATTCAGGCCTTGCTATGAAAATGGACGCAGTGAAAATGGGGGTCGACATTCCTGGTGCGACGCCTGTAAAGCATGGCTCCGATCACCACGGCGTAGGGAATACCTCTGTGGCTGAATACTCTAAGAGTCGGCTGCAAGAACCCGGGGCCGGTCTTGGCGACTCTGGCAGGAAAGTGCTTGTGTACACTGACCTTAAAAGTTTGGCGCCGGGATACGATGAGCGAACTCCTGAACGGGAGATCGAACTACATCTGACCGGAAACATGGAACGATATATGTGGTCATTTGACGGGAGGAAGTATTCTGAAGCTAAAACGCCCATTCCCTTTAAATACGGAGAGCGACTTCGGCTTACTCTTGTAAATGACACTATGATGGAACATCCAATGCATCTTCATGGCATGTGGATGGAACTTGAAAATGGAAATGGCTCTTATAAACCCCGAAAGCACACCATCCTTATTAAACCAGCAGAGCGGTTGTCGGTTGCAATCTCAGCTGATGCGGTAGGCAGATGGGCATTCCATTGTCATCTACTTTTACATATGGAGATGGGAATGTTTCGTGTGGTGGAAGTTTTGGATGCAGGAAATAAGGAGCTAACATGAAAACCAAAGTGCTAATTGCAAGTTTTGCAATCTTATTGATTCCTGCTCTGGTCCTTGCGGAGCCGCAACATAAATTCGATCAGCATTATGTTTCGAAGGAGCCTGCTCTGCTAACTGGAAAAGCTTCCGCGCCTAAACAAGTAAATTTGAAGGCCGGAGAAGTTTGGCCAGAACCCGTTGATGACATGGAAACATTTAACTTCTTTCTCGCTGAGATTTTTGAATACAGAATAAAACAGGGAGAAAATGACGCCCAATGGGATGTCTTTGGCTGGCATGGTGGGGACTACAACCGCTTATGGATTAAAAGTGAGGGGGGCGCTGCAACTGAGAAAGGTTCGGGACAAGGCGATCTTCAATTACTTTATGGTCAGCTAATCTCGCGCTTTTTCGATTTTCAAGTGGGACTGCGTCATGAACAGCTTTGGAATAGTGACAAATCTGACCAATCACAAAGTTCTTTAGCTATTGGATTTCAGGGCTTAGCACCTTATTACTTTGACATCGAACCAACGCTCTTTATTAGTCAAGACGGCGATGTTTCTGCGCGCTTTACCGGCACCTACGATATTCTACTAACGCAACGTTTTATTCTGCAACCCCGAATTGAAGGACTTGCAGCCGCACAAGAGAACAAAGACTTTGGTGTAGGTTCGGGCCTAAATGATATTGAAACAGGCCTTCGCCTTCGCTACGAATTTACGCGTAAGTTTGCACCCTATGTTGGAGTAAACTACGCTAGATTTTTTGGAGAAACACAAGATCTGGCACGGAGCGAAGGAGAGGATACTAACAATTGGTCGTTTGTTTCGGGAGTACGTTTTTGGTTCTAGGGCGCGTAATCACTAACGGCAATATACGAAAAAATGCAATCACAAGTGAGAGGGTACAAACGAGATGGAAGTAGAATTAATAGATCCCATTTGCGGCATGAAAGTTAGTCCTATTGGTTCATCGGGACCGAGGAGGTTTGAGAACATCGACTATTTTTTCTGCAGCGAAAAATGCGAGAACAAGTTTGTGGAGGCTCCGGAAAAGTACGTTAAAAAGCGACCACAAGTCCCCATGTCGGCTACTACCTCAATATCAAAAGTCATTTACACCTGTCCAATGCATCCTGAAATTAGGAAGGTCTCTCCTGGCGCATGCCCGATTTGTGGCATGGCCCTTGAGCCGCTTGGGGCAACTTTTGGAGATCATGAGGTCGAATCGCATGAACTTCGCGACATGCAAAGGCGGTTTTGGGTAAGCCTACTTTTTACTCTTCCGCTTTTTCTTTATTCAATGGCCGGAATATTCCCTAGTCTTGGCATTCACAACGCGTTGCCAATGAGTATTTCTATTTGGATTCAGTTTGGGTTGGCAACGCCTGTAGTCTTGTGGGGTGGATTTCCATTCTTTGAGCGAGCAGTGGCATCTCTTCGCTCAATGAATCTAAATATGTTTACCCTGATTGGACTAGGGGTAGGAGTTGCATATCTATATAGTGCAATCGCCGCACTTTTCCCTTCTATCTTTCCCGCCTCTGCCCACGGAATGTCCGGAACGGTTGAAGTGTATTTTGAGGCTGCGGCCGTTATCACCACATTGGTACTTCTTGGTCAGGTGCTTGAGCTGCAAGCAAGAAGTAAGACAAGTAGCGCCATCCGTGCACTTTTAGAACTTGCGCCAGCGCGTGCACAACGCTTACGAGCCGACGGCTCCGAAGAGGACGTGGCTCTTGATGATATTAGAGTGGGGGATAAGCTTAGAGTAAAGCCCGGCGCGAAAATACCAATTGATGGAAAAATTATTGAAGGTTCTAGTTCCATTGATGAGTCCATGTTAACCGGCGAGTCCATGCCAGTGCAAAAAGTCGCTAATGATTCGGTAATTGGAGGCACCTTAAACGGGAGTGGCGGCTTTGTCATGGAAGCCACTAAGTCCGCAGACAATACCCTTCTTTCACGTATTGTCCATATGGTAAGCGAAGCTCAAAGGACGAGGGCTCCAATCCAACGACTGGCCGATACAGTTTCTGCCTATTTCGTACCTGCTGTAGTCGGAGTGGCAATTCTTACATTTGGAATTTGGTATCTGTTTGGCCCAGTTCCGGCCCTTGCTCATGCCGTAGTGAACAGTGTTGCTGTGCTAATTATTGCCTGCCCATGTGCTCTTGGACTCGCTACGCCTATGTCCATAATGGTCGGAACCGGAAAGGGTGCTCAAATGGGAATTCTTATAAGGAATGCGGAAGCGCTAGAAATTTTAGAAAAGGTAGACGTAATTGTTGTCGATAAGACAGGCACTCTTACTGAAGGGAAACCAAAGTTGATAATCGTTGAACCCATCGCACCGTTAAGTCCGGAAGAATTACTCGTTCATGCAGCAAGCCTTGAACGAAGTAGTGAGCATCCACTGGCTCAAGCAATAGTCACTGGTTCAAAGGAGAGGGGAGTTACGCTTAAAGAGGTTACAAACTTTCAATCAATTACGGGCAAAGGAGTAGTGGGCGAAATTGGGCAGAATAAAGTAATGGTTGGCAATAAAAGTTTAATTGACGATCCGGCATTAATCAAGAGGGCAGAGGTTCTCAGAGCTGAAGGTCAGACAGTGATGTTTGTTTCAATCAATGGAAAAGCGTCCGGCCTTCTTGGTGTGGCAGATCCAATTAAGTCAACGACTTCTGAAGCACTGGAATCTCTTCGTTCAAGTAAGATTAAAATTGTAATGCTGACTGGTGATAGTAAAACCACCGCTCTAGCAATCGGTAAGAAGCTTGGGATTGATGATATTAGAGCTGAGGTACTACCTCAAGATAAGTTTAGAATTGTTAAGGAACTTCAGGACGAGGGCCGCACCGTAGCAATGGCGGGAGATGGAGTTAATGATGCTCCAGCGCTAGCGCAAGCTCACGTCGGAATAGCAATGGGAACTGGGACAGACATAGCTATGGAAAGCGCTGCGGTTACTTTAGTAAAAGGCGATCTCAGAGGCATTGCACGCGCTCAAAAATTAAGTCATGCAACAATGCGTAACATTCGTCAGAACCTTTTTTTTGCTTTCTTTTACAATATTATGGGAGTTCCGATTGCGGCTGGTGTTCTCTATCCTGCATTTGGACTACTTCTAAATCCGATGATCGCAGCGGCAGCGATGAGTCTCAGTTCAGTTTCAGTAATCGGGAATGCGCTTCGACTCCGCTTACTGAAGTTTGAGTAGAGTGGGAATTTCCCTTGGTACAACCTCTTGCCTTGCGACAAAGTTCTATTTTTCTGAATTCGAGAATAATTGGTAGTACCGCTAAACCTGTGACCATGGTCACAGGGTATCAATTCCTAAGTCTTACTCAAGTTTTCCCCTTCCCCAAATCCCTTATATAGGGTGTTACTGCTAAAAGGGTCGAAAATCCTGTGGCGGTTTTCGACCCTTTTAGCAGTAACACCCAAAATTAGGGTTCGTAAACTAACCAGTCATGTCCCCGTGAGCACCCGTATTTATGCGCCACACATAAGCATCTTGACCTTCGACAACACCATTTCTACTGAGAATTTGCGGAATTTCTGCTTCTGACCAAAGTGTTTGGACATGAACTTGATCTGGCGCTGGCGGGACGCTTCGATCGCGATCGATTGATGCCCAGCCGATCATTCCGATCACTCCTTTATTTATCTCGTCGTCGCCGAATCCATATCGGCTCACTTCTGCACGTATAATCCTCACGGTTGCTTCTTCCAGAGAAAGACCTTCAATTGAGACTTCTCTTCTAACGGATAAATCAAGCGGTTTCGAGTCAGGCCATCCGAGCAATTGCCTGACTTTCTCTTGAAGTGCAGGCGTCATAGTTATTGCGGCATTGCTAAGCAAGACGGCTTGAATAGGATCTTCCGTGCGTCTTATTGCAAATATTTGTGCTGTGCCGGGGTGCGAAAATTTCAATTCATCCGGGATCACGGCTTCTAGATCGTCCGTTGTCAGAGTTCTTGGGCCAGAACCAATCGAGGTGCCGTCAGCAATAGATGGACCAATGGCCATGCCATTTTCATCGGCAGCGCTAACTGAGATAGTGTGCAAAGTCAGCGATACGGAATCTCTCCAAGGAGAAGCGAAAAAAAGATCAAGCCTTCGAGTTGAGCTCGATATACCATCTGGTCCGCGTAAAGCTTCCTGAACTCTAGTAACAAACTGAGTAATTGCGTTCATACACCTCCCCCAAAATCCCCAAATTCGCGTTAACGATAAAACAAACGACGCTCTAAATCCAATAGATATGATTTTTGGTTACTTCCAATAATTGCTAGTTATTGGATGTTAGGGGAGTTATCCATTTGAAATAATTAAATATTTTTGCAACTTCGTGCGGCGCTCCATCATCAAAAATCGTGTAAGGAGACAAAGCTATGAAGAACTCCCCTGCCCTTCAAAGACCGACTGGACTAATGGATCCAGAGATTCGCGAAACGCACCAGTTCGCGGCGCTGGCTGACGCGAAAAATACACAGCTTGCTTACTTGTCTGACTGGAAGCACTTTCTTTCGTGGTGCAAAAAGCGAAACAAATCGCCGCTGCCTGCGGAACCTGATGATATCGCCATCTACCTTAGGTACTGCGCTGAGACGTTAAAGCTTAACATGTCGACCGTGAAACGGCGCACTGCCTCCCTCACTGTTGCCCATAAAAGAAACGGATTTCAGTCGCCCTGCAGTGAATGGGTCGTGAAAAACACCATGAAACGATTGAGGCGCGAACTTGGAACGCCAGCACGCGGGAAAGAACCAATACTTGTAAAAGACCTAATAGCAATGGTCGAGCACTGCCCCCCTACCCTGACGGGCCTTCGCGATAAAGCTGTGCTTCTTATAGGCTTTGCTGGTGCGTTCAGGCGAAGTGAACTGGCTGGCTTGGACGTCGAAGATCTTACCTCTTCTGACGAGGGACTTGTAATCTTGATACGGAAAAGTAAAACGGATCAAGAACGCGAAGGCAGAAAAGTAGCAATTCCCTTCGGACAGAACCCTCTCACCTGCCCTGTAAAGGCGCTTATTGATTGGCTAGATGCCGCGAATATAAAGACCGGTCCCCTACTCCGCTCCATGACCAAATTTGACCGTCCTCGCACGACGCGAATGTCAGATCGTACAGTGGCTGATATTGTAAAAAAATACTGCTCACTTATTGGCAAGCGAACAGCAAACTTCTCAGGGCATTCCCTACGGGCGGGCTTGGCTACCTCGGCTGCGATGGCTGGAGCGTCAGAGGCATCGATACAGAAACAGACTGGCCATGCTAATCTTAACGTATTACGGAGATATATTCGCGAAGCCGAAATGTTCAGAGACAATGCTTTGAAGAAACTAGTTTTGTAAATGCGATTAAGCTCGGATTAGCATTCCAGGTAAATTTCTTTAGAAAAGATAGACTGAGGATAATAACGCGCCATTCAGAGGTCAGAGTGTTTGTTATAGGGCGTTCCGGAAAGAATGGTGAGGGCGGCATCGCTCCTGTTTCTCTTGCACTTCTCTCCTTGAACAATGACCAGAACTTCCTTTTTAGCTCTGGTAATTGCGTTATACATCAGCTTTCTTTTATACAACGAATCGCTTTTAACTGTGTAAGGCCAAAGAATAATAACATAGTCGAATTCACGATTCTTTGCTGCATGAATAGTCATGGCAGTTCGTCGACTCGCTCCTGTTGAGTTATTCGAAACTTTGATAATCTGACCAACTCGACCACAAACTGAAGAGAATTCCACTGAGTTTACTCCAAGTATTCTACTACGTTTTAACTCACTGTGAGCGATTCTCTTTATCGCAGCATTTTCACTGTATAACAATTGTTCGAGGGTTTTAACAGTCAGAAAATCTGGTTCGCTCTTAAGCCCTAAATCCTTCAAGAGCAATTTGACCAATTCGCTATATTGTGAGGAGGATTCTTCCCAGACGAACGGGAATGGACCAATATTTTTCTTCTTGCCCAATTTTTTCCTCAGTGAATTAAAAACACCACCGAACTTTTTTAATCCTTCAAACCCACAAGGAGAAAGCAAAACGACGGTAGAGCCCGATTGCCATGGTTTCCAGGTAAAGCAAAGTGTGCTTGCAATTTGCCAAGCTGCTAAACCAGCGCTGCTTACATATTCAACTTGAACCGAATTTGTACACAAACTAGCGTCACGTAGTGCATATGCGGAATCAAGGATCGTAGATGCAGAAGTGCGCTTTGACCCTGACAATTCAGTTACAGAAAAATTTTCCGACAACCACTCCATCGCAGCCTTCGAATCTTGTATCTCTAGGGATTGGAAATCATCTGCAGCGATAAGAACTCGCGCCCGAAGCGCAACCGCTTTAATCACATCGAGTAGTGCTTCTGAACAATCTTGAAACTCGTCAACCAGAACAATCGGATATGTTTCGCCAAATAGTTTCCCAACCGAATCAGCTCGCATAAGCTCAACAAATAGTCTCCTAGGGCCATCAAAGGAGCCCTTTGATAAATTGAAATGCTTAGCAGTTACATTCAGAAAATCTTCTTGGCGACAATGAAGACCCCTCAATTTCCTATACTTGAAACTTACCCTGAAGCAAAGGGCATCTATCGTTTCGCATTCATACTTGCCGCGAAGTCTGCTCTTACAACGTAATAATCGGTTGAGGTTCTTACGTGCACCATGCATAAACGTAATAGCAAGCAGCCTCTGATAGTCGGACTTTAACAATTGACCACAATTCTCCACAGCCAGTTCCAGAAGACTGTAAGTCTTTCCACTACCGGCCGGGCCAATTATTGCTCTATTCATGCATGGAAAGCCTATAAACGCTAAAGTCCTTTGAACTTTGATTGTCGTCCTTAACGAAGTGAGAGTCGAAATCACCTGAACTAGCACAGCAAAGAGCATCGAAGAACTGGATTGCTCGTTTTTGCACCGCCTTGCTTTCGACAACCATATCTGTCAAGACCGGATGTAAGTCCCATCGTGTTTTGAACTTTACCTCTACAAGCAGACTCTCAATAATAAGCGAAGCAGCGTCTTTATCTTCCTCTCCCAAACTTTCTAGGAGAGTCTCTTTCTCTGCGAGATTAGTTCCACCCAAAATCCAGCCAATTAAATTCTCGGAAGTCCACCCTTGAGGAAGCTGAACAACAAAAGTGGCTTTACCCTGTTCCTTGAGCATCTTAAGTCGAGCGCTCCCTCCTTCATCACCATCAACTAAAATAACAAACTTCAAAGGCATGTGCCCAAAGGCATCGAGAGGAGTGGTTGAATTATCGGTAACATTCGGGAAAACTCCCAAATAACGTGGACAATCCTGACCCAATTCCGACCAACCCTCGGATATCTGGACACCCTTCAAAAGTGCTTTGAAGTATGAGTAATCTGAAATACCCTCTGGTACTATAACTACATCCCCCATGAAGCTTTCATATATTGCCTCTCGGTTGCCTGGTTTAAGCAGTTTCAACTCTGCGTTGGGCCTTGGCTCACCTTCATTCACAGCGCCAACACGACATGCCGATAAAGTGCCATTAAGGTTAGATAGGAAAACCACTTCCGACGGCTGGAAAGCTGCTGCCACGAGCGGAGAATGAGTTGTAATAACAGACTGATTTGAACATCCCCGAATACGAGAGATAATATATTGGTGCCTAGAAGAATGGAGGTGAAGTTCAGGCTCCTCTACAGCTAAAATAAAATTGCTCATTCGAAGCGACCTTATCTTCCCAATCTGCAATAGCAGGACCAATATTTGAACAGACCGAATACCCGAACCATGTCGCGATAAGGGCAATATTCCTAAACTCTTCCCAAGTAGAAATGGCGTGAGCGCGTCTCTTAACCCTTTTTGATCGCAAGACGTCGTTCGAAATGAAAGTGACGCTTCATCGCTGTTAATAATTCTTCGAATCTCATCATTTGCATTGGCAACAATTGTAGACAGTCGCGCGTCCTTTGAGATTTCTGGCTCCATGGTGCGAAGCACTTTAACTGTTTCTCTCAGTGAGTCTTTTGGGAGAGCAGCGCTAAGTTCCATAATCTTATTGAATAAGTCAGATGAAAACGATAAGTAGCGTTCCCCTGTTGATCTCGAACTGGGAACAAAAAAATAGCCAATTTCAGAAAGCAGCTCCTTCGGAACTGACTGCGGATTATCGAGGAACGGATCTTCGGCTGCTGCAGTAAAGAAGCGCTTGCTATCTACCTCCAGCTCATCAATATCAAATCTGGCAACAAAGGAAATCTGTACAGCTAAGGTTGATGACTCTGGCTTCTCTTCGCTATATGTTACAGTATCAGTAAGGGGCGAAAACCAACAATAACTAGCTCCATTCTGATCATTGAACCATTCCTGATTCCGTGAAGGATCTTCGCTCGCAAAGCCAGCAATTGTGGCAATAATTTTAATTCTGGAATGTTCATCTGGATCTCCACCAAAGAAATCGAATTCGCCGAGATCGCGTCCCATTCTGTCGCGACCAAGTACCAAAGTTAAGGCGTCAACTATGGCCGATTTCCCCGCGTTGTTTTCACCAAGGAGCACAGTATGTGCCGACAGCGGAATTTTCCCCTGCTTGATTCCTCGAAATTCTTCTATCTCTAACAATGACACATACATACAATATCATCTCCTAATGCTACCCTGCCCATTTGGGATGGGGCTGATCGAGCACGCTGAATCTCTGCCGAAATCTACATGCCTCAATTGCCAGTGCCCCCTGTATTTTCAATAACTTTTACAATACTAGTTTTGCCCAACATCAAATTTACGGCAGCACCAAATCGAAAGTTAAGTGGATTTCTAAACCAATGTGAAATTATTTTCTGTAGATCTTTTTCCAATACTGATACAGAGACATCTTTTTTGACCTCGACAACAAGAACATTACTTTTATGAGTTCCTCGTTTGTGTAAAATTATATCCGGCCGTCGATTCCCAAAATTTGGCTTAATTATATCGAGGTCACAATCTAAATCGGGTAACAGTTCATGAATCTCATTGGCAAAGTGATGTGAAAGATTCCACTCAGTTTGACTAGTTTCTGACGTAAAGTCACAAATGTTCGGTTGATTCCGAAATAGAGAGTCCGCTGCCATTTCTAGACGCTGCTTTATGTCTTGCAAATTCATTCAATGTTACTCAATAGAACTGACGTAATTAACCAATTCTTTGCCTCAGATAACGCCCTATTATCAATCACTAGACTCTAATTCCCATAATGGGCCACTCCACTAGGACAGCCCTAGGACCTTCATCGCGGCAGTTTTAGGATCTCCGTAAAAAATGGGATCTACGTGCTCCATGATGTCTGCACTGACGTCTAAGAAGTTCCGCTTATTCTCGATTGGAATTAGCGCACGCTTTGCTCCATTGTCTTTCGCTACTTGCAATGGCTCGGTTAGAGACCGTAATGGCTTAATGTTGCCTTGCACACTCATGTCACCTAAAACCAGGAGCGCTGGACTTACGGGTGCTTTGCGGATTGCTGAACAGCACGCGACAAAGAAAGCGACGCCGATTTCAACCTCGCCGCGATTCGCGAGCAGATCAATTATTTCCACATGGAGATCAGAAAGATCGAACTCGCGTGCAATAGCGAGCTCATTCTTTTTTGCCTGAAGAAAGGCGAAAGAGCGTTGAACTGATTCCTTCATCGAACCCGATAGTCCGCCTGCCATCTTAAGCTTCCCGGTACCGGCCGATACCGATACCTCTACCCGAAAGAGACCAACTGTTCCTTCCGCTGTGAGACCTGCTGCATAGGCTGTTCCCGGCGAAAGCGGCTCAGCAGAAATAAGATCACGACCACCTTGTTCCGGAACTCCAACGAATTTCTCTTCTCCACTCTCCTGCTGAGTATAGCTGAACGAAGTTTGGTAGTACTCAAATGATCCCATTTTCTTCAGTTGCTCTTTAACGCGGCGACGCCCCTCCATGGCGAACTCAAGAACCTCAGCAAGGTCATCTTTAGAGACCTCTCCATGGGGAAATAGAATCTTTATAAGTCCAGAAACGGTTTTACGTACAGCTTTACGATCTCGCGCATTAAGGTGTGCACCAAGCGAGAAGTGTCTATCTATTACCTCGGTGAAGTTGTGTTTACGCAAGTCGCGCAAAGCTTCAGCCAAGTAGTCAACTACGAAGCCATAATGATTTGTAAAAAGGTCATTTCGCATCTTGGGAATTTCCCAACCTGGGAGATAAAAGTGCAAGCGATCGATGAACGCCATATCATCGCGGATTACATCTGGCATTGGCGCAAAAAGATGGCCTGACTGAACCATTACATCAATGGGCTGATTTGTATTACCAAACATCGCGATGCTGGCATCCCCCGATGCCGCTTCATGGCCCCTCTGGAAGGTTCCTGACTCGCAATAT
>CAZVWV010000050.1:20776-23335 GCA_964631745.1 uncultured Bdellovibrionales bacterium
GTCTTCATCGTGGTAATGACCTCCTTTGGCATCTTTTGGAGATCAGCGACTTCATCAAAACCAACTACATCCCATATCTGAAACATTCCTTTCTGACGACCGCCCATATGGCCGAATAAGTTGGCAACTGTAGTCGGGCCCGTGAGAAGAGCCGCGTAGGGCGACACCTCCTGAATTACATAACTCTTACCGGTTCCTCTTGGGCCAAGCTCAACTAGATTATAGTTTCGTTCAGCAAGTGGTATTAATCGGGAAAGTAATAAAAGCTTGAGACGGCGGCTTATAGTGCAGGGCTCATAGCCCATACTACGTACCATTAGGTCTAGCCACTCGTCAGTCGTAAAATCTTTGCGCACTCTTCGATAGTCTTCTAAGTCGAATGTGGCAATTTGAATCGGAGTGAGCTTTTCAATCCAGAAAGGGTTTTTCCCATCGTTCTCTTCATCGTATTCAAACCTCAAATCGAGTTGAGCCCAAACACCCCCCATCAAGAGCCGCTCGTAATCACGTACGTAATTTGTCGGAACGTGGAGAAACTTATTTCCAAAGTTAACAGCCTCTGCCCAATAATCGGAGTCAACTAGGCGGACTTTTACCTTGTCGATAAAAGTATGACGGCCCTTCTCTTTGACTTTGCTTTGCGCCTTACCTGATTCGTCAGGGCGAATGTAGTTATTTGCAAGAGTTTCATTGACGACCTGAAGACCCATTTGAATTGAGACTTCATCAGATGACGCACAGTATTTTCCTAGAAGAAATTCAAGAACGAAGACGGGAACATTGGCGCCAACCTTAACTTTCCGCACGAGGTCTTTGCGAACCACTTTACCAGCAAATAAACGATTTACTTTGTCGTCCAGTGCATCTGGAAGTGTTTCGCTATTCATAAATTATACTCCTAATCTGATTGGTATCTCATTTGGTGATCGATAAAGTTCAGCATCCGTTGATGGGTCTTGCACAACCACCCTAAACGAAGTCGCATCATCATCACTTAACTGAAATGCAATTGTAGCTGGTTTACCTGGCTCTAAGCGGACGCACCCCGTAGTCTTATCAAGCTCGCCATCAATCACCATCCCGACAGAGCCAACCTGCCGTTCAGTCGACAAAAGGACGGGTCGAACGCTACTGACTGCTGAACCCAAAGATAGTTGCGTACTACCTAGTACAATGGTTGCCGTAAAAATTCGATTTGTAACTACATCAGGGACCTTGGTAATGCTGACCGAATCCTTCTTTGTTCGAACAGCAGTGGCTGTTTTCGTGCGTATACTTAAAACAGGAATTATCAGTTCTTGTAAGCTCGGGCCCCCGTGATGAAAGGCGAGGTCGCCACCAGCCTTAAAGACCCCACTTCCCACCGGAAAAACAAAATCGAGATCGGATGAATACCCCAATGCACGAGAAGAGACTCTTATACAGCCCGGCGGGGTCGCACCACCGCGTCCAATCCAGCACCGCCTGTGAAGTTCAATTTGTTGGCCACCAGGACTATCAATACGCATCGACTCATCGCGGTCAGCCGCATGAAAGAGATGCCCGTGATCCGCCGTAACAACTGCGTGCTCAATGCCAGCCCGAGCCAGCCGCTGAATGGCATTCCCGATATCTCCCAATACCTCGTTCATTACGCGTCTAGCTTGTCGACCAAATCCAGCTTCGCCAACATTATCGATCTCTTGGGAACGAACCATTACAACTTGAGCACCTTCCAGTTTCTTTGCAAGCTTCGTCGCTTGAAGACCAAGAAGTTCGTCGAGAGCAAGATCTACAAGTTTTGGAATTCGAGCGGCAGCGAACTTCTTACGAGAGGCCAAATCAAATAGAAATGTCTTATCAACATAGGCACCGATCTTTCCTTTCTCTTCCCCGACATCGAAACTACCCGAGGCATCCGGTTGCAACGCAGCCATTCCAATCGGTGTAATACTAGGAAGCGATCCTAGAGCGGGACGAAGTGCTATCTCAGTCGTTTTTGGCAGTCGTTCAGCAAGATCCTTCGCCATTTCAAAACGCATCGCATCCACTAAAAAATACGCAACGGGTTTTGGCCGAGAGGAGACAACTTCATTAAAGATTTGGTTCTGCAAAAGAATGCCCTTCGGGGTCCACTGCGGTTGCTCAAGCGCCCTTGTAAACCCAACGCACATCGCCTGGCAGGCGTCATCATATGATTGTCGAACAAAGGCGAGTAATCGTTCTTCTGGATCTTCGTCCAAGTTACCAAGCCACGTCTCTAATCTGCGCTGGGCCTGGTCCAATAGATACCAACCGTTGTCGGCAGTGTAAGATTCAATCCAGTTTTTGGTGTCAGACCCATTAGTTTTAAGCGCAGCCTGGACAGAGAAAGCAGTCCTGCCAAGTTCTGCCATCAGTCGATACGCTTCCCACTGGGCTTTACGCGCGACCTCTCTATCAACCCAAAAACTTCGTTCACGTTCCTGTATTAATCGCAGCGCTTCATCAAACTTCTTAGTTAAAATAAGCTGCCCACAGTGATTGAGCAGAGAAATCTCTTCAAAGCGGAAAGTATCGATAGAGCCAAGGGCGTCGGCA
>CAZVWV010000051.1:0-7011 GCA_964631745.1 uncultured Bdellovibrionales bacterium
TAAGTCAGTTGGCTAAGTGGCATTGGGCGACTCGTGGGCCGATGCCCCGCAGAGGCAAGAAATGGTAGGCCGAGAGGCAGCAATAGGTTCGAGCGGGAGGTGGCTGCCGCCCTAACGAGCAGTGCTGTTACGACCACCGGCCGACGAGTCGTCGGCGCTCCATAAAAGTCGTCGTCGCTCCAATATTTCGTGCTTCGATCGATGTCTTGCTTAAAGTGCGGCGCTTTCGCTGCGCCCACTTCATGCTTTACTACCGTTCTCGCCCTAAAGCCTTCTTGGCTTCAGCGGGCATTACCAGCCAGGAGTTCTTATAGCGATCGCTTTCTCCAAGTAGCGCGTTTAAAAGCGGCTCGGCTTCGCTTACCGGCATTAGTTTTCCGTCATCCATCAATACCAGCATTGACTGCTTAGAATCTCCGGCGTGCATGTCGGCTGTGCTGGTCGTATGTAGATAATATCTCGGGTCAAAGCCTGCTTTTTCAACCGCCCGGGCGGCGGTCTCCTTTAGCTTCACGGGGTCATCGGCGCGCGATATCCTCACTGTTTTAAACAGGCGTCGATTTATCAATCTTGAAGAGAGATCCGCCAGGATCTTGTCTGGCCCATCGATCCAGCGCATCAGGTGGTAACGCCACCAGGGTTCCCGCATCTTAAAGATTGTCGCCAGCGAAAGCTCGCTGTGATGCTTGGCGTTCAAGACTTCCTGCATAGTTTCATCTTTAAAGATGGCCTCGTCCGCCAAATCCCTAGCGCGTCTTGCGATGGCGGCGTTTAACATATCGCAGGCTAAAATCACGCGATGTTGATAGATCTGGCGGTACATGGCGTGCCTGGAGACTGCAAAGTGCACCATGGCATCGAGCCGGTTCTCACGGATTGAAAGATGGCCATCCTTGCTGATTATTATTGATTCGGTGAGTGCGGAGATATTGTATTTTCCGTAGCTGACACCGGCCAGTATGCTATCGACCATACACCAATTACCGCGATCTACGTTCCAGCCACCGCCTGAGATTACCTCCCAGGTCCAGGCGGGTAGTGCAGAATCTTCGTCAAGAATTTTACAAACTAGAGCCGGAAGTTCAGCCGATGCCTTTGAAAGCACGCCGTGAATCTCCGAATCCTCGTTAATGATTCTCGCCGCAATGCCTTCATGCTCGTCAGGTTGTTCAGGGAACCAGGCCTTAAATGCTGTGTGGGAACCGGGAGCAAGATGTCCCACATCGTGCAAAAGTGCGGCCGCCATAATGGCAGCGCGGTACTGCTTCGCGTCGGGATTAACGCCCTCGAGCTTATCCAATAACTGCGATGCCAAGTAAGCCACCCCCAGTGAGTGCCCGAAACGCGAATGTTCCGAGAACATGAAAACCAGCCTGGTGTTAGCGGTTTGGCTGATGTCCCGTAAGCGTTGAACCCAGGCCGTGTCGATCAGTCTCAACAAAAGTTTGCCGGATGGAGTATCGTCGGCAAAGCCGACCGTTTGGTGAACTACATCGGCGAAAGTTATATTAGTCATACTACAATACTACCTCAGGAATTGGACGCTGCGAGATAATTTCTATACCAAACGATGTCAGCCCGCTCAGAGTTTTGCGGCTGCCGGTCAACAATTCAATGCGCTTGACGCCCAGATCCCTCAAAATCTGCGCGCCCAAGCCGTACTCCCTCAACATTGTGGCAGGATTATGGCTCGAGGCCAACAGTGGATCAGCCACCTGCTGCTGAAGCTCCCCTGTGGATTGACGCCGCAAATAAATCAGCACTCCGCGGCCCCGAGCCGCGATGGCCTGAATAGCACCGTGCAGTTGTGCGCGTGAGGCGGGATGCTTGCCGCCGAAAACATCGGCTGGCGTAAACTCGGCCTGCACCCTCGTTAGCACAGGCTCTTCACCAGTCAAATCGCCCTTTACTAGGGCGACATGCTCCCCGGTGTGGACGGTTGATTTATAAACACAGGTGCGAAGTTCGCCGGCGTTTCTGACTGGCAACCTAGCCTCGGCCACTTTCGTCACCAGCTGTTCAGTGTCTAAGCGATGCCGGGTGATATCAGAGATGGTGACACGCGGGATGCCGCAGGTGGAGGCAAAGAGAGCCTGATCGTGTTCTGACATTAACGCGCCGCTATGGTCTAGGAGATCGACAAAGAGCGCAGCTTCGCTGAACCCGGCTAACCGAATAAAATCCAAAGCAGCCTCGGGCAAGGCGTTTCGAACCAGAACTCCTCCGGCTCTGGCTTGAATTGGGAAAATATGTCCGGGCTTTACAAGTTTCCGCGGGTTTGGTTCAGACTCTCCAAGAATTGCGATGGTCTTGGCTCGATCGGCGGCGGAGATCCCAGTCGAAATACCTTCGCGAGCCTCAACGCTAACGCTAAGATCAAGATCGCGCCTGTCGTCCTCCGCTGATCCAGGTAGCCGCGGGCGAGACATCTTTTCAAGTTGAAAGCTCTGTATACGCGCAGGTGAGAGCGCCACAAAGCACAGGCCACCGGAATAAGAGATAATTCTGTTTACTAACGAGGTTGAGATCTCTTGGGCCGGGGCGGCTAATACCGCTCGCTTATGCCCAGTACCCTTGCCAGAAGCATCGTCGGAAATTAATACAAGGCGCTCATCCCTAAATCGGCTTATTTGCAGGCTAAGATGGGGTAATGTCTGGTCTTCCATGGCGTAGCCCCGATTCTAAGAGATCCTCGTAGAGGCATCAAGGGCGCCTAGTCCCGTTTCCCATTAAAGTCGCGGAATTATTCCACCGACATACTATAAAGGGCCTATTGTGTGGAAGGGTATGGAGACATGGAGCAAGTTGCAGCACATCACTTAAAACCCGACGCTATTGTGAGTGAGTCACCAGAATTTAAACGAGCATTAAACCGAGCTAAGCGCACGGCCTTTATCGCCCGCTTTATTGTGCTGCGTGAAAGCAAACGCACGAAAGCGCACAGGAAGATCGAAATGCTCGAATGGACGGACGACACCACGGTTGAAGAACTGGTGGATATGATCCGTCAGATCTTTGTCGAAAACGGCGATAACATGATGCCGGTCGAGCGCGATATCAGGCGCGCTTTTGCGCATAGCGCCAGATCGCTGAACCATTTTGTGAACGAGTATGCTCAGCGCTCCACCTTGAACTATATCGACGCGCTTTTGGACTATGAGCGATCTAACCAGTTGTTGTTTGGCAACGACGAACATCCCAAGCCGGGCGGGTGGAGATTGCCGCATGAACTCAAGAAACTAAAAGGCTAAGTAAGCGATGCGCTCCCTTAAACGGAAAAGAAAAGGCACTTCCAAAAAAAGCGCGGTGGCATTGACCTATCAGGAGCTTGACCAACTGCCGAAGATTAGCGCCTCGGGCACGGGGCAAATTGCCGAACAGATTTTAGAGCTAGCTAAAAAGAACAATATTCCAATTCAAGAAGATCGCGCATTAACTGAGCTGTTAAAGCAGCTTCCGGTTGGCAGCCCAATCAGCCCCGAAGCCTTTCGGTTGGTGGCAGAGATTGTAGTGTTTCTTTATAACGCCGACAAAGAATGGCGGGAAAAACATCCATTTGTGGCGGGCGCGCTCTAAGTCCGCTAATCTAAAAGAGCGCGTAAATAAAGGGAGACAAGGCTGAGCCTTGAGTCATCAAGATCAACACGCCCATCAACAAAAACACTGACACCATGGGGATCATCCACCAGGCTTTGCGCTCCGCCAGTAGTTGAAAAAGCTGCTTAATAGTTCCGGTACGGGACATCTTCCGTTCTCCTAAATATCTATTGCCTTGCGGGACACTAAAAAAGCCTGCCTGTTACGCTGCCTGCCGTCCGCCTAGCTTCTCCGCGCCCTGAGTATCGTTTGCATCAAAGTGTGTGTCGATGATTCGATCAACTTCCTCAATCAGAGATCCAATAGCATACATCCACAAGTATTGACCAGCTTTTCGGCCTGTCAGCACCTCGGCAATTTGGCCTTTTTCCTGAACGCGGTGTTTTAAAAATAGCTGGCGTCCGTCGGTTAACAGAATCATGTCACTGGGATTCTTATGCAATTTAGGAAGGTGCTTCCTAAGATAGTCTATGCCCCTACGGAATCGATTGACCGGAAGCCCCTCGCGCTTCATGCGAAAGAGCCAACAAAGTAAGATCAGATCTGAATAAGAATATTTGTTACGGTTGCGCGAAACTTCCTGGCCGGATGGTGCTACTAGATTAGTGCGAGCATAATAATTGAGTAGCGCTAAGCCAATGCGTTCGTCCCCGCCCGTCAGGGTTCGTAAAATTTGCTGCACATCTTTGGCAGTGAACTCTCTTTCTAATGGTTGTACGCTCATCCCCTAAGCTCCTTAACAGGAAAACCAAAGTCTAACCTAGAACATCGCCCGGTCTATAAACAATAATAAACAAGGAAATAAACAAGATCGGCCGACCGTCCCGCATGCGACGACGACGTTTGAGTATTGTACAACTTTAAGTAACTTAAGCTAGATCGAATTTTTCGTAGGTTTTAGCAGGAAATGTCTACTTTAAGAACAAGCCAAGAAATACAGGCACTTGGTCTCGCCCATTTAAGTTAAGCTCGCTCCAAGAGGAGGCCCTGCCGGGAAGCGAGGCGGTTACAAACAGCTGTGCGGATCCGCCACCGTCTAAATTTAATGCTTCCTTACAGTCAATTCCCGGCTGAAGCAGCGCCTCTTGTAGCTCCAAAATAGTGCTGCCGGAAAAACGGGATTGCACCAGATATAAAATCAGTCTTTCGTGAGAGTCGATACACACGCCGGCTCTTCGGGAGACTGATTGATCGTTGACCGGCACGATTGTGCCGCCGGAAATTATTCTGGGTCCGGCCTGAACCGCTTCGATCGCTTGCCCGGCCTTGTAAAGACTACGATGTATAATTGAGACCTCGTGCCTTCCGACCTGGAATACTCCCGTAAGGGTATTGCCGCCACGATGCAAGGGGTGCAAGGTCGTGCCGCGCTCCACCACCAAACCGAGTGCCTGACCTTGCTCGTCAAAAAAATTCGCATTGACGCAAAGCAAAGCTTTGCTCATTTTACAAATTGTACCAGCATCGCTAGTAGCGCGATTGAAATCCTTAGCCCGGAGTGTTCGAATACTTAAGCGCGAAAGAGTCGTTCGGAAAACATACAGCTCGGAAGATAGAAAGGAGGCAGGGGCGAGATTGACTTTCTTAAGTTCAAGATCGTCTCCGATCCTTGACCAGCTCTCAGCTCGCAAAGTTAAAGGCAAAAGCAGAGCTAAGCAGATAAGCGCCAAGAGAGGATGAAGCCGGGCCCGGAAAAACCGTGATATTAACAGCCTTGTCCCCATTTGTACCGGTAGTATTTGCGCCACGTTCTTCGGGTGCTCTGGCTAACCCATACGGGTTAAGAGTCTTACGGAAGCGCCGGTATAAGCCGAGACGACCGGTACAGGGCCCGGCCCAAAGGTGCGGTCGATAAGTGTGGCCCAGCACAGCACCTTAATACCTTTCAATGTTCCGCGCGTATGGGCTTCTAGGCTTGAGCGGGCAGTGGTTATGACATCGGTCACCAAGATGGCGTTATGGCCGCGGTACTTTTCGCCGTGACCGTTGTTCATCTTGCTTTCCAAATACTGCTCTAGTGGGATCTCCTTTCCGGCCGCAAACAGCTCGGAGTAAATCGCACAAAGTCGCTCGGCAAAAAAACTATAACCACCTGGCAGCTTAAGAAAAAGTTGTGCCTTTTGCGGAGCCACGACGTTTTTGATCCGGTTGGCTACGTACTCAGCGCAGATATCAAGATCCGCATCAGACAAGTCCTCTACTCGATAATATGTACGGCTTTCGCAGCGGCCGCCGATCGGGACCGGGTCTGCAAAACTCTCCGTAATGTTCTCGAAGATCTCATTTATATCTTCGACATCAACCATATTGACTCCGCGCTGATAAACAAAATTGCAGCTACTATACTATCAGGTTAATTAGACTTCTTAAAGCAGTTTTGCGCTGACCGTAACCGGCCGAAGCCGACACGTAGCTTGTTATCTTAATGCCGCCCCAGAAGCGCTAACCGCCTGCGAAAGCGGGGCATTCCTGTTTTCAGGGAGGGAATAATAAGTATCGATGCTTTGGCTCAATAAATCGGCCTTTAGCCCACTCAGATCATAGAGCGCCTCGATCTTTATGAGCCCTTCTTGGGCCTTATTCGGGTTCTCCTTAACATAGTCTCTGACTATAGAAGTAATGCGCTTGGCGTCAGAAAAGGCCTGAAGATACCCCGCTATAAACTGCTGTTTTTCTTGCGCTTTCAGTAGTTTCCAAGTTGTGTAAAATGCGGCCTGGTTGTCTTGGGCGAAGCAAGTTGCGGCAAAGACTTCTACAAAAAACAGGAATAGAATATAGTATCGCATTTGAATTTTCATAACCGCTACTTTCATAGGTAAAGCAAAATACCGCAAGGGCTGAGTTAACGATGACGGAGAGGATTACGCATTCGATAAAAGTCGGGGATCTGCAGATTGGCGGCGGTGCGCCAGTCTCGGTGCAATCGATGTGCGCCACCAAAACCCAGGACATTCAGGCTACGCTTAGCCAAATCAAGCTGTTGCAGGAGCATGGTGCTGATATCGTGCGGGTGGCAATTGATAGTAAGCGGGATGTTGAGGCGCTAAAAGTGATCCGGCAGCAGACTGATGCGCGCTTAGTGGTGGACTTGCAAGAGAGCTATCGGCTGGTCGAGGCTGTTGCGCCGTTAGTCCAAAAAATTCGGTACAACCCTGGGCACCTCCATCATCATGAGAAAGAGAAACCCGTTTTCGAGAAGGTTTCCTTTATAGTTGAGCATGCAAAACGGCACGGTTGCGCTATCCGCATAGGAGTTAACTTCGGCTCTCTCGCTCCTGGGCCAGAAGTGGTTGAGAGTGATATGGATCGCGCTTTGCGGTCTGTAGCGGAGCATATCGGCTTTATGCAAAGGCTAAGCTTCGACAATTTTCTGGTCTCCCTAAAAAGCTCAGATCCGAACGAGGTCATAAGCAT
>CAZVWV010000051.1:7021-22893 GCA_964631745.1 uncultured Bdellovibrionales bacterium
CATCAACCGACGCTTCGCGGAAGATTTCCCCACTGTGCCCATCCATTTAGGCGTCACTGAAGCCGGCATGCCGCCAATGGGAGAGATTAAGACCAGAATCGCTTTTGAAAATCTTTTGGCGGTGGGAATCGGCGATACCCTGCGCTGCTCGCTAACTTTGCCTTACGCTGAAAAATATAAGGAGATTCTCTTAGGCAAGGCTATTGTAGAGGATGTGAAGGCCGGGCGTTTTAGATCGGTGCCAAAGTTTGATAACCGGGGGCTAAATATTATTTCGTGTCCCTCATGTTCACGGGTTGAGAACGAAGCCTTTATCGAATTGGCGCACAAGGTAAGAGATATGAGCGCCTTTGCCTCCCAATACAATCTAACGATCGCTGTGATGGGATGCCGGGTTAACGGTCCTGGAGAGAGCGATGATGCCGATCTGGGGTTATGGTGCGCGCCCAATCATGTAAATCTTAAATCCCGCGGTCAACTTATTGGCGCCTTTAGCTATGAGGAGATAGTGCCGCGTTTGAAGCAGGAACTTGAGAATCTGATTGCTAAAGAGGAAGTCAAAGCTGTAGCCGGGTGAGGCAGGTCTTCACTTTGTGACGTGCTCACGCGATAGATCCATGCTTTAATTTATACGTGACATCGAATAAATATACACTCGGGGAACCACCTAACCGCCGCGGTGCGCAAAGTGGGCGTGTTATCGGAGCCGACACTTTATCGGCCGACGAGCATACCTATATTCGGCGGGTCTTAGATCTGACGAAGCAATCTGGTGTTCTGGTGGGAGCTTTGTACGGCGCCGCCGCTTGGGATCTGCGCGCGCTTATATTGGAAAAAGGCTTAACTTGCTTGGTGCGACTAAGACCGCCTACGCTCTCGTCTAGTCCGCGCTGGTTTAACTTTTGTCACGATCTAGATATTGCCTTGACGAATGAAGCCGATTCGGGGGTTTTGGCGTGCGGAGATGAAAACGGCCAGCTCTGGTATAAACGCAAATTCGTGAGCCAAACCATGGCAGACTCCCTGAACGACGCAAATAAGTTGCAGGGCCCGGCACTTAGACAAATTTTTGAAGGGACGCTCTCGGCCCTTGCGCGCTTTCACTCGGCTGGTTATTGGCACGGGCATCTTTCGCCGTCTAATCTTGGGATCGAGACAGCGGGGAATCGCTCATACGTATGTTTTTTGGACCCGGGCTTTAGTTTCGTCGGAGATGGCTTTAAGCAGATTAGTGACGGGTTTGTAGCGCCTGAGGTCGTACAAGGGCGTGGCGATGAGCGTGCCGATATCTGGTGCCTTTGTAAAATGCTCAATGCCTTCGAGGCCTACATACCCGAAATAATGCTATCACAGGATAGAAAAAATATTATTGAGCGTGGTTTGGCGGCTGAGCCATCGGCCCGTCCCAAGGCCGTGGAACTTTTGAAAGAGCTATTCGGAACTGCTCCGCTGCCGAGTAGGCGCAATTCGCAGGAGTCATCAACCCCAGGCGTCGGAAAAGGTAAGATCATAGAGGGCGCCGTGCTGCGACCGAAAGCGAAAGATTTGGGCAGATCGTTCGAACCCAAATCAACTCCTCAGACAGGACTGCCCCGGGCGCCCACGAGTTCGGACCAGTTAATGACTCCGGCGGATGACTCAGTCGCTAGCACTCAAGTTATTCAATTAACCCCACAACTTTTGAATCAACTTAAAAAGAGCAGCTCCGGGCGGGCGCCTGACAAAGCCATATCAAGGCCGAAATTAAGCGCTAGCAATTTATTATTCTTTGTTTTGATCGGCATTGCCGGAGTGCTGCTGTGGAAGGGTCAGTGGAGTGAATGGAAAGATCGAGTTTTTGGCGCTGATATTAATTACGAAGAGGCTTGGAGCAGTAATGAGCTCTCTAGGGTGACGCAAATTGCGGAGCTTGCAGTTTATAAAGAAGACCAGAAGGCTACAGACACCATAGTGCAAGATGCCCTAACAGGTTCGAAACGCCCAGGAGTGCGTTCCGAGTTTTTAAAATTAGCGTTTAACCCGTTGTGGGAAAAAGCACTTACGGCAGAGGATCGCAAAGTAGCTCTTTACCTAGCGCTCTCTGGAATCTTGAAGCAGGCCCCTGAGGATCTGATTCCGATCAAGGATTCTTCCCCTCAGGTGCTCTTTGCGCTTTCGGCCAGTTTGCCGGTTGATAAGCCCGTAGAGGATTTTGTTGAAGTCGATCTGTCACGATTTGAGCGCTTGCCCGAACCATTTGCAGGCGCTTACAAGGAGTTAAGCGCTGCCGGGGTCAAGAACCTAGCATCTAATCCAGCCCGATCGCTTTCGCATCTTTTGACAGGCGACGTTTCAGATACAGTAATCGCTTTTTTCTTTCAGGGGCTGCGAGAAGATAAGGAGCACTTCGCGCGTCTTTCTATGCTCCTCAAGTTGACCGAGATTAATCCCCAAATCCCGGACGGAATTGTGAGCTATGCTGATTCGCAATCCGGCGTAATCTCGAAAGCACTGGCTTGGTTCAAGGAGCCAGGATTGGACTTGTGGAAGAAGGTCCCTGCGCTGGATCGCTTGAAGCTAATCACCGCCGTGATTCCTACCGACCTTACAGACGAGCAGTTCGCCGATCTTTTACGGTTCCCTGTCGAATCAGTTCGGCGCGCAGCACAAGAAGCGCTTTATGCGCATCACCATAACGACGATTTCTTACGAGCGCTTTCCTTCCTAAGCAGCCCAGACAGTAAGCTCACGCGCTTGCAAACCATTTCGTTAGTGGCCGCCATTAACGCCGGGGCAGATAAGCGCGATGCCTATGTTAGCACCTGGTTTCGGAGTAACCCCGACGCCATAAGCGTCTTAGCCTTGCTAGTAATACGGCGTAATGTGGTCAAAGACGACACCTTCAATTTCGAAGCCGCCAGATATGTCGCCCAAAGGCAGTTAAGAGTGCCCTTTGAGACCATAAAAGTGTTGGCCGGCCACCCCGAAGCCCTAGCACGTGCCTTTGCCGTGTCGCAGCTCGACACCAACAAGGCAGAGCAACGTGCCCTGCTACAAAACATGGCCACAGTAGAGCCCAATGAAAATATTCGCGAGCTGATTAAGGGACGCTTGGCAGGCCCTTAGTCCACGAAAAAAGGGCCCCGCAAACAATGTTGGGGGCCCTTCTAATGATCTAAGAACAGTTACGATCCTACGCGCCTTGCTCGTCGATCGATTCTGTATTGAAGAAAGTGCTTAAGAAGGAGCGTAGGATAAACGCGCCTACTGCTACTACTAAGCAACCAAGAGCGGCTCGGTATTGACCGAAAGCGGAGCTAAGGATAGCGCCGATTCCAGCAACCACCATCACCAATGCTCCAAAGCTACCCTCTAAGTATGTTAGAAGAGTATCAACAGAGTTGGCGATGCGATCGTCGTTGAAGTTTGTACCTTCAAGACCTTGCGCGTGCACATCCATCATCAAGCCCGCGCTCAAAATCACAACTCCAAAAGCAAACAGAGCGAGTTGCCCCTGCATGCGTGATGGCGAGATTTTAAAAGCGCCGATCTTCTGACAGATTTCGAGGTATCTTTCTCGAACGTTTTTTGTATTGATCAAGTTAAACATATGACTCCTAAATGATTTAGTATTGCTAAACCGACAACAGGCTGCACCTGCGTCCCATTTTATATATACAGAGTTATGAGGGAAAACTCTGGAGTGTGACCTAAGGCCAAAGTTGCTGCCGAATCCCATTCATCCTACTAATCTATTGAAATGACAAGGGAATAATGGCTGGTTTTGTCAAGTTGTTTGAAGTTTTTCAGTAACGCAGTTATACCATCCCAAAATCCGCAGCTCCAGGTATACTCTATTCCCATGGAACGCTTTCTTCACTACCTGGTTATTGTTTGCTTTGCTTGCGGAGTTGTGGCGCTGGGAGCTTCGGAGTTACAGCACCGTTACCGCGGAAGATCTGGAGCCGGAGCCCGTATTCTGATTAAGGAGCTGCGAGGTGACTTAGATGCGGGGCGCGCAAGCTTAAGGCGTGATGAGCCCTCAGGGGGTGGAAAGATAAGATTGAAAGAAGATCAGGGCGTGTATGAACCCAGTTCTGATGATACTTCAAAATGGCAAGTTGGAGGGGGAACTGCTGCGGGCGGCACAAACAAGGGCGAAAGTAGTGTGGTCAATAAGGGTACAGATGAGAGCACGATGAAGGCTACGGTTAAGGGCCCAATTAAGGGTACGGACAAGCTCGACTCTGATGACCGTCAGGAACTTAACTCAATGTTAGATAGGATTCTTCCGTGAAATGTTTTAAAATTTGCTGCCTCTTGACCTTGTTGCTTTCACTGTCGCTTTCTTTGCAGGGTTGCTTTTTTGCACCAGCCATCGATTCCTTTAAGAAACTAGGCGTCTCGGCCACGGACAGGCAGGCCCTACTCGCTCAACAGATTAAGCGCTTCAACGATGCCCTGCATTGGGGCACTAATGATCAGATTTTAGCGCTGGTTTCTCCGATGTCGCGCGAACAGATCGCAAATGATCTTGAAGATGAGGGCGAGGACATGAAAGTTGTAGACACGCGTGTGGCAGATACATCTTTTGATGAAAGCGCTTACAAGGCTACCGTAAAAATTGCGCTAAGGTACTACAAGGTTCCGTATTATGTGGTGAAGACTAGAAAAGAAAAGCAGATTTGGGATTTCTCGCTTTCGGACGGTTGGTTATTGGAATCACGTGAGTTTGAAGGGTGACGATCAAATCCATTCTTAGTTGGGCCATGCTTTGCGGGATAGCCCTCTGTGCCTGTTCAATGCGCGTTGCAAAACCGGTGGCGCCCTTGGTAGCTGCCTCAGAAGAGAGCGCCAGTCTTCCTTTTTCTGTAAAAGTAATCCATGAAGTAAATGATGGCAGCTCGGT
The DNA here is from genome assembly GCA_964631745.1 of uncultured Bdellovibrionales bacterium. Classification (GTDB taxonomy): domain Bacteria; phylum Bdellovibrionota_C; class UBA2361; order UBA2361; family JBGSMV01; genus CAZVWV01. The sequence goes on from CAZVWV010000051.1 coordinate 11,910, forward strand.
GCACATAACCGGGGAAGTTCTGCCTAAACCGGACGCAAAAATTTCCGGCGCTGTTTTAGTGTTAACTATTCTGAAAGCGGGAGAAGTGATTTCGGAAAAAGCCCTACCGCTGAATTCTCTCACGGCGTCTGAACCGGGAGCGGCGCTTCCGTTTGCGATAAGCAACGTTTCTGGAGCATCAACCGATTATCAGCTGCAGCTTCTCTGGGGGGCAGAAGCTTTTCACTATTTAAGCGCGGCCTCACAACCGGAGAGTGACTCGGGAACTGATTTGGTCATCGATAACGTCAGACTGGAATCTGTGCCATGTCAAGAAGACAGCTGTAAAGAGCCAGTGTCCCACATCGTCCGGGCCGAACTGCAGAATAACACCGCCAAAATCGTAGAAAGCGTTGAGTTGGGCTTGGGTTTCGCCTGGGTGCCGCGCGGAAGCCTTGATTTTCCCAAAGTTAATCCTCAAAATGAAGAGAAGCTAAGCTTAAAGGCGCTTGGGTTAAAACCCAACGTCTGCCGTAGCCTAAGTTTATCGATTGCAGCGGCTGTGCCCCAAAGGAAGGATGCGGAACTCAAACCAGTGCTTAGAGTCATTTCATACTCAGGATGAGAGTAGCGACGCGCCTGTAGACTTTCGCAAAGGGGTCTATATTCAGACCTTCGGCTGTCAGATGAATGAGTATGACACTCGCAAGCTTTACAAAGTTCTTGAAGATCAGTATCAACCCGTTTCTGCGCCTGAAGATGCCGAGCTGATTTTAATTAACACCTGTAGCGTGCGCGATAAGCCCGAGCAGAAACTGTATAGCTTATTAGGTACTTTTCGAGAGTTAAAACAAGCTAAGCCGGATCTGCTGCTCGGCGTGGGCGGGTGTGTGGCGCAGCAAGAGGGTCAGCGGATTGTTAGTCGTAGCGCAGATGTTGATTTTGTATTTGGCACCCACAATTTGTCGCTGGTCCCTTCGTTGATTGAACGACGGCGCGGCGGGCTCGGTCCACAGGTGGCCGTGACCTACCGAGACGAATGGGAGGAGCTGCCGCTGGGCTTTTCAGAACAGACCACAGAAAGCAGAGCTTCGGCTTTAATTTCGATCAGTCGAGGATGTAATAAAAATTGCAGTTACTGCATCGTTCCCACAACTAGAGGCCCAGAAGTCTCAAGGTCACCTGATGAAATCTTACGGGAGGCGCGCATCGCACGGCAGCGAGGAGCCAAAGAGGTGATTTTGTTAGGTCAGACGGTGAATTCGTATGGGTTGGATCTTCCCAAACGGTACCGCTTCGCCGATCTTCTCAAAGATATCTCTGATATTGATGGCATCGAAAGAATTAGATTTACCTCACCTCATCCCCAAGAGATTCGTGAAGACTTTATCGAACTGGTCCGTGATAACCCTAAGATCTGTCGGCATGTGCATATGCCGCTTCAATCCGGCAGTGATAAAATTTTAAAACTGATGAATAGAAACTATCGGCGGCGGCGTTACCTTGGCATTATCAGTGAATTAAAATCGGCTGTGCCCGAGATCGCCATAACTACCGATATAATAGTGGGCTTCCCTGGGGAGAGTCGCTCGGATTTTGATGCCAGCTTGGAAGTGATCAAGATAGTCGAGTTCGACAACTCTTACTCATTTGTGTTCTCGCCCAGACCGGGAACCGAGGCGGCATCTATGCCAGAATTAATCGATAGCCAGGAGAAGTTATTGCGCTTGAAGGAGCTTCAGGCTTTGCAGTTTGAGATTACTAACAGGAGGCTTCTAGAGTATGTTGGGAAGCGAGTTGAGGTGATGATAGAGGGGCCGAGCGCCTTTAATCCGGAACTTCTGCAAGGGCGCATCTCGCAGAATATTACATTTAACTTTCAAAAACCGATTGCGGGCGTTGGGGTTGGCGCGATTGTCCCGGCGCTGGTGAGCGCCGTTTCCCGTTATACGCTTAAGGGCGAGGAAATATAGCGGAGTTTTAGGTGTACTTTCTCTTAGTAACTAGACTTTACAAGGCAAGAAAAGTAAACTTAGAATCATCGTAACCGTTCAGGAAATTTAAGAGAAAGGTTTTTAATGTCTACCGACACCGCTGTTGAAATGTTCGTAGGTGGATTGTTGCTCGATCCACACACTCAAGCCCCCGTAGTGGTTTTAAAGGACGAGGCTGGCAATGTGCATCTGCCGATTTGGATCGGGATTGCCGAAGCTACCTCGATTGCGAGCGCCATTAAGCAGGTGACTATGGCCCGCCCGCTAACGCACGATCTTATGTACGATGTGTTTAATCAGTTGGGCGTGCGCGTGGAGCGAGTTGTAATTACAGACTTGAAAGATTCGACCTATTTTGCCGAGCTGATTTTGGCCGTGGGCGATAAAGCCATGATCTTGGATTCCAGGCCAAGTGATGCCATCGCCATAGCCTTAAGGGCGCAGGCCCCGATATTTGTGGCGGCGCAGGTTCTGGAGCGCGCCAAGGTGGCTTTTAACACTCAGCAAGGTTCCGGGCAGACAGGTGAAGGTGCTGGGGCCGCTGAGGGTGGGCAGAATCCCAACAATCCAGACGACGAAGCCAGAATAACCAGCGCGGATTTTAAGAACATCGATAAAGATAAGTGGAATGAGATTTTGAGCGCGCTTGACCCTGATGATTTCAAGTATAAGATGTAGGCAGCAGTTTCTTGCAAGAGTGAACTTGATATTAGGGATTTGTATATGTGCGCCCAAATGGTAAATCAGCCTAATCAGAATAACGATCGTACTAACGATCGGACTAACGAAGAGGCGCGGGGCCCCTTTCGCGACACAGTAGTGAACTCCACTTTGGTGGAGGATCCGCTTTTTAAGTTCCTTTCTAAGTACTGGCGTCAAGTTGGACTGACCATTGCCGCGGTACTGGTATCTTATTTCGCGGTGCAATCGTTCAAGGATACTTACGTTAAGAGTATGCAGCGCGCTGCGGATCTTTTTGTTGATGTGCAGAAGAATATGGAGGGCTTGCCCGCAATCGAAGCGGCTCTGCTTGCCGCCCAAAAAGAAAAGGAAGAGAAAGGGAAGGATTTAAAGGCGGATCAGAAAGCCAAAGATGAAGTTGCGGCTAAAGTTGTTAAGGCCGAGGAAGATCTGAAGAAGGCGCAAGATCGTTTGAAAGATATGCTAACTGCGCTGGCCGATACCCGAGAACCGTATAGTCATTTGGCCTCAACTTACAAAGGGCTTCTGGCTTGGAAGATGAATGAGTTTGACTCCGCCAGGGGCGCGCTCGAATCGGCGGCGAAATGGCGTAACGTTGCAGCCGATGGTAAAGAGCGCGTGTTTATGGAGGGCGCGGCGTTGGCGCTGGCGGGCTTGATGATTGAAAAGTCGGAATTCACTAATGCCGCCCGAGCGAATTTGCAGGACTTAGCGAGAGACGGACAGTATGTAAATATTGTTGCGGCGCTGCGCCTTTCGAGGCTAGCTAGCACTGCCGACGAACGCAAAGCTGCCCGTTCCTTGCTTGAAGAGCTGATGCTAAAGCACCCCGAACAAACTGAGCTCCTAAGCAAAGAGATTAGCCAGCTTTAGCACTTTGCCAAACCAACTTATTCGCCGGAGCGCCAATATCCAGCTCGGCCGTATACACTAAGATCAGAAGAACCTGAATTTTCGTTTGGCACGTTTCTTAAGCGAGAGTTTCTGTTTTTCGTAGAGCGGTTTAGGTTTTACGATTTTGCTGGTAGTTTTCTTGTTGGAGATCTTGCCAATTACTCGATCCACTAGATCGCGAAGCAGTTTTGCCAGGAAGCTGATCACTCTATCAAAAACGCTCTTGCCTCTATGGCGCATATTAAATCTTCCGCGGCGCCTCCTTGATCTGCGGCTGCCGTGCTTGGAGGACCCGGAGGTTTCTTGGTCTGTATCAAGGTCCATGTCGTCATCAAAATCATCGTCCTCGTCGACTTTGCTGTGCACGGAGATGCGATTTTTTTTAGCGTTAGGCATTGAACTGGTGGCCAGATCGACGGTCTGGATTCGCTGAGGCGCAGCGTTCATGGTCGCACGCGATAGCGCTAGCCGAGCAAAGGCCTCGGCGGCCTCTTCGGAGAGCGAATCTTTCCCAACTTTTGGACCCTGAGTCATGCGGTGCGTACCTTTACTAGGTTATGACAAGAACCAGTGTATTAGTGCTTTGGTAAATCGGCATTTGCTTTCGAATCTTACATCTAGATTATGTATATTACTATAGTTATTACAGAGAGTTATGAACTGGAACACTTAAGTTTCTCGGTATGTTGTCGATAAAACCTAAAGAACACCGTAATTCTTAGCAGGAAATTCTCGTGGCACGGAGCAGCCTATCTTCAGTAGTCGATGGAACTTTCGTAAACCGATTCCGCGGTTTAGCTTCCGGCGCTGCTAATTCCTCGACTCAACTCTCCCAAGCGCTAAACGGATCTGCTGCTAGTTCGACTTCATTTTCGGACGGGTTGCGTTTTGGCGCGCGAACCTTCGCCACAGCTTTAAAAAGTCTAAACTCTGCTGGCGCTGTTGTGCAAATATCTAAGGACACGCTCGGCGCTCTTGAAGGTTTGACGGATAAGTTGATCGCGGTTAGTGAGCGTGCTGGAAAGAGTTCAACGGGGCAGAACCAACGCGATAATCTCGATCGCGAATTCCAAGAGATCGGCGCGAAGTTTCAGAAGATCGTAGAAAATGCAAAGTTTGGCGAGCGCGATGTGTTAACGGTCAACGGATTGACAGAGGTGTTGCAGGCCGTGGGTTTAGATAACGAGCAATCCGAATCGATCGCCAAGGTGATCGATGAGTTTGTTGTGCCTGCTGGCGATGATCATTTAGCAAGCGAAGAGATCCAGGGCGAGCGCCCCGTTAAAGTGCCGGTGGTTGACGGGAAGTACGCGAGAGTTTCCGCGGAGTTTTCCGCTCTTTTTGCGCCGGAAGCGAATATTCGAGGGCGGGCGGATGCGCTTCGAATGACAGCCGATCTTAAGGCGCTAAAAGGCCAGATACAGGAGAATATCGGTACGGTCGACGATGTTTTAACTACTTTGCAAGATAATGTGGAGCTTGTGCGGGCGACCGGCTTGGCATTCTTAGGGCTTTCGCAAGGGGATTCTATCGCAGATGCATCAACTGCTGATCAGGTAGCTAGCAGTTTGAGAGACGAGATCCGACGCCATGCCAAGCCTGCATACTTAGCGCAAGCTGAGAATCTACAAAACATTGTGGTGGCTGCGCTTGCCTTAACGCAAGAGTAGTTAATCCTCTTCCTTTACCGCAATACCGGCGGCGTGCATGGCCTGTATCACCTCAAAGGCGTGGGCCGCATTTCGAACCTCAAGCAGGAACGATATATCTACGTTTCCAGGGATGTGGGAATAGGTTCTGTCGTGTAGTGTCTCTAAGATATTGGCTCCGGCAGAGGCGATCACCCCCGCTGTCAGGTGCAACGATCCAGGTTTATCCGGCACAGATGCGATAAGTTTTAGGAGTCTTCCTCTTTCGCCCATGTCCCGTTCTATCAGCCGCGCCAAAACGTTCATGTCGATGTTGCTTCCCGAGACCACCAGTACGATGCGCTCACAAGTTGCGGGGATATGTCCGGCCATCAGGGCCGCTAAGCCAGCAGCGCCTGCACCCTCCACCACAGATCTTTCTAGTTCAAGAAAAGTTACAATGGCCTTGGCGATCTCCTGCTCGCTAACGGCCACCAGTAGGTCTACCTTATCTTTGATTAAAACTCTGGGCAGCTGTCCGATTTGCTTTACGGCGATGCCATCTGCAATCGTAGAAATTGGAAAAAGTGACTGGCGTTTAACGTGCGTGTGCGCGCCCGTGGCCCACTCCGATTGAACACCCACTATCACGACCTTTGGTTTAGCCGATTTTATGGCGACGGATAGGCCCGAGATTAGCCCGCCGCCTCCCACGCCTGAGACGACACAATCAAACTCGTCTAGCTGGTCCAAGATCTCAAGTCCGCAGGTGCCTTGCCCGGCGATGATTGCGGGATGATCGTAGGGCGAGACCAATGTCAGCCCGCGCTGTTTACTTAACGATCCGGCGTATTCCCTAGCTTCATCGAAGTTTGATCCGTGCAGTATGACCTCGGCACCGTTTCGCTTGGTGCATTCAACCTTGATAAGCGGAGCCTGCTTGGGCATGACTATGCAGCAGTTAATCCCAAGTAGTTTGGCGTGAAGACTTAAGGCTAAGGCGTGATTCCCGGCGCTGGCGGCGCAAACCCCCTTTTGGGCTTTTGGGGGATCTAGCGTTAGGAGGAAGTTCAGCGCTCCCCGCTCTTTAAAGGAACCTGTAGGTAACTTATTTTCCCACTTGAGAAAGACCTGTTTCCCCAAGAGTTCGCTCAGGGCCGGGCTCTCGGTCAGCGGCGTCACGGGCAAATTCTTGCCGATGCGCTGCTTGGCTTCCTGTATCTCAGCTAAACCCACAGTTTGGCCGGATTTGGCCCCTTTTAGGAAGGAGCTAAAAATTGATGACATATGTATAGTATGATAGTTAGTCAGTGGCTTAACAACGTGTGTTTTCGTATGGCGTTTCCGAGAGAGATCCGAATTAGAGAGGTGGGTGTGCGCGAGGGTTTTCAAACTCTTACGCAGGTGGTGCCTACGGAAAAAAAGCTTAAGCTGATATCTGCACTTAACAAGACTGGTGTAAAAGACATTGAGATCTGCTCCTTTGTTAGGGCCGATAAGGTTCCACAGATGGCAGATGCTGAAGAGATTGTTGCCGGTTACGAACGTACACCGGGAGTAAATTATACCGGACTGTATCTGAATCCTGCCGGTTTCGAGCGCGCCGAGCAGAGCAAACGTTTGGATAATCAAGGCTGGTTGTATATAGCGGCGAGTGAAACCTTTCTACAAAAAAATAACAACTGCGGTATCGCCGAGATGCTTGCTAAAATGCCCGATTGGGTCGCAAGCTTCAAGAGGTTTGGTAAGACACCCCAGGCTCTGATGATCTCAAGCGCCTTTGGCTGTCACTATGAAGGAAAGATTGGTCCGGATAAGGTGATGTCTGTGATCGGTCCAGCCATGCAGCTTTCGGAAGATCTGGGATCGCCGCTTCAAGAGATCTCATTGGCAGACACAACCGGACTAGGGACCCCTATCAGCGTCAAAACTTTAGTACGAAAGGTCAAGAAGAACTACCCATATGTGACCATCTCCTTGCACCTGCATGATACTTACGGCAGCGGGCTTGCAAATGCCTGCGCCGGGTTAGAGGAAGGTATAGGGATTTTCGACGCCTCAGTAGGGGGCATGGGCGGTTGTCCGTTCGCAAACGGCGCGGCCGGTAATATTTGTACCGAAGATCTAGCTTTTATGTGTGAGAGTATGGGAATCGCCACGGGCCTGAATTTAAGCGCCTATGTGGAAGCAGCAAAACTGGCCCAAGAGATAGTGGGGGTGCAGTTACCTGGGAAGCTTTTTCGGACAGCGTTAGTTCGAGCGAGATAAATTGTAATTGCTCACTTGAGGGCTTCGCCGCCACTTTTTGTGCAATTATGGTAGGTTCTCTCCAATTCGTGTAACTACTCATTAACCCCGGGAAACTCCATATATGAATTGGCCCCCTCCGTGAAACCCCGTGTCCTCAGTGGTGAAACTATTCAGGATTTTTACCACGGAGGACACGGAGTTACACGGAGGGGAAAACCACCCTGAGTGCATGAGCAATTACCAATTCGTCTATAAGCTCTCTCTAGCGAAACAGCCCTACTTGAACAGCGCTTTTAAGATGATATAAACCATTGCCCCTTGAAATGAGAGTTGCCTATGATTAGTTTAACAATCATGAAGCGATTTTACGTCCCATATTCAGGCAATCAACCGGCTGCGGTCTTGATCAACGGCCATCGTATGCTTATTTTGGCTAATAGCAGGGAAACTCTTGAGGAGGATCTGGCCTTCTTTGGAGCAGACCAGGTGCGCCAGGTGCAGGCAGGTGATTCAGCGAGTGAAGCGCAGTTGGTATTGGGAAGGCTCGCCTCGAGCGCCAAAGGCGGAGTAGTGGTCGCGCCCTCGGATGTTGGCTTGCGCGACGTAATTAGAAATCTTGAGTCGGAACTTCCTTGGCTGCAATAGATCTCAGCTCATTAGATGTTAGCTCATTCGTGATTGAGTTGCCCTGTAATGTTCTGTGTGGGCGCAGGAGCGAATCTGAGAGGTAGGACCTTATACTGCCGATACCAGAGATGTAAATCTTCAAGTTTAGATAGTTCTTCAGCGTTACGCGTGCAATCAAATTCGAGGGTCAGCTCTCTTGATGGAGCCGAATGTGGTAGGGAATAGAGAGAGTCGCTGAGGTCTTCTAGCCGTGCACTCTTTGGGGATGCGCATACTAGTTCACGATTTGTTCCCGCTATCGCAAAGTGCATAGGAATAAAACCGTGAAAGAGATAGTCCTGATCCACTAATTTAAGTTTTAATTGTGCCGTCTGTTGACGGGTAATACTAGACATTACAGTGATATTTGGCGCTGGGGCGCTGCTTGCGATACGCACTGTATTAAAGCTCCAGATCATGAGGCTTAACATCAGGAAGAAAAATCCGCGTCGGGGGTTAAAAATACCGTTCAAAATTGCGGGTGCACGTAAAGTCAGGGTCTCCAAGCGTGCTTCACGGTAGGGGTCGAGGCCAAGCGCGCTCCAGCTTGATTGCTCTAAATGGCGTAAACTAAAACCGATGGCGTAGTAGCTTGAGGAGATCCAAAATAGGGCCTGGAAAGAATCCGCCAGATTTACCAGCAGCGGGATGCGTCCATCGGGAGCGGGGAATAAAGCCACGGCGATGCAAAGGGAGGTTAAGCCCATGGCCGAAATAATGATCTTGATCGCCGTAAAACGTTGGGCTGTGCCAATCTTAAAAGCCATCCTGAGAATCTGAGTGGTGCTCCGCACCCCTAAAATGATCGGAAAGAAATAAAAAAAGTACCTAAAAGAAAACAGAATCGAGGGGAATAAAAGTAAGGTGAAGATGAATTTCTGAAAGACCGGCATGTTGATAAAAATTGCGATTACCGGGACTGTCACCGTGAACCACAGAAGCGTTCCGTATGCCAGCAAAATTCCCAAGCGACTGAGATGCTCCCGAATGGATATTTTTGGTAAGCCCACTCTGGTTAGGGCTCTAAATGTAATTAGATAGAGAAATCCAAGATTGAGAAGGCGCTCTAAAAGAGTCAGCAAGAAAGCGGATGTGGTTATCGAATCGCTCAGATAAGACTGGGCGACGCTAAGAAGGAATGTGATCAACAGTAAGAGCAAGGTCGCCAGGATGTCCTGCGACATGAAAAAACTGCCCAGGGTTGATTCAGCGCTATTTTGACTATCGCTGGGAGTAGGCACCTAATAATCCTTTGAAGTAACTCTTTAAAATGTGCTAAAAAACGGGCTGAATTAGTGCTTAAGCAAGCGCCTAACCTTAGCCGATAATCCTAGAAAGAGCAGTTGAATCGTAGCGAGGTGGCGGAGATGGCTAAAGATCTTGAAGTTTTCGACGGAATTGGCACGGAACCCTAGCAGCGCTAGGGTGAGTACCAATTCCTAGAAAACCTCAAGAGATTCAGCCATATTCGCCACCGTAGTAGATTCCAATGCTCTTTCTAGGATAATGATACTAACGGACCATATCAATTGGGGAAAGCGTGGATTCACTGTTAATTGTTGGTAATAACGACCAGAAGCTGGCTTCGTTGCTCAAAAAAATGGGCTACGAGCTAATTTCATGCGCCGACGGCCAGGCCCTGCCGGACCTCGTGAGTGGTAACGTGATTGACCTGATCTTGATCGACTCAAGCATGGACCAAAATTGGTTGGATCTATGTGCCTTCTTCCGAGCAGAGGAGACCACAAGCATCGTTCCGATTGTATGTTTAACAAGCGACCTTCAAAAGATTGAACAAGCTAAGAGCAATATCGAACGTATTGAATTTGTAGAACAGCCATACTCGGTCGGGGCCGTGGTCAGCAAGATCGCGGTGCAGTTGCGTCTCCGAAAGATTGCCGGGGCCGATAGTCACAACGCTAGGTTGGGCGATATGAACGCGGCTCTTCGCGACTTAAACGATAAGTTTGCTAGGCAGATCCAGGAAGCGCAACAGATTCAAGATACCTTATTACCCACAAGTTTGCCTGTTGATGATCGCTTTGAGCTCGCGGCAGCCTACCAACCTTTAGATGGAGTAGGGGGAGACTGGTACGATGTGCAGCAGCTCGCCAATGGAAAAGTGTCCGTACAGATCGCAGACGTCACTGGCCATGGATTGTCGGCAGCCTTCATTTGCGCCATGACAAAGTTGGCGCGTTCCGCGGCAACTGACAAGGAAAGCCCAGACAAGCTGCTGGAAAAAATGAACGCCTTGATGTCGCCCGTTCTGCCAGAAGGACGTTTCGTAACGGGGTGCAGCTATCTGTTCGATCCCCAGACGGGAGTTGTAAAGTTTGCTCGCGCCGGACATCCACCCGCCTTACTCCTAAAGCGCGCCGAAGGGAAAGTGCTGCAGTTGAAAGCTCCCGGCCTAGCGCTTGGATTCTTGGATGACGCCGAGTATGCGCTGGAGGAGTATGAGATGCTGCCCGACGACCTGCTTTTAATTTACACCGACGGTATACCCGAGGCTCAAAACATGGATTCGATCATGTATAACACCGACCGCATGGAGAAGTTAATGTTGAATAGCGCTCCTGCGTCTTCTGCGGCCGAAGTTCTTCAGAAGATCTTCGCCGATTTCGAAAGCTGGCGGGGAGGACGTATATTAAAAGATGACGTCACTACTATCATGCTAAAGCGTGTCAGGTGAGATAGTGCGGGGCTAGTTACTAGCTTGCCCGGATATTATGTAGAGCGGACGACCCCGCTGGTCTATGTTCATGGTTGGGCCGAGAAGTTGCACCACATTTTAGGCAAATAGGGGGCAAGGTGCGTAGTTTTAGAGTCGACCATCACTGGACTTGAGAAGAATGGGATTGTGACACT
>CAZVWV010000052.1:0-22729 GCA_964631745.1 uncultured Bdellovibrionales bacterium
CCCCAACCTACGGATTTGGAATCCGTTGCTCTACCAATTGAGCTACAGGCGTATGGAGCCCACGACGGAACTCGAATCCATGACCTCTTCCTTACCAAGGAAGTGCTCTACCAGCTGAGCTACGTGGGCTTGTGACTTGGGGGATTATCAGGCAGATTTATTGCGAAGTAAATAACACAGATTCGGAATGTTTTTCGCGGCCTCCACAAAGAGCGGTGAACGGGTACTAAGAAATTGGAAGGCCGGGAAAAGAGTGCTGCCGACAATAGTTCGTGCTGATAGGCTTAAAATTTCAGGCCGGGCTTTGAACTAAAGTTACACTTGGTCTAAACTTCAGTCGGCGGTGTGCTCGGTTGAAAGTTATTGTTAGACCTGGTAGCCTAAACACATCTTTTTATAATAGCCTTGCCAACTTAGCTCAGCTGGTAGAGCAGCGGTTTTGTAAACCGCAGGTCGTCGGTTCGAGTCCGACAGTTGGCTCCAAGATTTTGTAGCAGACCAGTATGATTTTAGATTGACAAAATACTTTGATGAAAACTACAAAGGGCCTGCTGCTACTCATAACGATTATTTCATATTCATTATTTATTTCCCCTTCTCTCGGCTTAGCAGAAAATCTGCGCATAGGTTACATCGGCGCATTAACTGGAGTCGCAGCAGCTATTGGCACAGAGATAGCAAAGGTACTTGAGGTTTCAATTGACGAAATCAATCAAGCTGATGGAATTTTGGTGGTAGATACTCTTGATTGTAACAATGAAATCGTAAAAATATCACAGTTGCACACTTGCCTTGCTACAAGAACGGCGAGCATAGGAGAAACTTTTTAGATACGATAACGGGAAATTGGTGACTCTGATTTAATTTATTAGAGTTGAAAGGTCAATTATGGAAACGACTTCATTCAAAAAGATCCGTGAGGAACATCCAAGTAAGTTCTTGGTGCTTGTTGATTACGATGAGAACGAGCTTTCAACCGGCGAGATTGAGATACTGAGTGCTCGTTACTATCACGTCTACGACACGATTAATGAGATGTATGATGCATATCGTGATTTGAAGCGAAAAGGACAAAAGGCTGTAATTTGCACTCCTGATTATCAGGATCGCTTTGTAATTGAAAGACGTCCAAGTATGCGAATATTTGGATGATTAGGTTTGAGCTTGTTGGCGGGTTAATTATTTTGCCGATTGTGTTTGAATACAGCACAAAGGTGAAAGTTAAAGCGGATGCCTTAGTTGATACTGGTTCGGCGGGCACGGCATTGGATATTAATTTGCTTAAATTGGATCCTTCACGGGCTTCACGGATTGTAGAGCTTGCGGGCGTTGGTGGGAGTCAGGATGTTGTGATTCAGCGGGTAGACGGCATCAATTTTGTGAACAAATTGATTTCAGACTTTGAGGTTGAGTTCGGTGATGTCTCTACAAAGTTTGGATTTAATGCTATTATCGGCTCTGACTTGCTTGATGCTCTTGGTGTTTGTATTGATTATGAGAGCAGGGCGCTTTCATCCAAGCTAAACCTGTAAAGCGATTTGTAGCCCAATCGACTTTTTGGTTACTTGTATTATGTCGCTTTTGTATTAATATGGGCCTCCTCTAGAGCGCCCGGCTGACTTAGTTCGGAGGCTGTATCTGCTTTGTTATCGACTTTGGTGGTAATAACAAAGGAAATGCGGCAGTAGCTCAGTTGGCTAGAGCATCAGCCTTCCAAGCTGAGGGTCGCGAGTTCGAGTCTCGTCTGCCGCTTATTTCTTTATTTTTCTCCTCGGGTGAGGTGGCCGAGTGGCTAAAGGCGGCAGACTGTAAATCTGCTGACGTAAGTCTACGGGGGTTCGAATCCCTCCCTCACCATTTTTGTATCTTGTTGAATTCATTAGCTTATATCATCGTTCGGGCGATGATTCGATTTGGGTCAGCGGGCCCGATTTAGCCGTTCGCCTTGCCAGGTTTCGAGCTGGAACGCGCCTTTGAATTAATTTGCTCTAGTTTCAAAGTTAATTTCTGCCAGTGTTTGCAGTTAGATTATAAATTTGCTACAGTCCCATCTCTAAAATTTTCGTCCCATTTTGTTGTGGGACAGGTCAGCAAAAGCAGCGACTTAGCATGATTTTGGGCTTCGTAATTAGGATGGCCGTAATAGTACGGTCGTTATAGTACGGTCGGTATATTACGGCGGTAATTTTTCGGGGGCTGGACGGAAAAGCGAAGAGTCAAAGCAGGGTGGTGTGTGCGCTGGTTTTGTTTGGCAAATGAGAATTTTTTGATATGAGTAATCAAGTGAATGCGGCAGGAAATACGACTGAGTCGACTGTTGGGAGAGGGCTCGGATACTTTCGTGCCAGCGTCGATGAGCTGAAGAAAATCAGCCATCCCACGCGGCAAGAGGCTACGCAGCTAACGATTGCGACTCTGTTTATTATCTGCTTCATAGCAATCTGCTTAATGGCGCTAGATATGATTTTTAAGCAGTTAATGGTGGCTTTACTTGGTTAGGGAAATATCGCTGGAGCTTCAGCTAAAAAATATGCCAATGCGTATGCAAAACTTTAGCTGAAAAAGATTTTTAAGATGACTGACGAAAATTCACAAGTTACAGATAACCTCGAAGCCGTTGAAGCGGCCACAGAGAGCGCGGCGAACGTTGAAGTCTTGGGCTCCGATGCGACCGAATCGCACGGTAACGATCAACCCGTAAAAACTTCAATTGATGCGACCTCTGAGCCCGTTGTGGCGGAGCCCGGCGATTCTGAAAATGCTGAGAATGCCGAACCAGAGAAGAAAGTTCGCCCGCCGCGTGACAACTCCGGCAAAGATACCTCGCGCATGAACTGGTACGTGGTGCACGTCTATTCCGGCTTTGAACTTAAGGCCAAGCAAGCCCTTGATGAACGCATTCGCACATTTAATATGGAGCCTGTTTTTGGTGAGGTGCGCGTGCCGCAGGAAACCGTGGTTGAGCTGATACGCGGTCAGAAAAAGACTTCTAGTCGGAAGTTTTTTCCTGGCTACATCTTAGTTCAAATGGAAGTGAACCAAGATAGCTGGCACTTAGTGAAAGAGACCCCAAAAATTACGGGTTTTGTGGGGGATGCTACTGACCCTTCGCCGCTTTCGGAGGAAGAGGTGAGTCGTATCCTTGCGCAGGTCGAGGAGGGGGCAACTTCACCACGTTCTCGCATGACGTTTGAGCAAGGCGAGGCCGTTAAGGTGATAGACGGACCATTTACTGATTTTAACGGCACGGTTGACGCGGTTAACCCTGAAAAGGGTAAAGTGCGCGTGCTCATCAGTATCTTTGGTCGCGCCACCCCGGTTGAACTTGACTTTTTCCAGGTGGAGAAAAGTTAGGTAAAGAATAGAACATAAAGAAAGAATCTTTTAGAGAAAATCTAAATGGCTAAAGAAGTTCAAGCGCAGGTAAAACTGCAAATCCCAGCCGGGCAGGCAAATCCTGCTCCTCCGATTGGTCCTGTATTGGGTCAGCACGGCGTTAATATTATGGAGTTTTGCAAGCAGTTCAACGCAAAAACCCAGAAAAGCGCTGGTGAGGTAACTCCGGTTATCATCACGATCTACAAGGACCGAAGCTTTACCTTCGAGATCAAAACCCCACCGGTCTCTTATCTCTTGCTGAAGGCGTCCAAGGCTGAAAAGGGCTCTGGCGTTCCGAATCGTGACAAAGTTGGAAAGGTCTCGAAGGCTCAGGCTATGGAGATAGCCAAGGTGAAAATTCAAGACCTGAATGTTTACGATGTCGACGCGGCTTATAAATGCGTGTGTGGTACCGCCAGAAGTATGGGGATAGAGGTAACGGGTTGATGCGAAGGTCCTAATTAGACCTAAAATTTTGACTTAGAATAGAGCTGCGATAAAGCTGAAAATGCGAAAGAGCTAAAGAGTCGCGCTTTGTTGAGGTCTGGCTAAGTGATGGAGAGGCCATCCGCAGGGATGGTTTTGGTGTAAGGCTCGCGCCAACTGTGTTTTGATTTGATAGATGTGTTTGGAACTTTATGGCTGGAAAAAGAATTAAGAAGCTAAGAGAGAAGATTGAGGTCGAGACTTTGTATCCGTTTGCTGAAGCCTGTCGGCTCGTGGCGGAAAGCAAGTCCTGCAAGTTTGACGAAACTGTCGATCTGTCGATTCGGTTGGGAGTTGATTCCAGAAAGGCAGAGCAGAACGTTCGCGGCAGTGTGGCCTTGCCTCATGGGCTTGGCAAGAATATCCGTGTGGTTGTGTTCGCCCGTGGCGACAAAGCAAAAGAAGCCCAGGATGCCGGAGCGGACGAGGTTGGGGCTGAAGATTTAGTTGAAAAGATCAAAGGTGGTTTTATGGATTTTGATTCCGTAGTCGCCACCCCTGATATGATGGGCCAGGTTGGAAAGATCGGTAAGGTTTTAGGGCCGCGTGGTCTTATGCCGTCCCCAAAAATCGGCACTGTCACCGCCGATGTGGGTAATGTTGTAAAGGCAGTCAAAGCTGGTCGAGCCGAATACCGCGTTGAGAAAGCCGGTATCGTGCACGTAGCCTGTGGAAAAGCATCATTTGGCGCAGATAAAATTAAAGAGAACGTGGCCGCCATTATGCAGGCCTTAATAAAGGCCAAGCCATCAAGCAGTAAGGGCATTTACCTTAAGACCGCAACTTTGAGTCTCACGATGGGGCCTGGCGTTAAGGTAGATCTTTCTGAGTTTAGATCGGTTTAAGAGCAAGGTTTATTTAATACAGATTATTTATACAGAGTTCCTGGAAGAAGGCTAAGAGGAAAACTAAGAGAGAGCGAGGTCGCACATGAATAAAGCAGAGAAACAAGCGGAAGTTGATAAGTTAGCGGAGCGCATGACAGCGGCCGAGATGGCGATCTTGGCGGAATATCGAGGTTTGACAGTTGCTCAGGTAACCGATCTTCGCAAGCAACTAAACTCCAAAGGGGTGCGCGGCAAGGTTGTGAAAAATACCTTGGCTAAACTTGCTGTCAATAAGGTGCTAAAAGACGCAGAGAAAACCGACATTGAAAAATTTCTTGAGCTGTTTAATGGGACGAGCTTTGTAATCCTTTCGCAAGAGGATGTTGTTGGACCGGCTAAGGTGGCAGCAGATTTTGCTAAAGCGCATGAGCACTTTAAGATAAAAGGTGGCTGGTTCGAGAACAAGTTCGTCGATAAAGCGGGGGTAGAAGCGATTTCGAGCTTGCCAAGCAAGGAAGAGACCTTGGCTAAGCTGTTGGCGCTTATTAATACACCGGCTACGCAGTTGTTGCGCGTGATGAAGGCACCAGCCGAACAGCTGGCGCGTTTACTCGCCGCATACAAAGACAAACTGGGTGACAAACAGGGTCAGGCTTAAGAAATTTAGGGAATAATTTTTATTTTTGGATTTTTTGAAATAGGAGTGAACCATGAGTGAAGCATCAAGCGTAACATTGGAGCAAGTTACCACATTCATCAAGAATATGTCTTTGATGGATGCTGCCACGCTCGTAAAGAAGCTAGAGGAAGAGCTTGGAGTGTCTGCTGCTGCCCCGGTTGCCATGATGGCCGCTGGCGCTGCACCTGCCGCTGCTGCTGAGGAGAAGACAGAGTTTACCCTTGTGCTCGATAGCGCCGGAACTGACCGAGTTAAGGTCATTAAGGTCGTTCGCGAGATTACGGGACTTGGCTTAAAAGAGGCTAAGGACTTGGTGGACGCTGCTCCTAAGACCCTCAAAGAAAACGTTGGCAAGGCAGAGGCCGAGGACTTCAAGAAGAAACTTGAGGAAGCCGGGGCCAAAGCTACCCTTAAGTAGTGCCCTAAACAGGGACAGGCTGGGAGCTAGAGTAGGGTAACCAGCGCTGCCGTGGCCGAAACCTCGTTTCGGTCACGGCATAAGCTATTGCACCTACTTGTGTTTTCTGAATATAATTTGCGGCAGTCGGGACACGGCGCTTTGTTATCGGAATTAGAGAACGCTGATCACAATTTTTATTTAATTTGACCGGAAGAATCGCTCCGAAAGGGACTGTGTGTCCGCGGAGCCTTTTGCCGTTCAATTCGTTGAGACCGTTATGAGTTCAAAAATAAAAACCAACCTTAGATTACGACGAAGCTATTCAAAGATCCGGGAGATTGCTGAGATACCGGATCTAGTTGCCATACAAAAGAAGTCGTATGAACGGTTTTTGCAAGCCGCGTTGGATCCCGCAAAGCGCGACGATATCGGTATGCAGAAGGTCTTTAAGTCTGTCTTCCCGATAAAAGATTATAACAACACCGCTTCGCTCGAATTCGTTTCGTATACTTTGGGGCAACCAAAGTACGATGTTGATGAGTGTCGTGATCGCGGAATGACTTGGGCCGCTCCGCTACGAGTTACAATTCAGCTAGTGCTTTGGGATGTCGATCCTGAAAGCGGTGCGCGTAATCTGAATGCCCTTAAGGAAGATGTAGTATACTTCGGCGAAATTCCGCTGATGACTGAACGCGGAACCTTCATGGTGAACGGTACCGAGCGCGTGATCGTGAGCCAATTGCACCGGTCTCCTGGCGTATTCTTTAGTCACGACGACGGCAAAAGCCATGTTTCCGGGAAGCTCTTATACAATGCCCGTGTAATTCCATATCGAGGTTCTTGGATTGATTTGGAGTTTGACATTAAGGATGTCTTGCACGTGCGTATCGATCGACGTCGCAAGATCAATGCTAGTGTCTTGCTACGCGCCTTGGGTATGTCGCCAGATGAAATCTTGGCGCATTACTATAAAACTGACTCTATTAATTTCGGTAAGCGCGGAATTGTAACCAAATTATTTAACGCCGATCAGCTCGAAGGCCAGAAAGCCTTCCGCGAGATTAAGCACGGCGGCAAGGTGCTTGTTAAGCAGGGCGGTAAGTTTAATCGCGCAGTTATCCGCCGTATCAAAGAGGCTGAGATCTCTGAGTTGGAAGTCGACCCAGAGTTGATTTATGGAATGTGCAGCGCCGATACGATCATCACTGCCGACGAGAAAGTTGTGAACCCCAAAACAAACGAGACCTTGATCGAAGCAGGCGAGGTGTTAATCGGGTGGGATGTCATCAAAGATCGTGTGATCTCTTCCTTGGAAAAGGTTGACGAGAAGATTGGCCGAGAGATCTGCACCAAAATTAATGTGCTGGTGAAAGCCGGGCAGCAGTTCACCCCAGATACCGTAAACACTAAGGGTGAAGTCGTAGAACAGGGCAATTTAACGGCCATTAAAGAGCGGAAGGTTACGGCATTACGAACCCTCTATCTAGACGAGCATCACATTGGTGAAGCGCTCTGGAAGACCTTAATGACAGATAAGATGGGCCAAGAGGATGACCTTTACGCCTATCTCACCAACGTCGCCTACGTAGAAAGCTTAATCGAAATTTACCGCAGAATTCGTCCGGGCGATCCGCCACGTCCTGAGACCGCCGCAGCAACCTTTAAGAACTTGTTCTTTAATGCTGAGCGCTACGACCTATCTGATATTGGTCGTTACAAGATTAACCACAAGCTCTACATCGCCCAAGGCAAGGAGGCCCCGGCTTTAAACCAGGGAACTCTTACACCGGACGATATTAAAGAGACCGTTCGGTATCTTCTGGAGCTTCGTAACTCGACTGATCCAGTTAAATATTCGATCGATGATATCGACCATCTCGGTAACCGTCGCGTAAGAGCGGTCGGTGAATTGATGGAGAATCAGTATCGCATCGGTCTGGTGCGCATGGAACGCGCGGTTAAAGAGCGCATGGGCATGCAGGATATTGATACGCTTGTGCCGCAGGATCTTATTAACTACAAGCCCGTTGCGGCCGTGGTGAAAGAGTTCTTCGGGTCATCGCAGCTTTCGCAGTTCATGGATCAGGTTAATCCGCTCTCTGAGATTACCCATAAACGAAGGCTTTCAGCCTTGGGACCAGGAGGATTGACCCGTGATCGCGCTGGCTTTGAGGTGCGTGACGTAAATCCGACCCACTACGGTCGTATCTGTCCGATTGAGACGCCGGAAGGTCCGAATATCGGCTTGATATCATCGCTGGCAACTTATGCGCGCGTGAACGAATTCGGCTTCTTGGAAGCGCCTTATCGTGTTGTCGATGCCAAGGGCAAGGTATCTGATGATTTCGTTTATCTCTCCGCTCTCGAAGAGGAGAGGGAAACCATTGCTCCCGCCACTAAACTGGTCGGGAATGATGGTAAATTCCAAGGCAGTACTATTCCAGTTCGAAAGAGTGGCGAATATGTGCTGGCTCCCTCGACGGATGTGACCAAGGTCGATGTCAGTCCAAAACAGATCGTATCTGTGGCCGCGGCGCTGATTCCGTTCCTTGAGAACGATGACGCTAACCGCGCGCTGATGGGATCGAACATGCAACGTCAAGCCGTGCCGTGCTTGAGGACACAAGCTCCTCTGGTTGGGACAGGTATGGAGCGTATCGTTTGCCGAGATTCCGGTGCCGGAATTCAAGCTAAGCGCGCCGGTAAGGTCGTCTCGGTAGATGCCGAGCGTATCGTTATTCGCGCTGATCGTACCAGTGATGATCCGCTGGATACAGGCGTGGATATCTATAATCTCGTTAAATACAGAAGGTCCAATCAGGACACCTGTATTAATCAGAAACCGATTGTGCGTCCCGGCGAGAAGATCGGGCATGGTGAGATTATCGCTGACGGTCCTAGCACTGAGATGGCGGAACTTGCCTTAGGGCAGAACGTCTTGGTGGCATTCATGCCGTGGAATGGATACAACTTTGAAGACTCTATTTTGCTGAATGAGAATTTAGTAAAAGATGACATCTTCTCTTCTATCCATATTCAGGAATTCGAGTGCGTGGCGCGCGATACTAAACTTGGTAAGGAAGAGATTACTCGTGATATTCCCAATGTCGGAGAAGAAGCTCTTAAGAACCTGGACGAGTCTGGCATAATTCGTATCGGAGCTGAGATCCAACCAGGAGATATTTTGGTTGGAAAGATCACTCCCAAGAGCGAAACCCAGTTAAGTCCTGAAGAGAAACTCTTGCGTGCCATCTTTGGCGAAAAAGCTGGAGAGGTGCGTGACACCGGACTGAGAGTCCCGCCTGGAGTCGAAGGTACAGTTATCTCCGCTCAGGTGTTTTCCCGCAAAGGTACTGACAAAGACGAGCGCACGATCGAACTTGAAAAACGTGAGATTGCACGAGTTGAGCAGGACCAGAAGGATGAGATTAATATTATCCGTGAGGCCGCCCTCAAGGAGATTAGAGATCTTCTCACTGGAAAGGAGACCTCGGCGCGCTTGGTGGATGATAAACGTAATCAGCTAGTAGCCAAAGGGGTGCAAATTACAGAGGAGATTCTCTCGTCGGTCCCATTCGAGTATCTGCGTGATATTCAGATTGGTGACGAAAGCGCGCAAGAAACAATCAACCGCATCGTGGTGAGAACTGGGCAGTTGATCAATAACAAGCGCGCCTTGCTGCAAGAAAAGATCAAGAAGATTAAAGAGGGCGATGAGCTTGCGCCGGGCGTGATCAAGATGGTCAAGGTGTTCGTTGCCACCCGCCGTAAGATTCAGGTTGGTGACAAGTTGGCAGGACGACACGGAAATAAAGGTGTCTTGTCCAAGGTGGTTCCTCAAGAGGACATGCCGTATTTGGCGGATGGAACTCCCGTGGATGTCGTCTTGAATCCGTTGGGTGTGCCTTCACGTATGAACGTGGGGCAGATTCTTGAGACGCACTTAGGGTTTGCTTGCTACACAATCGGCAGAAAGATTCGGGCCTTGTTAGATCAGATTGTAGATCCCGTAAGTGCTGCCCCTAGGGTCGATGCCACCGCAGAGCTAAAAAAGAACGTCTTGCAAGAGCTTAGGGAAGTTATCTCCGGCGCTTTAGCGCAGGAAAATGCCACCGCCATGATAGGTAAGCTTACTGACGATGACGTCATTCGCTTAGCTCAAAAGGAGATGGGTGGCATTCACGTGGCTTCACCGGTATTTGACGCTGCTAGCGAGCTTGAAATCCGCGATCTTCTAAAATCTGCAGAGCTTGATCAAAGTGGGCAGGTACAGCTGCATGACGGACGTACCGGCGAAGCCTTCGCCGAGAAAGTTACCGTCGGCATCATGTACATGCTGAAACTCGATCACTTGGTGGATGATAAGATTCACGCGCGCTCAATTGGACCATATTCGCTCGTCACTCAGCAGCCGCTAGGTGGTAAGGCGCAGTTTGGTGGTCAGCGATTGGGAGAAATGGAGGTCTGGGCGCTTGAAGCCTACGGTGCTGCCTACTCCCTGCAGGAGTTCTTAACGGTAAAATCTGACGATGTGGCCGGAAGAACTCGTATGTATGAATCAATCGTCAAGGGCGAGCATGTGCTCGAACCTGGATTGCCAGAGTCATTTAACGTTATGTTGAAGGAGCTGCAATCTTTGGGGCTTGATGTCGAATTGATTGAGGACAAGAGCGCTGAAGAATCAGAGGACGAGGAACTCGGCACGACGACTGGCAGTGTAGCTAACGGAGAGCAGGCCGCTAACGCTTAGTTGCGCTATTAGACCGCGCGCAGGTTGCGGGTGTAGTTGCTCGGAAGTGTTGGTTGCCAAAAGGCAGCCAACACTTCCGGGAGATAGAGAAGATTTAAGAGGAATGAATTAAGATGGACGATCTATTTAGTTTATTTGAGAAGCCTAAAAACCCTATCAAATTTAACGCTCTAAAAATCTCTCTTGCCAGCCCAGAGAAGGTTAGGAGCTGGTCTCACGGGGAGGTTACCAAACCCGAGACTATCAATTATCGTACCCTTAAGCCCGAACGCGATGGGCTATTTTGTGCCAAGATTTTTGGACCCGTAAAAGATTATGAATGTATCTGTGGCAAGTATAAGCGTTTGCGTCACCGCGGCGTAGTCTGCGAAAAATGCGGCGTCGAGGTTATCCAGAGCAAAGTCCGTCGCGAACGTATGGGGCATATCGAACTGGCCGCGCCTGTAGCGCACATCTGGTTTTTGAAGAGCTTACCGAGCCGTATCGGTACCGTGCTTGATATCACCTTAAGAGATCTGGAGAAGGTTCTCTATTTCGAGAGCTATATTGTTACTGATGCGGGCAAGACCACCTTAAAGCGTGCCGAGCTTTTAACTGAGAAGGAATATCGCACTAAACGTCAAGAATTCGGTAACGGATTCCAGGCTGGTATGGGTGCCGATACGGTTCTCCAGATGCTAAAGGAAGTGGAGATCGAGAAGACCGTCAAAGAGCTAAGAATCGAGTTGGCCGAAGTTAGCTCCGAGGCCCGTCGTAAGAAGATAGCCAAGCGCTTAAAGGTTTTGAATTCTTTCATGATGAGCGGCAACCGGCCGGAGTGGATGATCATGTCGGTCGTGCCGGTAATTCCACCCGATCTACGACCACTTGTGCCATTAGACGGCGGTCGATTTGCCACCAGCGATCTGAACGATCTTTATCGTCGTGTGATTAATAGAAACAACCGTCTTAAGAGACTGATTGAGCTGTCTGCTCCGGACATTATTATCCGTAACGAAAAGCGCATGCTTCAGGAATCAGTAGATGCCTTATTTGATAACGGTCGCCGAGGCAGAACTATTACTGGCCCAAACAAGCGCCCATTGAAATCTCTTTCAGATATGCTCAAAGGCAAAGGCGGGCGTTTCCGTCAGAACCTACTTGGAAAACGTGTGGATTACTCCGGCCGTTCCGTAATCGTGGTCGGTCCGGAGCTGCGTTTGCACCAGTGCGGTCTGCCCAAGAAGATGGCCCTGGAGCTTTTCAAGCCATTTATTTACAACAAGCTAGAAGAGCGCGGATATGTCACTACCATCAAGAGCGCCAAGAAGATGGTGGAGAAAGAGAAGCCCGTTGTTTGGGATATCTTGGACGAAGTTATCAAGGAACATCCGGTACTGTTGAATCGCGCCCCCACACTGCATCGATTGGGTATGCAGGCTTTTGAGCCGCTTCTAATCGAAGGTAAAGCTATCCAGTTGCATCCGCTCGTTTGTACGGCTTTTAACGCAGACTTCGACGGCGATCAGATGGCCGTGCACGTTCCGCTTTCGGTTGAAGCGCAGGTCGAAACCCGCGTGCTGATGATGTCGACCAATAATATTTTGAGTCCGGCAAGTGGTAAGCCAATTATCGTGCCATCTCAAGATATCGTCTTGGGTCTATACTACATGACTCGCGAACGTCCCTTTGCCAAGGGCGAGGGGCATACCTTTGCCGACATGGACGAAGTTTGGATGGCATGGAGCGCTGAGGAAGTGGGGCTTCAGGCTGGCATCACCGTGCGTGTTAACGGCGAACGTGTAAAGACCACTGTGGGCCGAGTGCTATTGGCCATGCACATGCCGCAAGTGCTTCCATTTGAGAACTACAACAAGGTCATGAAGAAAAAAGAGATCAGTAACCTGATCGACGATTGCTTCAGATTGGCTGGAAATAAGGCCACTGTAATATTAGCCGATCGCTTGAAAGATATCGGTTATACCTTTGGTACAAAGGCCGGTATCTCGATCGGAATTAATGATATGGCGGTTCCGGAGTCCAAGGCCATTTTCCTTGGGGATGCAGATGCTAAAGTGCAAGAGATTGAGAATCAGTATCAGGAAGGTCTAATCACCGCGGGCGAACGCTACAATAAAGTTATCGATATCTGGTCTGATGTCGGCGATAAGATTGCAGAGGATATGATGAAAGGTATCTCCTCGTCTGAGTTTAAAGCCGAGAACGGCGATACTCGCCGAGGCCCTTCCTTCAACCCGATCTACATCATGGCCGATTCGGGCGCTAGAGGATCGAGTCAGCAGATTAGACAGCTTGCCGGTATGCGAGGATTGATGGCCAAGCCTGACGGCTCCATCATCGAGCAACCCATTAAAGCTAATTTGCGGGAAGGACTCTCGGTGCTTCAGTACTTCGTGTCGACCCACGGAGCGCGCAAAGGTTTGGCTGATACAGCGTTAAAGACCGCCAACTCCGGGTATCTCACCCGTCGATTAGTGGATGTTGCTCAGGACTGTATAGTCACGGAACGTGATTGCAAGACTAGTGAAGGTCTATTAGTGACGGCACTGGTTGAGGGTGGTGAAGAGATTGAATCGTTGGCCAATCGTATATTGGGGCGTGTTGCGGCTGAGGACGTGCGTGATCCGATCACAAACGAGATCTTAGTTCCGCGAAACCACGAGATAGACGAAGAGAAGGCGAACCAGATCACTACCGCCGGTATTGATCAGGTTCTAATTCGATCAGTCTTGACCTGCGAATCCTCACGCGGCGTTTGCGTGATGTGTTACGGCCGTGATTTGGCTCGTGGACACGTGGTCAACATGGGAGAAGCTATCGGTGTTATCGCCGCGCAGTCAATCGGTGAACCTGGAACACAGTTAACCATGCGTACTTTCCACGTCGGAGGTGCCGCGGCTGGACGAGCCGAGCAGACCTCGCTTGAGACCCGCTACGTTGGTGTGATTAAGTTTGAAGGGGTGCGTTTGGCCCGGCGACGTGACGGAAGTTCGGTGGTAATGAGCCGCAAATCGGATGTGCTCGTGATTGATCCGACTGACGGTCGCGAAAGAGAGCGGCATCCATTGGTGTATGGCGCGCGTCTGAAGGTCGATGAAGGCAAAGAAGTTAAATCCGGTCAGATGATCGCCGAGTGGGATCCGTTCTCTATTCCGATCTTGTCCGATCTTGCTGGTCGCATCGAGTGGCAGGATATCAACGAGTTTACGGTTGAGGAGCGTACTGACGAGCGTACAGGCTTCGTAGAACGCGAAATCGTTCCGCCAAAAGATAAGACCTCCGATTACAGACCGCGTATTGTGGTTTACGGTGAGAACGGTGAAACACGCGTGTATAACCTACCGGTTGGTGTGCGCATCACTGTTGAGCATAACTCCGATATCGACGCGGGTGACGTGCTTGCTAAGAGAGAGCGCGCTACCACAAAGACCAAGGATATCACCGGAGGTCTCCCAAGAGTTGTCGAACTGTTTGAGGCTCGCAAACCAAAAGATCCGGCTGTTGTATCCGAGGTTGATGGCATAGTTGATTTCGGCGAAGACCAGCGTGGCAAACGTAAGATTGTGGTCACCCCTGACTACGGCGATCAACGTGAGTACCTGGTAGCAAAGACCAAGCACGTGGCCGTTCAGAAGGGAGATCGCGTGAAGTCAGGCGAAGCCTTGACGGATGGAGCTGCAAACCCTCACGATATTTTACGTATTGAAGGCGTGACTGCTTTGGCTGCTTACCTGGTCAATGAAGTGCAGGAAATTTACCGTCTACAAGGTGTGCGCATCAACGACAAGCACATCGAAGTAATCGTGCGTCAGATGTTACGACGTGTGCGCATCGCTGACAGCGGAGACACGCTCTTCCTGCCTGGCGACAACGTCGAGCGTTGGAGAGTATTGGTCGAGAACCATCGGCAAGTAGCGGCCGGCAGCAAGCCAGCCAGTTACGAACCGCTCTTGCTTGGTATTACCAAGGCAGCGCTATCAACTGATTCGTTTATATCTGCAGCCAGCTTCCAAGAGACAACTAAAGTTCTTACAGAAGCAGCTGTCTCGGGACGAGTGGATCTACTGCGCGGCCTAAAAGAAAACGTAATCATGGGACGCTTAATTCCTGCGGGTTCCGGACTGCTTGAATACTCAGATAAAGAGATTAAGGTTGAGGGCCAAGAGGAAGAAGAGGCACCCAAGCACGAGTTCCGCATCAGCCAGACATCCTTGGAGTCTTTGGCTGGGTTGCTGTAAGGAAATTACAGCGACTGCAAGAACGCAATAACCTTGGCGCGGTCGGCAGCATCCAGGTTTTTAAAAGCATTTCGTGAGCGCCGCGCTTCGCCGCCGTGCCACAAGATCGCTTCCTCTAACGTACGTGCGCGGCCATCGTGTAAGAACCCCACGCGTGGCGGGCGGTTTCCGTTGGCAGAGCTAATGAGAAACTCAGTAAGTCCAATTCCCCAAAGCGGGGTAGTGCGCCATTCGTGGCCGCTGGCTTGGAACTCAGCGCGCTTGTCAGAAAGATCCTGCCCCATATTGTGCAGCAGTAAATCAGTAAAGGGATGAAATTCTTGGTTGGCTAGTTCCGGCACTGTGCTGGCCTCGGTGCGCAGCGTTAGGGTATGGCACCCATGGCAGTTGATGGCCTGAAATAGTTGCTTGCCGCGGCGCACGATCGGTTTTTCCTGATCTCGGGAAGGGGTCACGCCCGCGACCTGTTGGTACAGGACAACGCGTGCCATAGTGGCCGGGTCGACTTCAGGCTCGATGCCGGAGTTGTCGCTAAAGATCTCGTTGGTCATGCCCATATCGTTAAAAAAGGCCGCGGCCGATTGTTGCTTAACGGTCGGGTGCGAGGCGCGAAATCCGAAACGGCCCAAGGCGAACTGGCCCGATTCATGATTTGGAACGAATTGCGCGCGCCCAGAGATCCCATCCCGGTTTGTATCACTAGGATCGGCCAGGGCTTGTATAGCTGCCTCAGGCACGGCCTCTAACAATCCCATGCCAATTGTGGGCGGCGTCATGCGCAGAGAAAAAGCTATCTTCTCTTGCTGATAGTGTGGAACCTTAAATTTCAAAATGGGTTTTCTTAAGTTGTAAGCGGCTCCGTCCGGATAACGCCCCTGAATCTTCTGCCAGCGCAACGAGATATTAAATTTAGTCCTTCCATTGATAGTGTGGTCCCGTAGCTGTTCCCCAATCCCCGGAATCGGTCGCGGGGAACCGTCCGCATTCAGGCCTTTTAACGCGACCTTAATAAGCATGGCGCTGCCCTCGGGGGAGCGCCGAAAATTTAAAGCTCCGCGACCGTCTTTAACATGACAAGCGCCGCAGGCGTTGTGATTAAAAAGCGGTCCTAATACAGACTGCCCATTTTTTTTGAAAAATTCGAACGAGCCGTGAAAGTCACTATGCCCGGCGATGTGATCTAAGAAACGCTCATGCGATGTGATATTCGGAGCGGGCAATTCAAGCGCGGCAAAAAGCGGCATGTCGCTAGTAAGGTCTCCCCCTAACCGAGAAAGATCCTGTGCTCCAGCATTGAGTGGGGCGATCGCCAAAACAATTAGGACGCTAAGCAAAACTCTGATATTTAAAGGCTTCATTACTGTGACTCCATCCACGGAGGCTTCAAGCTCAACTTAATCTGAAGACTGGAAGTGGGCAGGCTCCGAATACGACGACACATTATATACCCTTCGTCGCCCTTATTCCTTATCTTTGGAAACTAACTAATTGCTTCAGCAGCCAGAGACATGTAATTATAGCTAGTATTTTCAGCCGGTTGCAAGCTAAATCTTGAGCAAGTTATGTCAGTTTAAGATAATATCTTACACAAACTGGCTCAATTACAGTATCCGCAAGGTGGTTTCTCATAACGAAGTCCCACAATGTATGACCTAAGTTTCCTCTTATCACAGCTCTTTGCGACCGGGACATTCGTTTGTGACCTAATCTCGTGGCAATGCAGAGATCGCACTCGGGTATTGGCGGTCCTAGTTGTGAGCGCAGTTTTTTACGCGCTGCACTTTGCGCTGTTGCATGCTTGGAGTGGAGCGGCATTGGCCGCGTTTTCGGCACTGCGTTTTTTTGCAGCGCGAAAGTTTCCTGGGCACAACGCTCTGGTGGCAGTATTCGTAACTGTTACGGTGATTCTGACAGCCGCCACTTACGGCGGATATCCAAGTTTAATCGCTTGTATGGGCGGGGTGTGTGGAACAATCGCTGCTTTCCAAAGAGAAGGTAAACGCTTACGCCTCATGATGATGGGCGCCACCACGCTATGGTTGTTATACAATCTCTGTTTAAAATCCCCGGTGGGAACTCTTTTAGAGGCGAGCTTTTTACTTAGCAATATTGTAGGATATCGCAGGCATCGCAAGATAATAGTGCAGTCCTGTGAATTGGGAATACATCCCAGGTAATGGCGCCCAATCTAGAGGTCGCCCCGGTTATTACCGTGGCCGCAATGCAACAGTTCTGATATGATATTAGGAGTATGCCCCAAAACAACTTGCCGTTTAAGTACGGCAAAATAGATGAAATGTGTGACTCGGATGATATCGCCTATTGGCAACAATGCAGCGACGAGCAGAAGTTTAAGGAAGCCTGGCGTTTGGTAGTATTGGCTTGTGAGATTAAAGGTCTAAGTAAGGATGAACTCAGATTTCAAAGATCTGTTGCGGCTCTTCAACGTTGGCAAAGTTAGGTATTGGTTTTTTACGGAGATTAGTTTCTGAAGCGGTCCTCAACCAGAATCAGAGTAGGCCTAATCTGCGGCGGACGAACCGCCGAGCATGAAGTCTCGCTGCGCTCTGCCCGGAACGTTTTGGAGGCGCTTGACCGTGGTAGGTTTGAGCCGGTCTTAATCGGAATTGATCGGAGTGGGCGTTGGCATCTGGTGGATCAAAAACGCTTTCTTGTTGAAAGCGATAACCAAAATATTATTGAGGACGCCTCTGTGGGGGCCTGCGTGGCGCATCTTCCGATTCCTGGAGATCGGAGACTCCCTGAAAGCTTTGCAAGCATAACGGAGAAGGGCAGCCCGGCCCAGCTCGACGTGTGCTTTCCGGTATTGCATGGTACCTACGGTGAAGATGGCACCATCCAGGGTTTTTTAAAGTTAGCAGGCATTCCTTTTGTGGGAGCTTCCGTGTTGGGGTCGTGCGTCGGAATGGATAAGGATGTCATGAAGCGCTTGCTTCAGCAGGCTGGGATTCCGGTGGCTAAGTTTCTCGTATTTGGTCGGCACGAAATTTCTACTATTACTTTCGAGACGGTTGCTGCGAGTTTAGGTAAGGTATGTTTTGTAAAGCCCGCTAATCTTGGATCCTCTGTGGGGATTAGTAAAGCAGACTCAGCTGAGAAGCTGGCAAAGTCCGTGGCGGAAGCTTTTAATTATGATAACAAGATTATCATCGAGGAGGCTGTGAACGCGCGTGAGATTGAATGCGCTGTTATGGGTAATGAAAATCCAAAGGTGGCAGTGCCCGGAGAAGTCGCAACCCAGAGCAGTCACGATTTTTACGATTACGATGCCAAATACATTAGCGCGCAGGGCGCTAAGACAATCATCCCTGCCGATTTATCTCCGGAAATGGTGAGAAAGGCGCAAGAGACCGCCGCCGGCGCTTATAAGGCGCTGTGTTGTGAAGGCCTGGGCCGTGTCGATCTATTTTTGAAATCGGACGGAGCCGTTTTGGTGAACGAAATTAACACCCTTCCTGGATTTACCAATATTAGCATGTACCCAAAGATGTGGGAGGCTAGTGGAGTTTCATATCGGGACCTAATTTCGCAGCTGATTGACCTTGGCTTAGCTCGCTTTCAGAGCGAGGCGCGGCTCCAGACTGGCGTATAGCTCAGCGAAATTCTTTTCACTTTCACGCAACTTTTTTAAAAAATTCACGATAAGGCTATGTGGTCTTTAATCTGGCCCTGGGTTTTTCTAGTGGGCTTTGGTGCCAGTTTTGGCTCCAGATTAGATGCCGCGCGAATATTATTTATTCTTAGGAGAAGTCATGACCACCATAGCCGATACCTTACCAACCCAAAGTAACTTAGATTTTAGCGATGCAGCCATCTCTGATGTGGCCAACGCCGATACTGGCAGCACGGGTAGCCTTTTGGGGACTACCGGAGCCCAGACGGGTAACATCGTAAATATCAACATAGAGGGCTACTGCCCAGCACAAGACGGCAGCTCCGCCGCTACAGTTGATTCCGGAATGATCGATAAGATGGTCTTGATGTTCCAAAGCTTTATGGAGAATATCTTTAAGCTTTTTACTACGCTAATTCAGACCATTACCCAGAGCCTTCTAAAGGCCGGGCAAACTACGACCGGGCAGGGCACAACCACAACCGGGCAGACTGGTAATCCAACGACCGGTACAACCAACGGCACAGGCACCACAACCGGCACCACCGGAACGACGCCTACCACCACCCCCACAACAACGCCGCCCGCCACGAAGGATCTAACTGTTAGCAATGACGCTAAAGGACTGCCGCAGGTGAAGACGGACGACGGCTACCTCGTTTCCTTCGACGGCAAGGATCAGGCCTGGACAATCACCGATCCAACCGGCATCGCCACACGAATCTGGGGCGACCCGCATGTGAACGAAAGCGACGGTGACAAATGGGATTTTAAGAATAACTCCAGTTTTAAATTCGGGAAAAATAAGATCACCGTTGAAACAGTAGCAGCTGGTAACGGGCAGACTTACACAAAGGCACTGCATATCTACTCCGGCGATCAACGAGTATCCGTGGGAGGCATTGATAAGAATCAGGTGGCCCTGATTGCAAACGCTCATGACGCCACAAAGCATGATCGTTCCATCTTGGATGGTGATGTGTTTAGCCGCGCGGCTGATAAGAAAAAGGGCCATGAGGGGCACGAGGCTTGGCATCGAACTAGGAAAGCCGCCTAGCTTTTTTCTTAGCCGGCCAGAAAATATGACGAGACATATTTTCTGGCCGGGTGTATTCTCCGCATATGAAAAAGATCACAGCAGTAAAATTAAAGGAACAGCTTCCGGGTTTACTTGGGAGAATCGGAGCGGAAGGTTTACTGATAACCAAAGATGCCAAGCCTGTAGCCAAATTAATTCCGATAGAAGCATCGCATGGAAATGCGATCGGTAAGCTCAAACGGCAAATAAAGATTAAAGGGGATATTTTTTCCACTGGTCTTGCTTGGACTGCCGAAACTCGGTCCGGAAGAGAGAAGTCTGATCGTAAGCGAGGCAGAGGTTAATTTCGCCTTGAAATTTCGGAAAAATCGCATACAATGCCGACCTATTGAGCCTTAAATGGGCTGTCAGATTTTACCCGATCGTTTAACCTATGAAAGAAGAGCTACATCAAGCCCTAAAGCAGTATTTCGGATATAACTCCTTTCGTCCTTTACAATACGAAATCATCTCCGAGATTTTAGAAGGCCGGGACGCGTTAGCGATTTTACCGACCGGCGCTGGGAAGTCGTTATGTTTCCAACTTCCGGCCTTGGTGCGGCCTGAGATGACGGTGGTGGTTTCACCATTGATCGCGTTGATGAAAGATCAGGTCGATAACCTGGCGGCAAACGGTGTGCGCGCTACTTTTTTGAATTCTTCCATCGACAGCAGTGAAGCCGCCGCGCGCAAGCGCGATCTACTGGCGGGAAAGACACAGATTCTTTACGTTGCGCCTGAACGTTTGGTCATGCCTGATTTTCAATTCTTGATGAGTAAGATGAAGGTGGGATTAATCGCCATAGATGAGGCCCACTGTATCTCTGCCTGGGGGCATGATTTCAGACCTGAATATCGGCAACTTAGTGGGCTGCGAGCGACCTTTCCAAATATCCCGATTCTGGCTCTGACCGCCACGGCCACGGCCAGGGTAAGAGACGACATCGCCATGCAGCTTGGAATGCAGACGGCGCGCACATTTAGCTCGACCTTTAACCGACCTAATCTGTTTTATGCCGTTGTGCGAAAATCCGATCCCGAGAGCCAGATCTTGGGGTATTTAAACGAACATTCGAACGAATCAGGAATTATTTACTGTTTGAGTCGTAACGCCGCAGAATCGGTCACGACTTTTTTGTGCGCCAACGGTATCAAAGCTCGCGTCTATCATGCCGGACTGACACGAGAGCAGCGATTAGCAAATCAAGAGGCTTTTGCGCGCGACGAAGTGAATGTGATCTGCGCTACCGTTGCTTTTGGGATGGGCATTGATAAACCTAACGTCCGCTTCGTGATCCACCACGATCTCCCCAAAAACCTTGAGAGTTACTATCAAGAGACAGGTCGCGCTGGGCGTGACGGATTGCCGAGTAATTGTATCCTTCTTTACGGGGCGCAGGATGGTTTCAAGTTGCAGTATTTTATAAATCAGAAGGAAGGCGAAGAGCGCACGGTTGCGCGCAGGCAGTTACAGCAAATCGAGGAATATGCACGCCGCCCCGGGTGTCGTCGCAGACTTATTTTGGGGTATTTCGGTGAGAGTCTAAGCGGAAATAACTGCGGCGCTTGTGATAGTTGCAGCACGGCGCGTGATTTAATTCCGAGCAGGAAGCGCTACGAACCGCCGCAAGCTAAGACCAAAGCCCATAACTTGCAGGTGGGCGGCGCCTTCGATGAATCTTTATTCGAAGAGCTGCGCCTGGTAAGGAAGAAATTGGCCAATGACAGGAATGTGCCCGCCTTTATGATTTTTGGGGATCGCACCCTACAAGCAATGGCACGGCTTCAGCCGACTACATTGGATCAGTTCTCAAAAGTTTACGGGGTAGGGGAGAACAAGCTTGCCCAGTTTGGTGAGGTTTTTGTAGCGGCGGTGAATACGTGGAAGGCCGTACATCCCTCATCTGCCGTAGCGCCGCTCACAGCCCAGAAGATGAGTGGCGAGCAACCCCACGCTCCCAGAATTGTAAACACCGCCGCAGTTACTTTGGAACAATACCGAGCTGGCAAATCTGTTCCGGAGATCGCACAGGCACGAAATCTGAGTGTGGGAACAATAACCCAACACTTGGCTCAAATGGTAGCGTCCGGGGAAAAACTTGATATCTCTAAACTGTTACCGGCTGAGATTGAAGCCAAGATACTTGCAGTGGCCGCCAGGCTGACCTTCGATAAACTCCGCCCGCTAAAAGATGAGCTGGGGGACGATGTAACCTACGAGCAAATTCATCTCTGCCGAGCAAAGGCTTTGGCGGCGGAATCGGCCGGAACGTCGAGCTCCAGTTCGGCCGGGTAGTGCAAGGCGATCCCATAGCGCTGGGCTCAGAACTTAAATCGGAAATCCACCCGGAACGAGTTGCAGCGCAAAAAGCGATTTTCGGGAGCGCCGCCGACTCGGCGGCCGATCTCACGAGTTGGCAAAAAGTGTTCGGGCCGACAGGCAGCAAAAAAGTTACGAAACAGCACCCGGTCCCACGCATCACACCAAAGAACTTTCTATTGCCGCCGGTGGGAGGTAAAGCACGAAATACTATGGAGCGCTGACGACTCGTCAGCCGGTGCCGATAGCGGCACTCCTCTTTAGGGCGAAGCCACCACCTGCTCGCACTTGGTGCTGCCTGTCGGCCTAAGATTTGGTGCAACTTCTCGGCATCGGCAGACGAGGTCGTCTGCGCTCCATAATATTCTTGCCCCGAGCCGTACTGTCACTCCACCCACGGTTTTTGAGCAGATACCAATAGAAAGTTAATTCTTTCCGCGCGCAAGGCCGACGGCACACTGCTTTGCGCATGTGATATATAACCCCACTGCCGGAGGAACCGGAGCTTCGAGCGTGGCCGCGAGCGCGCGGGCCGCGGACGGTCGCACTACCTTCACTGCTACCATATTAAGCCAAACAACTTTTGCGGACCTCGGCGCGGCGATTTGGCAAGTTAGCAATCCGGCATTGTGCGCGTTGACCCGACCTTTCCGTAACAAGAGTGGTTCTTAGCATTAGAGGCTGAATAGGCTGGTGGTGAAGGTGAGTGGGGCGCCACACTGCTGTCCGGTAAGACATTGTAATTTGGGTCTTTAACCACGGAGGCCACGGGGAACACGGAGAAAATATTGAGAATTTCTCTCTCCGTGACCTCCGTGTTCTCCGTGGTTAAATTCAAATCGCGGAAACTACAAATTCCTGTTTTCCCTTTTTAAATCAAGAATTTACGGCATCACCGCCACCTTTCTACCGGACACGCATGCACCAGCTCCACTGCTG